>JAGRFY010000078.1:0-5105 GCA_020445765.1 Rhodocyclaceae bacterium | reverse complement strand
CCTACCAGGTCGCCGATGCGCTGGCGGACGGACGGTTGGTGGAAGTGCTCGTCGACGCCCGTGCGCCGCCGGTTCCGGTGAATTTCGTCTATCCCCATTCGCGGCTGCTGTCGTCGCGGGTCCGTGCCTTCGTCGACCTCGGACGACCGGTGCTGGCGCAGCGGCTGTCAGCCGTCGGACGGCGCGTCGCCGGCGATGACGTCGACAAACGAGGCGAGCAGTGATTCGGCGTGCTGGCCGAACATCCGGATGCGGCCACTATGCTGGAGGACCAGCAGGCCGACGATCTGGGCAAACAGCGCGGTGGTGTCGCGGGTCGCAGCCGACGGCGGGCGACCGGTAGCGATCAGTGCCGATTCGACCGGGCTCAGGGCATCGCGCAGGCGCCGGTTGAGGCGATCGTTGAGCGCCGGCGTCAGCCCCATCGGTCGCACGCCGTTGAACAGATAGAAACCCAGGTCCAGTTCCCGCGGATGGTCGCGGTAGAAGGCGAAGAAGGCAACGGCGGCGGCCCGCAGCCGGGCAGCCGGTGGCGCCTCTTCGGCGACCGCCGCCGCGACGCAGGCGTTCAGTCGCTCCAGCGATTCGCCGAGCAGCGCGCCGTAGATCTCCTCCTTGCTGGCGAAATAGCTGTACAGCGCGCCCGGCGTGTAGCCGGCCCGGCGCGCGATCTCGCGCAGACTGGTGCCGGCGAGGCCCAGTTCGGCAAAGGCCTCCTGCGCAGCCTCGAGGATCAGACCGCGCCGCACGTCGCTGACCGCCTTCGCGCCGCGTCGCCGGCGTGCCTCGCCGAGCCGCTCGCTGCGCCGAGTCGTTGACTTTTCCATCTCTCGATTCTACCGTTGTTTTATTAATTGAACACTGTTCAAGAAAGGGGTCGGAGATGTCGCGAATGGGATTGCACACCGGCGCGCCGCGGCGCATGGACGGTCACGACTACCGGGCGTCGCTGCGCGCCTATTCTCCGCGGGTGTTCGTCGACGGCCGCGCGGTCGAGTCGGTGGTGGATGCGCCGGCCTTCGTGCCCGGCATCAACGCGCTGGCGGTGAGCTATGACTTCGCGCTCGACGAGGCGAAGGCGCCGCTGATGACTGCCGACCAGTCGTCGCGAGGGCGAACCGTCAATCGCATGCTGCACATCAACGAGTCGGCCGGCGATCTCCTCAACAAGCTCGAGGCGGTGCGTCTGTTGTGCCAGGAAACCGGCTGCGCCCAGCGCTACCTGACGCACGACGCGCTGAACGGGCTGGCCCAGGTCTGCGCCGAACTCGACGACGCAAAGGGCGGTCGCGAGCACCGCGACCGTTTCGCTGCCTATCTTGCCCACGTCCAGGACCTGGATCTGGCGATCGGCATCGCCATGACCGACGCCAAGGGCGACCGCAGCTGCAGGCCGCACCAGCAGCCCAATGCCGATGCCTACGTCCATGTGGTCGAACGCAATGGCCGCGGCATCGTGATTTCGGGGACCAAGGCGATCGTCACGTCGGCCCCCTATGTCCATGAGTTGCTGGTGATGCCGTGTCGCGCGATGTCCGAGGCGGACGCCGATTTTGCGGTGTGTTGCGCGCTGCCGGTGGATGCCGAAGGCGTGACCATCGTCGCCCGCCCGGCCGGGCGCCCGGGCGAGCGGGTCGAGCACGGCGACCCGGTGTTTTCCCGTCGCTACGGCCAATCGACCGCGGTGGTGATCCTCGACCGGGTGTTCGTGCCGTGGCATCGCGTGTTCTATGCTGGCGACTGGCGGCAGTCCGGGACGCTGACCTATGCCTACGCCACCCACCACCGTCACAGTTGCATTGCCGCGCGGGCGGGCTTCGGTGACCTGCTGATCGGCGCCGGTGCGCTGATGTGCGAAGCCAACGGCTTCGACGACCCCGGCTCGACGTCGAATCTGCGCGAACCGATGGTCGAGCTGATCAAGATCGTGGAGGGCTTCTACGCCTGCGGGGTCGCGGCCAGCGTCTATGCCACGCCCGATCGGCTGGCCGGCAATTTCATGCCCGATCCGGTGTTCGCCAATATCGGCAAGCTCCTGCTGGCAACCCAGATCTACGACATGCACCGGCTGGCGCACGAAGTCTCGGGCGGTCTGGTGGTTGCGTTGCCGGGCCCGGACGAGGATCACAACCCGGCCACTGCGGCGACATTGGCGGAGGTGCTGCGAGCCAACCCCGCTGTGCCCTACGACAAACGGATCGAGGTCGCGCGTTTCGTCGAAGACCTGACCGCCTCCTACCAGGGCGGCTGGTACTCGCTGATCAGCCTGCACGGCGGTGGCTCGCCAGCAGCGATGAAGCAGGAGATCTGGCGACAGTATCCGGTCGGCGACAAGGTCGACCTGGTCGAGCGGCTGATGGAACGCGGCGTGGTCGATGATCCGCGACGCCTGATCACCCGCAACCGGCAGCCCGGTCGCTGTTGCGATGCCGGCTGTTCGCAGCCTGGCCAGGCCGTGATGGTAGCGATGCCGAGGTCGTGAACGCGGCCCTCGGCTCGTCCACGTGCTGCGGCTGCCGGCGGGGCGGGCAGGGAACGCGCCGCGGATCGCTATAATCGTGCCCAAGCCTCGCCGCGCGATCGCTGCCGACGAGACCATTCGATCCGGCCGATGACCTTCCCGATGGCAAAGAAAGCCCGCCCCGCGCGATCGCCAAACGCGCCCTCGGCGCCGCTGCAGGCCCTGCGCGATCTCAGCAGGGCGGGGCGCCATGCCGAATGCCTGCAGCACGTGAACGCGCTACTGTCGGGCGGACATCGCTGGCCGGAGCTGTTGCAGCTCGCAGGGCGCTCGCTGGTGATGCTCGGGCGAGACCGCGAGGCCCTGCAGTTCCTCGATCGGGCGCTCGCGGACCGGGCCAGGGCGCCGGCAGCGTGGGCCCATCGCGCGATCGCCTTGGGCCGACTCGGTGAGCACCAGCAGGCAGCGCGCAGCGACGCCGAAGCGCAGCGGCATGCGCCGCGCGATGCCAGCGCCCTGGTCGAAATCGCCCAGGACTTCGCCGCCACCTTCCGTTATCGCGAAGCGACGGCCTGGTTCGAACGGGCGGTGGCGCTGGCGCCGGGCAACGTGCGGGCGCGACTCGGCCTCGCCCGAATTCTCGAGCGGCGCGGCGATCTCGCCGGCGCCCGCGAGGTGCTCGACGGTGCGATGCGTCATGCGCCGGCAGAACCCGGCGTGATCCTGGCGCTTGCCGACGCGCTGGCGTCGGCCGGCCGCTTCGCCGAGGCCGAGCGGCAGCTCGGTCGCATTCTCGAGCGTCGCCCGGACGATGTCGCGGCCTTGAGCCGTCTGCCGCAACTGCGACGGATGACGAACGCCGACGCGCCGCTGCTCGAGCGGATGGCACGGGCCGATGTACAGAGCGAGGGGCAGCGCATCGCTCTCGCCTATGCGATGGGCAAGGTCTGCGACGATCTCGGTCGTCATGCCGATGCCTTTGCCCACTTCGCCGACGCCAACGCCCGCAAGCGGCGGTCCGCGCCGGCGCACGATCGGGCAGCGGTGACCCGGATCGTCGACCTGATGATCGCCTCGCATGGCGGCGACGTGCTGGGTCGGCGCTGGCCGGGTGCGAGCGAATCGCAGCGCCCGGTGCTGATCGTCGGCATGCCGCGCTCCGGCACTTCCCTGGTCGAACAGATTCTGGCCGCGCATCCGATGGTGCACGGCGCCGGTGAGCAGAACATCTGGGGCGAGACGCTGGATCGTCATCGCCAGCAGGTGTTCTTCGCGCAATACGACCAGGCTGTCGTCGGCGATATCGCGCAGCGCGTGTCGCACTTCCTGGATACCCTGTCGCAAGACGCCGCGCGGGTGATCGACAAGATGCCGGCGAATTTCCGGTTTCTCGGACCGATCCACGTGGCCTTCCCCGGGGCGCGCATCATCCATGTCCAGCGCCACCCGATCGACAATTGCCTGTCGATCCACTTCCAGAGCTTCGGCCTGCAGCATGGCTATGCCACCGACCTCGCTGACCTCGGTCACTACTACCGCGAATACCGCCGCCTGATATCCCACTGGCGCGAGCACCTGCCGGCGGAATCATTGCTCGAACTGCCGTACGAGGCACTGGTCGCCGACCCGGAGGCATGGGCGCGCAGGCTGGTGGACTTCGTCGGCCTGCCGTGGCATCCGGCGTGTCTGGCACACCAGCAGACCGAGCGCGGCGTCGGCACTGCCAGCAAGTGGCAGGTCCGACAGCCCATCTACCGTTCGAGCGTCGCGCGTTGGAAGCACTACGAGGCGTTCGTCGGCCCGCTGGTGGACCTGCTCGACGATTGGCAGGATCCGCTCGTCACGCACCGGCGGTGACCCGGGTCGGGGTCGCGCGGGCGCTCAGTCGGCGGCCCGGTCGGCCGCTGACAGCAGGTGTTCGAGATAGCTCAGGCGCGCCAGCGACAGGTCGATCTTGGTCTTCAGTTCGTAGTCGATCTCGGCCAGCATGTAGAGCAGGCTTTCGTGGAAGAACACGCCGAAGCTGTCGAGATAGCGCAGCCGATAGTCCCGGTCGAGCACCAGGTTGTCGACGCCGTAGAGGTCGATCACCTTAGGGTCGTCGGTGTCCCGCCAGCGATGGGCCGCCGCGATGAAGCGCCGGAGCTGCTCGCGGCTGCGAGCAAGGCGGGCGAGCAGCGGCACCGCCTCGCCCTCGTTGTGCGGGTTGGCGATGTTGAACCAGGTCGAAACCGTCTCGGCGATGGCGATCACGCTGTCCTGTCCATCGACCCGGGTATGCACGTACAGGGTTGCCGGGATCATGTCGTCGAGCGCCTCGCACAGGCGGCGATGCTCGCGCGCATAGACGCGCGCTTCGGCGAAACTGCAGTGATCACGGAACTTCTTGATCACCAGATCGGAGCTGGTGCGCTTGCCGCCCTGGACGAAGCCGCCGCCCTGGCGCCAGACCTGGCAATGGTTGCCGACGTCGGAAATCATCGACGCCGGCAATCGTTCGATCGGCAGGCAGGCGATCTCGCCCGGAATGCGATCGCGGCCGTCGCGGTGATCGGCGGTCTCGCTCACTGGAGGCTCCGTGGTCGGGGACGGGGCCCCAGTATAGCGGCGAGCGGTCCTGGCGCGGACCGCCGCGCCGTCGCCC
>JAGRFY010000077.1 GCA_020445765.1 Rhodocyclaceae bacterium | reverse complement strand
ATGCTCCCGATTGCCAGTCGTCGTGTTCAGCGCGAAACCAGGTGATCCTCGACGATCTTCGGCGTGATGAAAACGATGAGTTCGGTCTTGTTGTCCCGCTTCGTATTCTGCTTGAATAGGTGACCGAGCACCGGAATGTCGCCGAGCAGCGGCACCTTGCTGGTGCCGAAGGCGGTGTCCTGCACGTAGATGCCGCCGATCACCACGGTGCCGCCGTTCTCGACCAGCACCTCGGTCTTGACGTGCTTGGTGTCGATCGCCGGCCCCGACACGGTGTCTTCGCCACGCGAGTCCTTGTTCACTTCCAGGCTCAGCATCACGCGGCCGTCCGGCGTGATCTGCGGCTTGACCCTAAGCGCCAGATTGGCCTTGCGGAAGGACACGCTGGTGGCGCCGGAACTGGTGGCCTGCTGGTACGGAATCTCGACCCCCTGCTCGATCACCGCCTCGATCTGGTCCGCAGTCATCACTTTCGGTCGCGACACGATCTTGCCGCGGCCGTCGGCTTCGAGCGCAGAGATCTCGAGATCGAGGAAGCGCGTCGCCTTGGAGTTCCACAGCACCAGCGACAGCAGACCAGGCTGTGAGCCGTTGTCCGGTACCGCCGCCAGGTTGACCGCACGGGTGTCCTGGTAGATCGGCTGGTCCTCGAGCAAGCCGCCGAAGAAGGCGCTCTGCTCCAGCGCACCGCCCACCGAATAGCGCGGGGCGCCGTTCTTGGCGGTTTTCGGCGCGAACAGGCCAAAGCCCAGTCGCGCACCGAGGTCGCGCGAGAAGGTGTCGCTGGCCTCGACGATCCTGGCCTCGATCAGAACCTGACGCGACGGCAGATCGATTTCGGCAATCAGGCTGCGCAGCTCGTCGAGCTTGCTCGGCACATCCTGCACGAAGATCTTGTTGCTGCGCTCGTCGACCACCACGCTGCCGCGCTTCGACAGGATGCTCTGCTCGCCGGACGACAGGAAGTTGGCGATCGAGCGGGCCTGGTGGTAATTGATGCGGAAGGTCTCGGTGACCAGCGGTTCGAGTTCGCCGATCTGGGCCTTGGCCTCGAGCTCGAGCTTTTCGCGGGCGGCAAGCTCGTCGCGCGGGGCGATCCAGATCACATTGCCGTTCTTGCGCTTGTCGAGCCCACGAGCCTGCAGAATGATGTCGAGGGCCTGGTCCCAGGGCACGTCCTTGAGCCGCAGGGTCAGACGACCGTCGACCGAATCGCTGGTGATGATGTTGAAGTTGGTGAAATCGGCGATCACCTGCAGCACCGATCGCACGTCGATGTTCTGGAAGTTCAGCGACAGCTTCTCACCGTGATAGCCGGGGCCCTGGCCCTGCACCAGCTTGCGCGGATCCTCGACGACCTTCTTGATCTCGAGCACGAACTGGTTGTCGCTCTGATAGGCATTGTGCTCCCACAGCCCCTGCGGGCTGATCGTCATGCGCACTGTGTCACCCTGCTCCTGGGTCGCGATCTCGGTCACCGGCGTGCCGAAGTCGGCCACGTCGAGGCGACGGCGAAGCGGCTCCGGCAAGGTCGTCTTGAGGAACTCGACGACCAGATTCGAGCCCATCCGGCGGATGTCGATGGCGGTCTCCGGCGTCGCCAGTTCGACCACCACCCGCCCTTCGCCATCGATGCCGCGGCGGAACGCGATATCGCGAATGGCGCGGTCGGCGGCGGCTGCGCCACTGTCGGACGGGGCCGAGAACGACGAATAGACGCTGGGCTCTGCGGCGCCGACGTCGGAATTGGCGCGCGCCAGCGTGATGAAGACGAAGCGACCTTCGGTGCGCGTGTCATAGGGCACTGCGCGATCGAGGTTCAGCACCAGGCGGGTGCGGTCGCCGACCTGCACGATGTTGGCGCTGCGCAGGTCACCGGCGTCGAATCGCTGGACCGACGCGCCGAGACCATTGCTGGTGCCATGGAAGTCGAATGCGATCCGCGGCGGCGTCATGACGCTGAAGCTCGGCGGCGGCACGCTGACGGGCTCGGCCATCGTCAGGCGCAGGATCACCTGGCCACCCTGATTGTTGACATCGATCGCCTCGATGCTGTTGCCCTGGACCGCCGCTGCCGCATCCGCCGCATGCGCCGTAGCGATCGCGAAATTCGCTGCGCCGACGCCGACCGCCAAACCCGTGGCCAGTGCCAGCAGGGACTTGCGTATGCTCTTGTTCATCACTTCGATGCCTCCTCGGCCAGCGGATCCTTCAGTTCCATCGTGGTCACCCGCTCTCCCCATTCGCCGTTCAGATCCTCGACGAGTTCCTTCAACGTCAGTTCGGTGTCATTGATCTCGGCCACTAGACCGAAATCCTGACCCATGTAGTTGCCCTTGCGGATCTGATAGAGCGTGCCGTCACCCTGCCCGGCCGCACCGCCGCCTGCCGGCGCCTGGAACATGACCAACGCGATCTTTTCGCTGCCCATCTCCAGGGTGCCGACGAAGGCCAGCGTCTCCAGCGCGAAGGCCTCGAGAGGCTCCCGGCGCCGCGTCAGATCAGGCCTGAATTCGCTGGTGGACATGTCCAGGTCGATCGCGGTCGCCGCCGGCCGGAACGGATCCGGATAGTCATAGCCGACATAGGCGACCTGCTCTGCCGGCTTGATTTCGGGCAGTTGCTGGACCTTGCCGACCATATGTCTGGATTGGTCATCCATCCATACCTGGATGTCTTCCTGTGGGCTCGAACATGCCGCCATCAGCAGCAGCGCGATCAACGACAGCGCCGGTCTCCCTGTGCGCAGTGCCGGCGGCGTCGGATTTCCCTTGGTTAGCTGTCGCATGTCAACGTCCCTTCGCTGCCGCATTCCTGGCGTTGCGCTGCGCCGCCAGTTCCTCGTCGTCGAGGTAGCGGTAGGTCACCGCCTTGCCGTTCAGGACCATCGTGCCATCGTCATTCATCTTGAGCCCGATGTCCTGCAGCGACACGATCCTGGGCATTTGCGCGACATCCTCGGCGAACGCCCCGAGGTCGTGATAACTGCCGGCGACCTGCACCTGGATCGGCATCTCGGCGTAGAAATCGTGGATCACATCGTTGCCTGGCTTGAACAACTCGAACAACAAGCCACGCCCCAGGCCTGCCTGGTTGATGTCGGCCAGCAGCGAATCCATCTCGGCCTTGTTCGGCAATTGCCGCAGCAGCGCACCGAACTCGCGGTCTATGTCAGCCAACTGTTGCTTGTATGCTTCCAGGTTGACCGCCTGGGTCTTCTTTGCGACCCACTTGTTCCGCAGTTCCTGCTCGGCCCGCTGGCTGGCCTCGAGGGTCTCGCCGAGGGGCTTCCAGTCGAACCACCAGGCAGCCGCAACGGTCACCGCGAAGACGGCGATCATCGTGGCGAGCCGCGGCAGCAGCGGCCACATGCCCGGATCGTTGGGGTCCAGACCCTGGAAATCCTGGGCGATGCGGTTCAGGTCGATCGAATTCACGCGATCGCGCAATGAGGTCTTGGCCATTATTTAGCTGCCTCCTCGCCGTTCTCGGGCTTGGGCCGCTCGAACGAGACGCTCATCTGATACTGGCTGACCCGGCGCTTGCCCTCGATCGCCGCCTTGGTCTCGATCAACTGCGGGTCGGCCAGATAGGGCGAGCCGTCGAGGTTGCGCATCAGTGTCGAGACACGGGCGTTGGACTGCGCATATCCCGCAAGCATGACCTTGTCGCCGGTCTGCTGTACGGTGGTGAGATAGACCCCTTCGGGCATCTGCACGGCGATCTCGTTGAAGAGGCGAACGACGCCGCTGCGGTGGGTCTGCAGCGATTCGATCACCTGCTTGCGCGCCAGCAGTGCGTCGATCTGTTCGCGCAGCCGGCGGATCTCGGCGATCTGCTTGTCGAGAGCGGCGTTTTCGCGCTCGATGAAGGCATTGCGCGCGTTCTGGCGGTCGATTTCGCTGCTGATGAAGGTGTGGACAGCGAATCCCACCAGCCCGCCGGCAAGCGCCATCAGCCCGACCAGGGCGTAGAACTGTTGCCGGCGGTCCTTGCGCTTCTGCTCGCGGTGCGGCAGCAGGTTGATGCGGATCATCAGTCGAACCTCCGCAGGCCAAGACCACAGGCCACCATCAACGCCGGGGCGTCGGCCATCAGACTCTTGGCCCTGACCTTGTTGGACAGCGTCATCGCCGAGAACGGATTGGCGATCATGGTCGGCACCTGGGTGCGCCCGGTGACCACGTCAGCCAGTCCGGAAATCGCCGCACAACCACCGGCCAGGACGATCTGGTCCACCTGGTTGAACTGGGTCGATGTGAAGAAGAACTGGAGCGCGCGAGAAATTTCAAGCGCCAGCGCATCCATGAACGGACGCAGCAGTTCGCTTTCGTAGTTCTCGGGCAGGCTACCGGAACGCTTGCCGGACTCGGCTTCGTCGAAGCTCATGCCGTACTGGCGGGCGATATCTTGCGTAAGCTGGTTGCCACCGAAACTCTGCTCGCGCGCATACACCTGGTTGCCGTCGCGCAGCACCGTGATATCCATCGCATGAGCGCCCACGTCCACCAGTGCGACGATCTTGCCGGACGCACCACCGGGAATCGCCCGCGCCACCAGTTCGAATGCCGCCAGCGCCGCAAACGACTCGACGTCGACGACATTGGCTTTCAGCCCCGCGGCTTCGGCAGCCGCCACCCGGTCCTCGACCTTTTCCTTGCGGGACGCCGCGATCAGGACATCGACGTCGTCGCTGTCACCGATTTCTCCGAGGACCTGGAAGTCGAGGTTCACTTCCTCGAGCGCGAACGGAATGTACTGATTGGCTTCCGACTCGACCTGCAGTTCCATCTCCTGCTCGCGCAGGCCACCCGGCAGCACGATACGCTTGGTGATCACCGACGATGCGGGCAGGGCCATGGCCACCAGCTTGGTGCTGCTGGCCATGCGTCGCAGACAGCGGCGCAGGGATTCGGATACCGCTTCGAGATTGGCGATGTTGCCGTCCGATACGGCATCTCTGGGAAGTGGCTCGATGGCGTAGCGCTCGATCTGGAAACCGGCCTTGGTTTCACCCGAGAGTTCCACCATCTTCACCGATGACGACGAGATGTCGACACCGATCAGGGGGCGCATCTTCCGTGACAGAAAAGGAACTTCAAGCACCGGAAATTTCCTTATAAATCAAAATTTTGCGCGCACTACCCACAATTAACATGAAATCCTAGCAACTACCACATGTACTGTAAAGGAAGATTTCGAAACCGCACCGACTGGAGCCCTGCACGGCCGGACCTCTATAATCTCCGTCCTTCTTTCGCCCCGGATTCACCATGCGCTGGGTCGCGCTCGCCCTTGCAGCACTGATCGGAACGGGCACCATTGTCCTGGCCGGTGTCGCGGTATTCGCGATCATCGCCTGGCCGAGACTGCCGTCGATCGAGTTGCTTTCGGAATACAAGCCGAAACTCCCTTTGCAAATTTTCACTGCCGACGGCGAACTGCTCGCGGAGTACGGGCAGGAGCGCCGCAGCTTCGTTCCCATCACCAGCGTCCCCGAGACCCTCAAGCAAGCCATTCTGGCCGCCGAGGACGAGCGCTTCTTCGAACACCCCGGCGTCGATCTCAAGGGCATCGCCCGCGCCGCGGTCGCCAATGTGGTTTCGGGCGGCCGATCCCAAGGGGCATCGACGATCACCATGCAGGTGGCAAGAACCTTCTTCCTGTCCCGCGAGAAGACGCTCAGCCGCAAGTTCTACGAGGTCCTGCTCTCACTCAAGATCGAAGACAAGCTGACCAAGGATCAAATCCTCGAGGTATATCTGAACCAGATATACCTCGGGCAGCGTTCGTATGGCTTCGCGACCGCGGCCAAGACCTATTTCGGCAAGTCTTTACAGGACTTGAGCATTTCCGAGGCAGCCATGCTGGCGGGTCTGCCGAAGGCCCCATCGGCATACAATCCGGTGGTCAACCCGAAGCGCGCCAAGCTTCGGCAGGCCTACGTGCTGAGGCGCATGCGCGAACTTGGCTACATCACCGAGGACGAGTTCGCCGCTGCCAGTGACGCTCCGGTAGTCCTCGCCGATTCCGCCAACGGCTCCGGATCCGCCCTCGAACGCAGCGACGTACCCGGAGCCTACGTGGCCGAGATGGCACGCCGGATCGCGGTCGAACAGTTCGGCGAACGGGCCTATGAACTCGGCATCCGGATCGTCACGACGATTTCGGCAGAAGACCAGCGCGCCGCCTATGCTGCGCTGCGCAAGGGCGTCCTGGCCTACGACCTTCGCCATGGCTACCGGGGTCCGGAAGCCTTCATCGACGAATCCGAAATGGCATCGGCCGACGAAGAGCGGCTCGACGATCTGCTCGCCGAGTACCACGACTTCGACGACCTGCTGTCGGCCATCGTGCTCGAAGCGGACAACAAGCGGGTGGCAGTGTACCGGCACGGCGAGACCATCGAGATCAGCGGCAAGGGCCTGCGCTTCGCCGCCCCGATGTTGTCCAAGCGGGCGCCGGCGGCCAAGCGCGTCAAGCCCGGGGCCGTCGTGCGGATCAGCCGCAGCGGCGATCGCTGGGATCTGGTTCAGCTACCGGACGTCGAAGCCGCACTGGTGTCGATGGACCCGGCAAGCGGCGCAATCAAGGCATTGGTCGGCGGCTTCGATTTCGAACGGTCGAAATTCAATCACGTTACCCAGGGCCGACGCCAGCCGGGATCGAGCTTCAAGCCGTTCATCTTCAGCGCGGCGCTGGAGAAGGGCTACAGCCCTTCGAGCGTGCTCGACGACGAACCGCTCAGCTATACGGCCGGAGTCACCGGCAGCAAGGACTGGGAGCCGAAGAACTACGACAACACCTACGACGGCCCGATGACTCTGCGCGAGGCGCTTGCTCGCTCGAAGAACATGGTCGCGATCCGCCTGCTGGAGTCGATCGATCCGTCCTACGCGCAGGATTTCGCCACCCGATTCGGCTTCGAGCGCGATCAGCACCCACCCTATCTGACCATGGCGCTGGGCTCCGGCTCGGCATCGGTGTGGGAAATGGCCGCCGCCTACGCGGTGTTCGCCAACGGCGGTTACCGGGTCGAACCCTATATCGTGCAGCAGATTCGCGACAGCGAAGGGCGGGTGCTGGCCGAGGTCGACCCACCCCTGGCGAGGAAGACTGCAGCTCGCGTACTCGACCCCCGTAACGCCTACCTGATGGATTCGATGCTGCGCGACGTCGTCACAGGCGGCACGGCCACCCGCGCCCGTGCGTTACGGCGCAACGATCTGGCCGGCAAGACCGGCACCACCAACGACTATGTGGACGCCTGGTTCTGTGGCTACTCGCCCAAGCTGGTCGCCGTGAGCTGGCTCGGGTTCGATCAGCCCCAGAAGCTCGGGCGGGGCGAGACCGGCGGTGCCGCTGCACTGCCGATCTGGATCGACTACATGCGAGTCGCATTGAAGGACGTCCCGGAGACGCGGCTCGAGATGCCCGACGGGCTGGTCGCGATCCGCCCCTTCGGCGCCGAAAAGGACGACCTGATCTACAAGGAAAACCTGCCGCCGCCACCGCCCGAAGATGTCTTCGACGACACCATGCAGCTCGATGGCCGGATGTTCTTCGAATTCCGGCGCAACCAGCGGCTGCAGCCGCCGGCACCGGTCGAGGAGGCGCCGATCCGGATCCTGCCCTAGCAGGCGGAAGCACGGAAGGAATCAGTCGCCGGAAAGGCGCACCGGGGCACCCGATTGCTCGCCGATCACGCGCGCGAGCACCGCGTAGAGCTCGGCACCGTCGCGGCCGGCAATCCAGCGCCCGTCGCGCGGGGCGAAGTGATATCCGCCCGAGCGTGCCGCCAGCCAGATCTCTCGCGCCGCCGAGTGGCGATTGATGATGACCTTGCTGCCGTCGTCGAATTCGATTTCGATCACGCCGCCGGGCTGCAGGTCCACGTCGAAATCGCCGTCGCAGGCTTCGAGCGCGGCTTCGATCCGCACCATTTCATCGTCTGCCAGGCGACCGAACTCGCGCTCGTCCATCTGCCAATCCCCTTCTGTTAGGATCGTTCCTTTTGCGAGTCGAGTCGATGCCCAACCGCCTTCTGCCCGCCTGTCTGCTGGCCGCACTGGTCGCCGGCTGCGGCATCAAGGGCCCGCTCTATCTGCCATCGCCCGCCGCTGCGCAGCTAGACGTTCAGGCGGATCATAGCAAAGCCCCCGCCGCCGACAGCCAATGACCTTTCCGATCCCGACCTTGCGCCGTGAGCACGGCCACTTGATGCTCGAAGACTGCCCGCTCGCGGATATTGCCGAGCAATTCGGCACCCCGACCTATATCTACTCGGCGGCAGCGATGAAGGCGAATTTCGGCGCCTACACCCAGGCTCTGTCCGGCATCGACGCAATGGTGTGCTATGCCGTCAAGGCCAACTCGAATCTTGCCGTGTTGAGCCTGTTCGCCGGTCTCGGCGCGGGTTTCGACATCGTTTCGGGCGGCGAGCTGAGCCGCGTATTGGCCGCCGGCGGATCGGCCGATCGGGTCGTCTTCTCCGGTGTCGGCAAACGGCGCGACGAGATCGTACAGGCCCTCGAGGCGGGTATCCGCTGCTTCAACATTGAATCAGTCGCAGAGCTCGAAACCGTCTCGCAACTGGCGTCCGGCCTCGGACGGATCGCACCGGTCGCATTTCGCGTCAATCCGGACGTCGATGCCAGGACCCATCCGTACATCTCGACCGGATTGCGCAGCAACAAGTTCGGCGTGCCGATCGACGACGCCTTCGACCTCTACCGCCGGGCAGCCGAACTGCCGGCCCTCGAGCTCAGCGGCATTGCCTGCCACATCGGCTCGCAACTGCTCGACCCGGCACCGGTGGCCGAAGCTGCCGATCGGGTGCTATCTCTGGTCGACCGTCTCGCCGACGCCGGCATCGCCCTCGACCACATCGATCTGGGCGGCGGACTCGGCATCCGTTACCAGGACGAGTCTCCGCCGGCGATCGACGATTTTCTGGCGCCGCTGGTGGCGCGCATGCAGGGACGACGCGAGACGCTGTACCTCGAACCGGGCCGCTCGCTGGTCGGCAATGCAGGTCTGCTGCTGACGCGCGTCGAACTGCTGAAACAGGGCGAGGAGAAGAGCTTCGCCGTGGTCGATGCAGCGATGAACGACCTCGCCCGGCCCGCGCTCTACGACGCCTATCACCAGATCGAAGCCGTGGTCGAGAACGATCTGGCTGCACGGCAATACGATGTGGTCGGTCCGATCTGCGAGAGCGGTGATTTTCTCGCGCGCAGCCGCATGCTGGCGATTCGTCCAGGCGATCTGGTCGCCGTGCTCTCGGCCGGTGCCTACGGCATGACCATGAGCTCCAATTACAACTCGCGGCCGCGGGCCGCCGAAGTGCTGGTCCGCGGCCATGAGGCATTCCCCGCCCGCCAGCGTGAATCGGTCGAGGACCTGATGCGGGGCGAGCGCCCGCTGCCGGCCGCCTGAGCCGATCGCGCGACTTCGCCCGAGCGTGCCCGTTCAGTCGGTCATCCTGCGCCGGACGGAATACGTGACGAAGCCGAGGCCCGCCAGCAGCATGGCATAGGTGCTGGGCTCGGGCACCGGCGCAGTCACATCGAATGCCGCCAGCGAAGGCAGCCGGCCCGACATATCACCGCTGGTCTCGACGGTCCAGTTGGCGGCATCGTTGATC
This sequence comes from Rhodocyclaceae bacterium, assembly GCA_020445765.1. Taxonomy (GTDB): domain Bacteria; phylum Pseudomonadota; class Gammaproteobacteria; order Burkholderiales; family Rhodocyclaceae; genus Cognatazoarcus. The sequence continues at coordinate 5,988 of JAGRFY010000077.1, read as the reverse complement.
AGTCCGACGTAATCGGCGAACGCGGTCAGGCCGCTGCGAGGCCCGACGTATTCCGCGTAGTCGGCACCGCTGGCAAGCGACAGCGCGCTCACGCCGAGACCAAGGCCGGTGCCATCGAGCTGATCACCCGCAAAGTCCTCGGTCGACAGTGCCGCAATGAAGCTGTCCGGCGAGTCGGGTGCCGCGCCGAGATATGCGAACAGGGTTTCGCCGGTGGCACTGAGGTTTGCCACGCCGCTCGCGGTCAGGCTGCCGACGCTGGCGCTCCTGGCCGCATTGTTGACCGACGCGAAGCGCACGACCGAACCCGCTTCGACGCCGCCAGCGTCCAGCTGCCATTGATAGCTCGCCTCGCTGCCGACAAAGGCGCCAGCGGCCGCATCCCAGGTGCGCTCGCTGAAGTAGACCGAGAGACCGGGCTGCAGATCGGTCAGGGCGACGACGCTCCATCCGTCCTCGTCGGCATTGAAGCTGGTGAATGCAAGCGCCCCGGCTTCGATGGCGAGTGCGGCGGGACTCACCGCCGCGGCAGCGGCGGCGACACAGATTGCCTTCATGTGGACCTCCTGTCATCAGTGACGCGGGCCACCAACCGGCCCACAGGAGGTACTAGATATATCCCAGGAGCATCGAGCGCAACTATTTACTCACAATGACATAGTAATTATTCGAATATCATTGCCCTCGCTGTTCGTCGCATTCGATCAGGGCTCTACCGAGTGACTTCCAGACTGCGCCACCATGGGTATGGATGCCCCGTTCGGCACTCTCGGCCATGGTCTGCTGCATCAGGATCGCGAACGCGAAAAGCTCGCCCCTGGCACGCTCGCGCGGATCCTTCGAGCGCACCAGCCGCTCGACGTGTCCGGACCCGCCTTCGCTCAATTCCCTGGCGAGCAGGCCGACCTGGGCCGCGTCCTGCCAGTCGATGCCGAGCACCAGCCCGCGAGTGACGATTTCCCGTTCGATTGCCTCGGCATCACGGGCGTAAGGTTCGAATCCGGCCAACTCGAATATTCTCCATAAGGGTCGCGTGGAAGGCCACGTTCAGAACGGGAAGGCCAGCGGAACCAGCACGATCACGCCAAGGCCATAGGCCAGCGCAAGCGGAGTGCCAACCCGCAGGTAGTCGCGGACGCCGTAGCGCCCGACCGAATAGACCATCATGTGGGTCTGATAGCCGAATGGCATCAGGAAGCAGGCACTGGCCGCATAGGCCACGGTCATCACCAGCGGCATCGGATCGACGCCGAGGGCTCTGGCCGCCGACAGCGCCAGCGGGAACACCAGCGCGGCCGCGGCGGCATTCGACACCATTTCGGTCAACAGCGCGGTCAACAAGTAGATGCCGATCAGCGTGGCCCAGGCGCTGTCGGTGCCGACCACGGCCAGCACGCCGTCGGCCAGCAGCGCCGCAGCGCCCGAACGCTCCAGGCCGGCGGCGACCGCCAGGGCGGAGCCGATGACCAGGATCAGCTCGAACGGAAATCGCCGGCGAAGCTCGCCGAGAGTCAGCACGCGCCGGGCGACCAAAGTCGCGAGCAAGACCAGCAGGCCGCCCAGCAGAGGCATCACACCGAACGCGGCAAGCCCGATGATGCCGACGAAGAGCCCCAGCGCGAGACGGGTTTCGGGCGCACTGAGACGCGGACGCAACGGCGTCGCGCCGAGCACGTGGAAATTCCGGTCGATGTTGCGATGCAGGCTGAAGTCCGAACCGGTGGCCAGCAGCAGGGCGTCGCCGACCCGCAGCGGAATGCGTCCCAATTGCCCGGTCAACGGGCGATCGCCCCGACGGATCGCGACCACGCCGGCATCGAACATGGTCCGGAAGTCGACTTCCTTCAAAGTCCGGTTGGCGAGCTCGGAGCCACTGGCGATCACCGCCTCGACCAGATTCGAGCGCAGCAGGGCATCGGCCTGGATGCCAAACACCTCGAGGCCGGGAAAGCGTTCGAGCACCTGCACGCGCCCGACTTCGCCGGCAAATATCAACAGATCGTCGCCCTGAAGCACCTCACCCGGGCCCACCGGTGACAGCAGACGCCCTTCGCGCAGGATCTCGACCAGGAACAGTCCTTCGAGATTGCGCATCCGGTTGTGTTCGATGCTGCGCCCGACCAGCGGCGAATCAGGCAATACCTTGGCCTCGAGAAAATAGCGCTGACCTGGACCTCGGGTCTCCGCCGGTGTCTTCGGCAGACGCATCGACGAGAGCAACAGCACCATCAGGCCGATCAGGGCGACCGGCACGCCGACCCAGACGAAATCGAACATCTTCAGGGCCGGCAGACCGGCTGCGACGACGAAGGAGTTGACCACCAGATTGGTCGAAGTGCCGACCAGGGTCACGATGCCGCCGAGGATCGCCGCGTAGGACAGCGGCAGCAACAAGCGCGCCGGCGGATGTCGCCGCTGATTGCGCACGGCCCCGAGCAGGGCACCGACCACCGCCGTGTTGTTGAGAAAGGCTGAACAAAGGGCGGTCGCGGCGGACAGTTTGAACAGGGCCAGGCGCTCGCTGCCGGCCATCAGCCGCGCTGCGAAATGCTCCATCAGCGGGGCCCGTTCCAGCGCCAGCGAAACCAGCATCAGCAGCACCAGGGCAGCCAGCGCCGGGTTGGCGTAGCTCGCCAGGAACTGCTGCTCGCCGATCACGCCGGACAAATAGAAGCCGGCGGCCCAAAGCGGAAACGCGATCACCGGCGCAACGCGGCCACTGATCAGCACGAACACCAGAGCCAATGCTGCGACCAGAACCAGCCAGGCGCTCAAGGAAGCACTCTCGGCTCGCTGTTTCCGGACACCGGACGCTTGCATCGCCGATCGACGTTGCGGGCGTGGCATCGACCGTCGAGCAGCCTCGGCAACGAATCAGTCACCGGCGCCCCAGGCGGAAAAGTGGGGGTTGTCGAAGCCCGGCTTGCCATAATTCAGCGAGCTACCGTCGAGCGCGACGAGGCGCCCGCCGGCAGCAGCCAGCACCGCATGTCCGGCCGCGATATCCCATTCCATGGTCCTGCCGAGACGCGGATAGACGTCGGCCTCGCCGCTCGCTACCAGACAGATCTTCAGCGACGAACCGGCGTTCCGGGTCTCGGCGACGCGACGCCCCTCGAGGAAGCGGGCCAGCGCCTCGGCGTCGCCGTGCGAGCGGCTGGCGACCACGGTAAGCCCTGCGTCGGGCGCCTCGCGTACGCGAATCGGTCGGTGGCCTTCGGCGTCTTCGACGAAGGCCCCGAGATCGCGCGCACCGGCATAGAGCCGACCGAGGGCAGGCGCCAGTACCACGCCGAGCACCGGCTCACCGGCCTCGATCAGGGCGATATTGACGGTGAACTCGCCATTGCGATTGATGAACTCCTTGGTGCCGTCGAGCGGATCGACCAGCCAGAAGCGCGCGCCGATCTCGGGTACCTGTCCGGCCGCCGCGGCCTCCTCGGCGACCACCGGCACGTCGGGCAGGATGCGCGCCAGCGCCGGCACGATCAACGCCTCAGCCCGTTCGTCGGCCTCGGTGACCGGTGACGCATCGTCCTTGCCGCGCACGGCGAAATCGGTGGCATACACCGACATGACCACATCGCCGGCGGCTCTGACCACCGGAATCAACTCGTCCAGAAGCAACTGCAGGTCTTTCATCGCGCCCACCTCGAAAGGGATCGAAATCTACCGCAATGCGGCAAAATTCATTGTAGTTATATGTTTAAACCAGGATCCAGCCTCGGAATTGTTTAATATCCGGGCAACCCATCATGCTTCACGACCTTGAACGGAAAACGGCTCGGCACCCGACAACTGAACGCGCGCCGCCGGCGTGCGGTGGAACTGCGTCACAGGGGGCTGACGCTGGCCCACGTAAGTGAGCATACCGGTTTGTCGGCGCCGACCATCATCAGCGCCTGCAAGGCCTTCGAGGCGGGCGGCTGGGACGCTGTCGACGTCCGGCCGCGGGGCCGCAGGCCCGGCGGCGGTCGTCTGCTGCAGGGCGACACTGCGCTTCGCATTCGGTCGGCCTTGCTCGAGCAGCCGCCGGAATCGGCCGGTGCAGACGTCGCGCTGTGGGATAACGCGGTCGTTCGCGACCATATCGATTCGGCCTTCGGCATCGAGGTCACCGAGCGCACGATCGCCGGCTATCTCGCCGAATGGGGGCTCGCGGCGCCCGATCTCCAGGCCCTTGCGCGGCACAGTGCGGCGGACCCGGTGCGGCAATGGATGGGTGCGGAATACGCATCGATCGCCGATAATGCGCGCCGCGAAGGCGCCCGCCTGTTCTGGGCCGGCGAACGCGGACTGCCCGGCAACGGCCATCAGCTGTTCGCCCACGATGCCCGTGGGCGACTGCACTGGCTGGTGGTGCCCGGCCCGCTGACCGCCAGCCGGCTGATCGACTTTCTGTCGCGCCTGCACCGCAATGCCGGCCGGCTGATCGTCACGGTCTATTGCGGACCGGACGTCGGCCGCATCGACGAACTGCAGGCCTGGCTGGCGCGCGAGGCGTCCCGGGTGCGGCTGATCCAGCCACCTCGCGACGAATCGCCGCCGGCGGCACCAACGAACACAACTGCGGGCCGGGAACGTGGCCCGCGCGCTAGAACGGAGAGGACTCCAATGACACTGACTCACCTGCAGCGGCTGGAAGCCGAGAGCATCCACATCATGCGCGAAGTGGTCGCCGAGGCGGAAAACCCGGTGATGCTCTATTCGATCGGCAAGGACAGCGCGGTGATGCTGCATCTCGCGATGAAGGCCTTCCACCCGGCCAAGCCGCCGTTCCCGCTGCTGCACGTGGACACCACCTGGAAGTTCCAGGACATGTACCGCTTCCGCGACCGCATGGCCAGCGAACTGGGGCTGGAACTGCTGGTGCACGTCAATCAGGAGGGCGTGGCCAAGGGCATCAACCCATTCACCCACGGCTCGGCCATCCACACCGACATCATGAAGACCGAGGCGCTGAAGCAGGCGCTCGACAAGTACGGCTTCGACGCCGCGTTCGGCGGCGCCCGCCGCGACGAGGAAAAGTCGCGCGCCAAGGAACGGATCTTCTCGTTCCGCACCGCGCAGCACCGCTGGGACCCGAAGAGCCAGCGCCCGGAGCTGTGGAAGCTCTACAACGCGCGCAAGCACAAGGGCGAGTCGATGCGGGTGTTTCCGTTGTCGAATTGGACCGAGCTCGATATCTGGCAATACATCTACCTCGAGAGCATCCCGATCGTGCCGCTCTATTACTCGGCCGAGCGCCCGGTGGTGATGCGCGACGGCACGCTGATCATGGTCGACGACGAGCGCATGCCGTTGAAGCCGGGCGAGGTGCCGATGATGCGAAAGGTGCGATTCCGGACACTCGGCTGCTACCCGCTGACCGGCGCGGTCGAATCCGAGGCGGACACGCTGCCGCAGATCATCCAGGAGATGCTGCTGACCAAGACCTCCGAGCGCCAGGGCCGTGTCATCGACCACGATTCGGCGGGATCGATGGAGAAGAAGAAGCAGGAAGGCTACTTCTGAGCCGCCCCCTCCAACCCACGACGCCCCGAAAACCGAACCGGAATCCCTGAAGATGGCCCACGTATCCGACCTCATCGCCACCGACATCGAGCAATACCTCAAGAGTCACGAGAACAAGAGCCTGCTGCGCTTCATCACCTGCGGCAGCGTCGACGACGGCAAGAGCACCCTGATCGGTCGATTGCTCTACGAATCGAAGATGCTGTTCGAGGATCAGCTCGCGGCGATGGAGGCCGACTCCAAGAAATACGGCACCCAGGGCGAGGAGATCGACTTCGCGCTGCTGGTCGATGGACTCGCCGCCGAGCGCGAGCAGGGCATCACGATCGACGTCGCCTACCGCTTCTTCTCGACCGACCGTCGCAAGTTCATCGTCGCCGACACGCCGGGCCACGAGCAGTACACACGAAACATGGCCTCCGGCGCGTCGAACTCCGATCTCGCGGTGATCCTGATCGACGCCCGCAAGGGCGT
>JAGRFY010000207.1 GCA_020445765.1 Rhodocyclaceae bacterium | reverse complement strand
GGCTGCCCTCGACGGCGAGGCGGCCTACTCGAGGCTGGCCGACCGATTCGCGGTGCGCCGGACCGATCGATCGTTCTGGCGGCATCTCGACGACGTGCACCGCAGCGCCCGCGAGGCCGATCCGCTCGCCTTCGGCCTGCTCGACCTCAACCGACTCGAGAACCGCTGAGCCGGGCTCAGCGGATCGTCAGCAGAACGAACTTGCGGTCCCAGTCGCGGGCGCCGATATAGCGAACTTCGAAGACGTAGCGTCCGGGCGGCAGGGCAGTGGCCGGCGGCGCGCCGGCGACGGTCGTCAGCATGGCCTTCTCCTGCGCGATGGCGGCGCTTTCGGAGCGCTCGCCGGCAGCCAGCGACCACACCGAGATCTGCGCCGGCTCGCGCTCGGCCCCGAGCACGTCCTCGCCGTCCCCGGCCGGTGCCAGTGATACCTCGAAGGCGTGCGCCGCCGGCACCGGCTTGGGCAGTTCCCAATAGACGTCGGTGATCTGGTAGCTGATCCGGGCAATGTCCGCGGCCAGCGCCTTCTGACGCGCCTCGTCCTCGATGACCTCGACCTCGGCGCCGGCGATCTGCAGTTCGAAGCAGCGGCCGATGCGATTGGCGCAGGGCAGGTATTCGTTGTAGCGGGCGTAGCTGGGCGGCGGCGCACCGCCGCCGCCGAAACAGCCGGCCAGGGCCAGGGCGGCAATCAGCACGGCGGCGCGGGTGCGCGGGTGGTGGCATGGCCCGGGATTCGGGCCAGACGCGGCTGGCGGCATCACGATTCGGGTCCTGGGCGGATCGATCGAGGCAAAGTTATCACGCCTCGGGCCGGCGGCGAAGTACGGTCCGCACGGCGCCGTTCAATCGCCGAAGCGCCGCCAGAGTTCGTCGAAGCGCGCGGCGAACGCGGCGACCGCGACGCCATCGTCGGTCAGCAGCAGGTTCTCCTCGTTGGCGTGGCTGGCGCTGCGGGTCCAGTTGAAGCTGCCATTGACCAGCACCCGGTCGTCGAACAACGCGAACTTGTGATGCATGTGGGCCGGGCCGTCGTCGGTGGCCACCGCGATACCCGCCCGTTGCAGCCGGTCGATGTCGCTGCCGGCGTCGAAGCGCTTGTCGTCGTCGGTCACGATACGGATCGCGAGGCCGCGCCGGTGCGCCGACAGGATGGCTTCGGTGATGCGGTCGTCGGCGATCGTGAATACGCAGATACGCACATTGTCACGGGCCTGGGAGAATTCGCGGATCAGGCCACTGCGGCAGTCGTCACCGGGGCTGAACCAGGCCTCGCTGCGGCCTTCCGATCGATCGCCCCGCGCGGTGTCGATGCTGCGCGCGACCCGCTCCAGCCAGTTCAGCAGCGGCATCGCGTCTTCAGCGGCCCGATAGCGGTCACGCACCAGTTCGAATGCCGTGTTGCGCACGCGTCGCAGGGTTTCCTCGCCGAGGCCTTGGCCGAGCATCTGTTGGAGCAATTGCCGCTCGTGTCGGCTCAGGACGAGGTCATCGAGGCTCGCCTGCAGATGCGCGAGAACGCGCCTGAAGGCGGACTCGTCGTCGATCATCG
>JAGRFY010000076.1 GCA_020445765.1 Rhodocyclaceae bacterium | reverse complement strand
ACGCTACGCAGCCGAATAGAATGTAGGTAACCAACGCACTTCTTAGTAACAGACGACATTCTACCCGGATCGGCTACTGTCTACAAGGGCCGAATCGCTAAGTTGAGAGCATTGGGAAGCAGGCGGACTTGATCGGCCAAGGCCGGGTAGTGGAGAAACCGGGAGAACTCATCCAGCAACGACCCGGGGTCGAGAATTCGAGTTCATATCGTCTATTTCTCAATGACTTAACAGCAGACATTCTATCCTGATCGGCTGCTGTCCACAAGGGACGAATCGTTAAGTTGAGAGCATTGCCTGTGAACAGTGGGCTCGTAAGTGCATGATAATGAACGGCAATCTGGATCAGGGTATGTCAGGTAGGTGCGATTGCCCTGCAACCTCCTGGATGGATAGGATTAATAGTGGATTTTCTTCCCAATCATATTCGTTCGCACTTTACGATTAATGTACGGGAATCTATTAACTATGCCTATGCGAGATTTCGTCCGCGCGCTCGTGATAGACGGTAGCATCAATCGCATGCTTTCTCATCAGCTGCCAGAAAGCTCTTCGATCCTTTCCGCAAGCCTGTGCCGCATGTGAAATATTGCCGGCGTGCCGCTTCAACATCCGCTTCAGGAACTCACATTCAAACGCCCCCACCACCTGCGCCTTTGCCCGGCTGAAGGATTCCGCCACCTCGCCTTCCTGCACCGACGGGGTGTCCTGCAACTCGAGGTCGGATGCGTCGATCGTTCCACCTGCGCATAACAGCACCGCCCGCTCCAGCATGTGCTCCAGTTCCCGCACATTGCCGGGCCAGTGATGGGCTGCGAGGCGCGCGAGAACCGAGGGGGAGAGGCCACGGGGCGACACCCCGAAGTCGTCAGCAAAGCGCCGCATAAAATGTTCGACGAGCGGCGGCAGGTCGTCGAGCCGCTCGCGCAGCGGGGGCAGACAGACCGTCAATACATTGAGGCGGTAGAAGAGATCCCGCCGAAATCGCCCCTGCTCCGCCAGCAGGTCCAGATCCTGGTTGCAGGCGGCAATCACGCGCACATCGGCCGTCAGGCATCTGGAGCTGCCGACCGGCCGGTATTCCTTCTCCTGCAGGAAGCGCAGCAGCTTGGCCTGCGAGGGCAGCGGCATGCTGTCGATCTCGTCGAGGAACAGTGTGCCGCCCTCGGCCTCGCCGATCAGCCCGCGGCGCGCCTGGTGGGCACTGGTGTAGGCACCGCGGGCATGGCCGAAGAGCTCGTCCTCGACCAGCTCGGCCGGCAGCGCGCCGCAGTTGACCGCCACCCAGGGATGGCCGGCGCGGGCGCTCATGTAGTGGATGGCCTGGGCGCAAAGCTCCTTGCCGGTGCCGGTCTCGCCCAGGATCAGCACGCCGGCGTCGCAACCGGCAATGCGCGGGATGCGGCCGAGCTGCTGGAGGAAACGGGCATTCTGGCCGATCAGCCGGGAGAGCAAGGGGTGCCTCGGTGGGGCCGCAGTTTGCGCCTGCGCAATCGGAACGCCTTCGGTGAGGCGCGACAGGCGCAGCCGCAGCTCTTCCGGATCGCAGTTGCAACCGACGAAATCCCCCGCACCGAGCCGCAGCAGGTCCGCGATCGCTGGCGCCTCGAGGTGTCGCGTCACGGCGAGCACCGGGTCGAATCCGGCGCGCTGGTCGTCGAGGACCGACCGCGCCCAGCCGAGCGAATCGTCGCCGACCAGCATCAACACCGCGTCCGCGCGACGACCGGACCGGTTCGCCCTCTCCGTTAGCAGGCGAACACCGGGCGTCGGCGCTGCCTGCCTCGACCAGCTTTGCAGCCAATCGGCATGGTTCGGGGCGGCAATGACCTGACACTGGATCTGCGTCATCGGTCGCACCTCGACTGGGTCGTTGCGGGCGCCGCCTCGGCGCAGCAATCGAAATCGGCGACCGGGGTGACGGGCATGCACCGGGCGCTCGGTCCTGCTGTCCCCGTCAGTACCAGGTCGCTGCGGCGACGGCCGTGTGTCCGAACCTGGAGTCGCCCGGCGGCATCGATGGCGAAGACGCCGCGGCGGCCTGGCCTTGACTGATCGGGCCCCCGCCGTGACGGCAAGGCGGGTGTTGCTCTTGCCGAGGTTCCGGCTCGCGCTCGAACAGGATCGTGGTCGGCGGTGCGCCGCACGGGATGGATCGGGCCAGCCACGGCGCGACTCGGAATCACGCTCAACTCGCGCGCTTCATTCCGGAATCGGCACGGCCTCGACGGTGAACGGCGGGATGAACTGCGTGAGATCGCCGACCACGCTTGCACGATAGAACTGGCCCTGGGGCGCATCGAAGGCAAGGCGCAAACGGCAAACCGCTTCCGGCGATCGCTCCACATAGGCGAACACGGTTCCAGGCAGAAGCAGGTCCACGCTGGAGATGACGTCTCCCGGTGGAACTGCGCTGCTCAACTCGTAGACCACGGCACCCGGCTGATCCACGGCCACCGACTGGAAGAATCCGCCGAAGCCGAGCACCGGATCCACGAGGATCGCCAGGTGGGCATCGTCGACACAGGCAGCCGCAAGGATTGCCGACACCGACGGGTCTTCGTTGATGCAGGCTTCGATGGCGCCCAGAAGGATTTCGGTCGACAGACACATCGCAGCGGGCTGGCCCAGGAACGAGTGGTCCAATGCGAGGAACTCGCCCGCGACCGTATCCACGAAGCCGCTCGGTGCGACCGCCGCAATGAATGCGCTCGGCTCGCCACCGATCGTGCTCGACGCGTCGAAGGCGACGATCGGATAGGTGCTGCTCCGAATCGACTCGAGGCCGACATAGCTGCCGACCGGCACGTCGGCGGCGTCGCGGATCTGTACCGATCCGATCGGGCCGAGCTTCTTGGTCTTCAGGTCGGCGCTGGCAGCACCCGTTGTCTGGGAGATCGCAAGTGCGGCTGACAGCAGGAACGCCGAGCGCAGCCCGCGGGCACGCCAGCCGTGGCGATGCTGCGATCTCGTCACCGAGTTGATCGACAGGTCTTTACTTTCTTCGGTCGGGTTCATGTTGATCCTCTCCTCGTTGGGCCGACACGCTGGCTTCGGCGCTGGGCCGCAGCAATGTCTCGGGCAGAATCGCACCACGAGTCCTGGTTCGGTCAGTAATAGGCAAGCCCTCTGCATGCTGACGCCTTCAGGGGCTTCGCCCGCCTTTTGCGACAGTTGCCATGCCGGCACGGGTTGGCATTTGACGGGCGCCCAATGCCATCATCAGCACACCACAACTGCACCCGGAACACGCTGTCGCCGACGAGCGAAACGAACCTTCGCGGGAATTGCCGAGCAAGTGCGCGCGCAGCGACGCTCGACCGTCTAGATAGGCGATTCCTCTTGCTTCCCCGTGATCGCGCCCGTCCGGCGCGCCGCCTTGCCCTGAACGCTAGTCCTGCGGGAGGCGACAATCCATGATGCATTTGCATTATTCTGATGACGCTATGTCATACTTTTTGCAAAGCGCCGGAGTGCCGGCACCTGGGAAGCATGGCCTTGACCCCGGAAGCGCTCTCCAATCTCATGCTCGATTTCTATCGATTCGCCGAATCGAGCGATCCTCGCCAGTTCCAGAAGCGGGCGCTGGAACGGATCCGGTCGGACCTCGCGTTCGACGTCGCCACATGGGACCGCTATGCCATGCTCGACGGCTGTGCGCATCTTCAGGATCGCTATGCTCACGACGCAAGAGACGAAACAATTTCGGGTGGCGATGTCGCCATCGCGTCGCGAGATTGGCTACCGACCGTTCGTCTCCTCCCGCCCGACGAGAGCCACCCCCGCTCGACCTCGTCCACACGGCAATGCATGCACGGCTACTCGCAGAGCAGTTCCCTGGAAGCGGTGCACGAGTTCGCGCGCGCGGGACTGGTGCATGTGCTGTGCCTGCATCGAAGCGGCACAGACGCCTCCTTCACCGAAGGCGAGCGGGAATTTGCCAGGCAGTTCCTGGCGCACCTGATAGAGGCGCTCGGCCAGTGCCGGCGATTCGCAGTGCGCCGCGCACTGATGCGGGCCTGGGAAACCCATTACACAACCGCGGTGGCCAACACCAGAGGAGTGCTGTACGACGCCCAGGACCAGTTCCTTGCCGCCATTCTGCGCGAGTGGCCTGACTGGCGCGGAGCACGCCTGCCCGATGACCTGCTATCGCACCTCGCCTCCGATCAGGAGTGGCATTTTGCCGGGCGGCACCTGACCTTGCAGGGCCGCACCCTGGGTAATCTACGGGTTCTGGTGGCAAGCCGGCCGGGACCGCTGGCCCTGCTCACCGAACGGGAACTCGCTGTGGCTCAGCGCTACGCGCATGGCGAATCGCATCGGGAGATCGGAGAGAAGTTATTCATCGCGCCGGCCACGGTGCGCAACCACCTGCGCAGCGCCTACGCGAAGCTGCAGATAAGGAGCAAAAGCGAACTGCACGCGCTGATGAGGGGCCAGGCACCCCTCATGGGCGGCGAATTGCGGACCACCTTGCCCTCGAACCCAGCCCGGGGGATGGACCAAGGGGATGAGTACAACTCCAAGGAGCCAGGATGACGCCGGATGTTCTATCCCGACTTTCGCTCGAAATTCATGGTGCAGCTGAGCGGTACGATCTGAGCGGCTTCCACGACTACACATTGCAGTGCATTCGAAATGCAATACCTCACGACTACGCCATGTGGGGCCTGTTCGCGGTCGTGGATGGCCTGCCCGAGGCCTACCATGTGCACTGCTACGGCCATTCGAGCTACATCATGCACGATCTGTACACGAAGGAAGCCTTCGCCGAAGATTTCGTCGCCCAGCAATCCATCGCGAATCCGGGCCGAACCTTCACCGGCGACATCAAGGACGTCCCGGCAGAACACACCGGGCTGCTCGGTTGGCTCCATCGTTGGGACATCGGCCACGCGATGGGCACGCAGATGCTGATCGATCAGGCTGGTCTGATGCACATCCTGGTCCTGCACCGCCGGCTGCGTGCGGCACCGTTCACCGAGGAAGAGCGCCGATTCAAGGAGACGCTGATGCCGCATATCGTCGAAACCACGCGGCGCTGCATCCAGTTCGAGGTTCAGCGCACGGTGCTCGGCGAATGGGAGGCGAAGCACTGCACAGCGATCACCGACGCGCGCGGCGTACTGCACGACGCCGAGGACAGGTTCCTCGCCGCGCTGGAGTCCGAATGGCCCGGCTGGCGAGGTGCGAAACTGCCTGCGCCCCTCGTCGAACTTCTGGGCGCCGACGAGCCGTGGATCTATCGAGGCAAGGAGATCGATGTGCGCGGCACCACCCTCGGCACACGCCGCCTTCTAGTTGCCGGCACGCCGAATCCGTTGAATCAGCTGTCTCCACGAGAGCGCGAGATCGCCCGGCACTTCGCCGACGGCGCCACGCACGGCGAAATCGGCGAACAATTGTCGATCGCGCCCACCACGGTGCGCAATCACATCGCGAATATTTACCGGAAGTTGGGCATCGGCAACAAGATCGCGTTGTGTGAGTTGCTTCGTAGCGGGGTTTGAACTGGCGGTCGGGCAGGCCATGAAGTTCAGCCTGCATCCCCGACTGGGGAGCAGATCGGTGAACTGGCTCGCGTTATCGGCCGACTTGGCCGACAACACGTGATTTATGCCGGATTATGGGCGGCAGTCGGAGGTATTCGCCGTTCCCTTAACGCAACAAAGGCCCACCGAAGTGAGCCTAAGTCTTTGATTGTGGAGGCGCGACTCGGAATCGAACCGGGGTACACGGCTTTGCAGGCCGCTGCATAACCACTCTGCCATCGCGCCGTATCGGACGGGTCGGCCGGTTGCCGAGCCGCTCGAGAACGGTAACCAAAAGGGGAAAGCAGCGCTTTCCCCTTTTGCAGATCTGGAGCGGGAAACGAGTCTCGAACTCGCGACCTCAACCTTGGCAAGGTTGCGCTCTACCAACTGAGCTATTCCCGCAAAAGAGGCAGTAATTGTAGTTGTCGATCACATCGTAGTCAAGTCGATGGACCGCCGCCCGCCTTAAGAATTGGCGCCGCGCGGTGCAGGTAATACCCCATCGACCACAGCGTCAGCCCGGCGGCGATCCAGATCAGGATGGTACCCAGCTGCCGGGTACCGACGCCGAGCAGCGGCGCATTGTAGAGAAGAAGCGGAATCGCGGTCATCTGCGCGGCGGTCTTCAGCTTGCCGACGAAGGCGACGGCGACGTTGGCCGAACGTCCGAGTTGCGCCATCCATTCCCGCAGCGCGGAGATCGTGATCTCGCGGCCGATGATGATGACCGCGAGGATCGCGTCGAGCCGGTCGAGCTGCACGAGCACGATCAACGCCGCGGCCACCATCAGCTTGTCCGCGACCGGGTCGAGGAAGGCACCGAAGGATGAGGTCTGCCCGAGGCTGCGGGCGAGATAGCCGTCGAACCAGTCGGTGACCGCGGCAGCGACGAACACCACGGCGGCAAGCAGGTTGCGCTCGGCGCCGTTCAGCCAGTCGGGTGGCAGATAGAACACGCCGACGACGATGGGTATCAGTGCGATGCGCATCCACGTCAGGGTGTTGGGTATGTTGACTGGCATTGCTGAGGCGCCCGGCGCCGCCGATTCAATGCAGGGCATTGTATATCTGTTGCGCCAGCTTCCTGTTGATGCCTTCCACACGGCACAAATCTTCAATCGTCGCCGACCGTACGCCGTCGAGACCACCGAAGGCGGCGAGCAGATCGCGTCGACGGCTGGGACCGATGCCGGGAATGTCCTCGAGCCTGGAGCCGACGCGGGCCTTCGCGCGACGCGCGCGGTGGCCGGTGATCGCGAAGCGGTGGGCCTCGTCGCGAATCTCCTGCACCAGATGCAGCGCCGGATCATCGGCCGACAGGTGGGCGGCGAGGCGGCCGTCGGCGAACACCAGGGTCTCGAGACCGGGCTTGCGCCCCTCGCCTTTGGCGACGCCGATCACCGGCAGCGCTTCCAGTCCGAGTTCGGCGAGCACTTCGGTGGCGACGCCGAGCTGGCCCTTGCCGCCATCGATCAGCAGTAGGTCCGGGCAGACACCGTCACCCATCGCGACCCGTTCGAAGCGCCGCCCGAGCGCCTGGCGCATCGCTGCATAGTCGTCGCCGCCGGTGATGCCGGCGATGTTGTAGCGCCGGTACTCGGCACGCTTCATCCTGCCCTGCTCGCAGACCACGCACGAGGCGACGGTGGCCTCGCCCATCGTGTGGCTGATGTCGAAGCACTCGATTCGTTGCGGCACTTCGCCGAGGTCGAGCGCCTGCTTCAGCGCATCGAGGCGCTGCTCGCTGCGGCCGGCGTCGGCGATGCGGGCAGTCACGGCGAGGCAAGCATTGTTGCGCGCCATCTCGAGCCAGCCGCGTTCGGCCTCGAAGCGCGCCACCGCCACCGTCGGCGGCTGCTCGAGCAGTTCGCGGAGCAGTCCGGCGAGTGCTTCGGCACCACTTTCGACGACGATCCGCGCCGGCGCCGGGTGACCGTCATAGTGCTGCTCGGCAAAGGCCAGCAGCACGTCGACGGCGCTGGCGCCGCCCGCATTCGCCGGAAACTGCGGTCGATCGCCGAGGTGGCGCCCGCCGCGTACCATGGCCAGGTTGATGCAGATGCTTCCCCCTGCCTCGACTGCCACCAGCACATCCACATCCTCGTCCTTGCGGCTGTCGACGTACTGCTTGTGCAACACTTTCTGCAGCGCGCGGATCTGGTCGCGATAGGCCGCCGCCTGCTCGAACGCGAGCGCTTCGGCGGCGGCTTCCATGCGCTCGCCGAGCGCCTCGATCACAGCCGACGTGCGCCCGTTGAGGAACAGGCTGGTGAGACGGACATCGGCAGCGTATTCGTCGCCGTCGACCAGGCCGACGCACGGCGCCTTGCAGCGCTGGATCTGGTGCAGCAGGCAAGGACGCGACCGGTTCTGGAAAACGCTGTCCTCGCAGGTACGCAGGCGGAACACCTTCTGCAGCAGTTGCAGGCTCTCGCGGACCGCCCAGGCGCTCGGAAATGGTCCGAAGTAGCTGTCGCCCCTGGCGAAGGCGCCGCGGTGGAAAGCGAGTCGCGGGAAGGCGTGGGCGCTGAGGCGGATGTAGGGGTAGGACTTGTCGTCGCGGAAGAGAATGTTGTACTTGGGCGCGAGGCTCTTGATCAGGTGATTCTCGAGCAGCAGCGCCTCGGCCTCGGAGCGGGTGGCGGTCAGCTCCACGCGGGTGACCTGCGAGACCATCAACGCAATCCGCGGGCTACTGGCACCGCGCTGGAAGTACGACGACACCCGGCGCTTGAGATTCTTGGCCTTGCCGACGTAGAGCACCGCGTCGGCCTCGCCGATCATGCGATAGACGCCGGGGGCCTCCGGCACCGTGCGCAGGAAGCGGCGGGCATCGAAGCGGGCCATCGCGGCGCTCACGCCAACGCGGCGGTCAGCGCTTCGATCGCCCGCCGGCTGGCGAGATAGGCCCCGTCCCGATCGGGCGCGGCGGGGTCGGCGAAACGGCTCGGCCGGCGCATGGCCAGCACCCGGTCGGCGACATCCGTGCGCAGTTGCGGCCGCCAGCCGTCGAGCAGTTCGGCACTGAGATCCGGCCGATTGCACACCAGCACCATGTCGCAACCGGCATCGACCGCCGCGCCGGCCCGCGCGACGATGCCGCCGGCCACGGTGGCACCTTCCATCGTCAGGTCGTCGCTGAAGATCGTGCCGCTGAACCCGATCCGGCCGCGCAATACGTCCTGCAACCAGAAGCGCGAGAAGCCGGCCGGACTGGGATCGAGTGTCGAGTAAATGACGTGGGCCGGCATCACGCCGTCGAGGCGGCGACCGATGCGGCTTCGGTAAGGCAGCATGTCGCGCGCCCAGATCTGCTCGAAAGCGCGCCCGTCGCGCGGAATCTCGACGTGGGAGTCGGCCTCGGCGAAGCCATGGCCGGGGAAATGCTTGCCAACCGCGGCCATGCCGCCGTCGGCGAGGCCGTCGGCGAAGGCGTCGGCGAGCGCCGCCGTGATCTCCGGATCGGAGTGAAAGGCGCGGTCGCCGATCACGCGGCTGCAACCATAGTCGAGGTCGAGTACCGGTGCGAACGACAGGTCCACGCCGTGGGCCACCAGTTCGGCGGCGAGCACGCGCCCGGCGGCCTCTGCGGTCTCGAGTGCGCCTTCGGCCGAACTGCGCCACAGGCGACCGATCGCGCCCATCGACGGAATGCGCGTGAACCCGTCGCGAAAGCGCTGCACGCGCCCGCCCTCGTGATCCACCGCGATCAGCAATGCCGGCTCGCGCAGTGCATGAATGTGCGCGGTCAGCGCGCGCAGTTGCCGGCCGTCCTGGTAGTTGCGGGCAAACAGGATGACGCCACCGACCAGCGGGTGCCGCAACATCTCGGCCTCGGCGGGCGTCAGCTCGAGCCCGGCGACGTCAAGCATCACTGGCCCCGGCGGCAATCGGGTGACTTGGTCGTTCATCGTTGTTCGATCACCGCGAAGGCGATCGCGTAGTGTTCTTCGTCGCTGATGCTGAGGTGTGCATGCAACCGGCCCTCGCTCATCAACACGGCGAGCGCGTCGCCGTAGTCGAAGCCGGGCTTGCCGGCGTCATCGTGCACGATGCGGATGCCGTGCAGGGTCGCCGGCGCGGCAATGCCGGTCCCGAGTGCCTTGCCGAAAGCCTCCTTGGCCGCGAAGCGCTTGGCCAGGAAGCGGGCCGGATGCACGGCCCGCTCGAACTCCGCACGCTCGGGTTCGGCCAGGATGCGCCAGGCGAAGCGGGCGCCGTAACGCTCGAGGGAGGCGGCCATGCGTTCGACCGACGCCAGGTCGGTGCCGATGCCGCGGATCACAGGCCGCGATCCGCTGCTTCACGCATCAGGCGCTTCATCTCGCGCACCGCGTCGCGCATGCCGGCGAATACCGCCCGGCTGACGATGGCATGGCCGATGTGCAGTTCGCGCACGCCCGGCAGCCGCGCGATCGGCTGGACGTTGTAATAGTTCAGGGCATGGCCGGCATTGAAGCGCATGCCGAGGCCGCGGATGGCGTCGCCCGCTGCATGCACCTTGCAGATTTCGGCTACCACCGCCGGGCTCTCGGCGTCTCGGCCGGCGGCGTGGAAGGCATGGGCATACGGACCGGTGTGAATCTCGCACACCCGGGCACCGATCCGTGCCGCAGCCTCGACCTGCGACAACTCGGCATCGATGAATACGCTGACCATGATGCCGCAGTCGGCCAGGCGCGACACCGCCGCCTTCAGCCGCCCCTCCTGCGCCAGGATGTCGAGCCCGCCTTCGGTGGTGACCTCGTGCCGGCCTTCGGGCACGAACATCGCCATCTCGGGCTTCAGGCCGCTGGCAATGTCGAGCATTTCGTCGGTCGCTGCCATTTCGAGGTTGAGCTTGATCTGGGTAAGGTCACGCAACTTGCGCACGTCTTCGTCCTGGATGTGACGACGATCCTCCCGCAGATGCACGGTGATGCCGTCGGCACCGCCGAGATGGGCCTCGACGGCCGCCCACACCGGGTCGGGCTCCCAGGTGCGACGAGCCTGGCGTACGGTCGCGACATGGTCGATATTCACTCCCAGCTCGATCACAATTCCGCAAACTCCGTAAAGACCCGCCTGGACTGCAATTCGCGACCGCCCAGGTGGTGATTGATCAGGGTCCGGCTGATCTGCTTGGCCGCTGCCGCGCAGCCCTCGTCGGCGTAATCGCCGACCCGGATCGCGCGCAGCACGCGCCCGCCGAATGCCGGACCGCGCGCGCCGGCGGCACGCTCGACGAAGCCTTTCTCGATTATAAGTAGGTAATCGCGATCGTCGGCGACCCCGGCGCCCGAATCGGCGCAGCGGGCGAGATCGGGCATGTAGCCCATCGCGGCGAGCAGGGCGAATTCGAATCGCCGCAGCGCCGCCTCGATCGGCTTGCCGGCGGCGAGGTCGACCAGGGTCGCACGATAGTCGTCGTAGAGTGCGGGATGGGCGTCTTCGCGCGGCATCAGGCTGACCAGCAACTCATTGAGATAGTAGCCGGAGAGCAACGCGCGGCCTGCGAGCAGCGGCACCCCGCCCTGCCATTCGACCCGGGCCAGCGTGCGCACCTCGCCGCCGCCGCTCCAGTCGGCGAGCAGGGGCTGGAAACCCATCAGCAGGCCGCGGAAGGCCGATGTCGGACGCCGCGCGCCCTTGGCCACCAGCGGCAGGCGACCGTGTTCGCGGCTGAACAATTCGACGATCAGACTGGTTTCGCGCCACGGCTGGGTGTGCAGCACGAAGGCCGGCTGCTGCTCGATCCGCTGGCGCGCCACGCCGGCCCCTATTCGTAGCCCAGGCTCTTCAGTGCGCGCTCGTCGTCCGACCAGCCGCTCCTGACCTTCACCCAGACCTCGAGAAAGACCTTGGCCTCGAGCAGTCGTTCGAGCTCGTGCCTGGCTTCGGTGGCGATGCGCTTGAGCTTCTCGCCGTTCTTGCCGATCACGATGCCCTTGTGCCCCGGCTTGTCGACGATCACCGCGGCATGGATGCGCCGCATCGTGCCTTCGATTTCGTATTTCTCGATCTCGACTGCCATGCCGTACGGCAGCTCGTCACCGAGCAGCCGGAACAGCTTTTCGCGCAGGAACTCGGAAGCCATGAAGCGCTCGCTGCGGTCGGTGATCGCATCCTCGTCGAACATCGGTTCGCCGACCGGCAGATAGCTGCGCGCAACTGCCAGCAGGCGATCGACGTTGTCTCCCTTCTCGGCGGAGATCGGCACGATCTCGGCGAACGGGTAGAGTTCGCGCACCTCGGCGATGAAGGGCAGCAGTCGGGCCTTGTCCTTGAGCCGGTCGGCCTTGTTGATCACCAGCACGACCGTCGCGCCGGGCGGCAACAGCGCGACCACGGCGCGATCGGCATCACCCAGTCGCCCCGCCTCGACCAGCAGGAACACCAGGTCGACGTCGGCCAGCGCCTGTGTCACGGTGCGGTTCATCACGCGATTGAGGGCGCTGCCATGCTGGCGCTGGAAACCGGGCGTATCGACGAACACGAACTGGGCGTTCGCTTCCGTCAGCACGGCGTGGATCCGGTGGCGGGTGGTCTGCGCCTTGCGCGAGACGATGCTGATCTTCTGCCCCACCAGTCGGTTCGACAGCGTCGACTTGCCGACATTGGGGCGTCCGACGATCGCCACCAGTCCACAGCGAAAACCGTCGGCCGAATCGGTGGTGTCGTCGCTCATCGTCGCTGCAACTCCTCGAGGCAGGCTTTCGCCGCCTGCTGTTCGGCACCGCGGCGGCTGCTGCCGTGCCCGATCCTGCTGATCTGCGGCCGTTCGACAACGCAGCGTACTTCGAATTCCTGGGCATGCGCCTCACCGCGCACCTCGACCAGTTCGTAGCGCGGCAGTGCGCGCTTGCGTCCCTGCAGCCATTCCTGCAGCGCGGTTTTCGGGTCCTTCAGGCCGCCCGGGTCGTCGACCGTCGCCATCAGCGTCTCGAACTGACGGCCGATGACACCGCAGGCGGTGTCGAAATCGGTATCCAGATAGACCGCTGCAAACAGCGCCTCGACCGCATCGGCGAGAATCGACGGTCGGCGAAAACCGCCGCTCTTCAGTTCGCCTTCGCCCAGGTGCAGGCAGTCGCCGAGCTCGAGCGACAACGCAATTCGGTGCAGGGCTTCCTGGCGCACCAGGTTGGCGCGCATGCGCGACAACTCGCCCTCGCGCAAGGCGCTGTGGCGCCGGTAGAGCATGATCGCGATCGCACAGTTGAGGATGCTGTCGCCGAGAAATTCGAGCCGCTCGTTGTGCGGCGTGCCGAAACTGCGATGGGTCAGCGCCTCGCGCAGCAGTTCCTGGTTGCGGAACGAATGGCCGAGCGCCCGCTGCAGGCGCCCGAGCGTGTGATCAGTTGCCAGTGCTTCTGGCCTCGAAGTCGATCAGCAGGCTGACATTGGCGACGATCGGGATGCGCCGTGCATAGGCGACGGAGATCTCGACGCTGCCGCTACGTTTGGTGATGTTGAGGTCGGCACCGTTGACCGAGGTGATGTCGTCGATACTGGCGCGGGTGTCGAAATCGCGGCGCAGGCCCGGCACCGTTGACGACGACGGATCGGCATTGTCAGCGACCGCCTGGATCACTCGCTTGATCGCGGTGTACTCGTTGACCGCCGGCACCGTCTTCATGCCGAGCAGGAACACTGCCCCGAGCAGGACACCGGTAAGCAACAGTCCGATCAGGCTCATGCCCTTTTGTGCTTGCATCATTTGCTCCTTTCTACCTGAACGAGCCAATCCGCCCGAAATCGCTGAAGTTGAGCCAGATCCAGAAGGCCTTGCCGACGATGTTGCGCTCGGGGACGAAGCCCCAGACCCGGCTGTCGCTGCTCTCGTCACGGTTGTCGCCCATCATGAAGTAATGCCCTTCGGGTACCGTGCAGGCGACGCCCGAGCGGGTATAGGTGCAGTTCTCGCGCCCCGGGAAGTCGCGCACACCGGGAACGTAGGCGGGGGCATCGTCCTTGACCAGGATGTCGTGCTCGACGCCGCCGAGCGTTTCCTTGAAGCGAGGCGCGAAATAGCGCTTGTCCTCGTGGAAGAAGTCGCCGTCGCGCACCGTCGCCACTTCTGCGCCGTTGATCACCAGATGCTTGTCGAAATACTCGACGCGATCACCGGGCAGGCCGACGACCCGCTTGATGTAATCCATGTCCTCGTCCACCGGATAGCGGAACACCATCACGTCGCCGCGCTGCGGCAGATTCCAGTCGATGATCTTCTTGTTGATCACCGGCAGGCGAATGCCGTATGTGTATTTATTGACGAGGATGAAATCGCCGACCAGCAGGGTCGGGATCATCGAGCCGGACGGAATCTTGAAGGGCTCGACGATGAACGAGCGCAGGAAGAAGACGATCAGGATCACCGGGAAGAAGCCGGCGCCCCACTCCACCCACCAGGGTTGAGGCGCACCGGGCGCCCGGCGCTTGCGCGCGAAGAGCACGTCGACCAGCCACAGTACGCCGGTCGCGACCAGCAACAAGAAAAGAATCAGAGCGAAATTCACGAGCAGTCCCGTCAATGGCCCCGGCGGGACCTACTTTCCTTCATCCGTCCGCAGCACCGCGAGGAAGGCCTCCTGGGGGATCTCCACGTTGCCCACCTGCTTCATGCGGCGCTTGCCTTCCTTCTGCTTCTCCAGCAACTTCTTCTTGCGGGTGATATCCCCGCCATAGCACTTGGCCAGCACGTTCTTGCGCAGGGCCTTGATGGTCTCCCGCGCGAGGATGTGCGAGCCGATCGCCGCCTGCACCGGCACATCGAACATCTGGCGCGGAATCAGGCTGCGCAGTCGCGTCGCCAACTCGCGACCACGCGTCTGCGCGCTGGCGCGGTGCACGATCACCGACAGCGCATCGACCTTCTCGCCGCCGACCAGAACGTCGAGCTTGACCAGATCATCGGCGCGGTATTCCTTGAACTCGTAGTCGAGCGACGCGTAGCCGCGCGATACCGACTTGAGGCGGTCGAAGAAATCCATCACCACCTCATTCATCGGCATGTCGTAGATCAACTGAACCTGGCGCCCGTGATAGCGCATGTCGACCTGGGCGCCGCGCTTCTGGTTGCAAAGGATGATGACCGGGCCGACATAGTCCTGCGGCAGGAAGATCGTTGCGCGAATGATCGGCTCGCGAATCTCCGCGATCTTGCCCAGGTCCGGCAATTTCGACGGGTTCTCGATCTCGAGCACGCTGCCGTCGTTCAGCAATACCTGATAGACGACAGTCGGGGCGGTGGTGATCAGATCCTGATCAAATTCGCGTTCCAGCCGCTCCTGCACGATGTCCATGTGCAGCAGGCCGAGAAAACCGCAGCGGAAACCGAACCCCAGCGCCTGTGAGACTTCCGGCTCGAACTGCAGCGACGCATCGTTGAGCTTCAGCTTTTCGAGGGATTCGCGGAGCTGGTCGTATTCGCTCGACTCGACCGGATAGAGTCCGGCGAAGACCTGCGGCTTGATCTCCTTGAATCCCGGCAGGGGCTTGGTCGCCGGCCGACTGGCGAGGGTCACGGTGTCGCCGACCTTGGCTGCATCGAGCTCCTTGATGCCGGAAATCACGAAGCCGACTTCACCCGCCGACAGCTGCGGCCGTGCCACCGATTTCGGCGTGAATACGCCGACCTGGTCACACGGATACTGGGCTCCGGTGGACATCAGCAGAATCCGGTCCTTGGGTTTCAGCACGCCGTCGACGACGCGCACCAGCATCACCACGCCGACGTAGTTGTCGAACCAGGAATCGATGATCAGTGCCTTCAGCTCGCCGTCGGGCAATCCCTTCGGCGGTGGCACGTCCCGCACCAGGCGTTCGAGCACCTCGTCGACACCGAGGCCGGTCTTGGCCGAACACAGCGTCGCATCGGTCGCATCGATGCCGATCACGTCTTCGATCTCGGAACGGGCGGTTTCCGGATCGGCTGCCGGCAGGTCGATCTTGTTGAGCACCGGGATCACCTCGACGCCCTGCTCGATCGCCGTATAGCAGTTCGCGACGGTCTGTGCCTCGACCCCCTGTGACGCGTCAACGACAAGCAAGGCGCCCTCGCATGCTGCGAGCGAGCGCGACACCTCGTATGAGAAATCGACGTGTCCCGGCGTGTCGATCAGGTTCAGGCGATAGGTCTGGCCATCCCGGGCACGATAGTCGAGCGACACCGTCTGCGCCTTGATGGTGATGCCGCGCTCGCGCTCGAGCGACATCGAGTCGAGCACCTGCTGTTCCATCTCGCGCTCGCTCAATCCACCACACATCTGGATCAGGCGATCGGCCAGCGTCGATTTGCCGTGATCGATATGGGCAATGATGGAGAAATTGCGGATGTGCTGCATGGTCCAACAAAAAGGGTGCCGGTCGGCACCCCTCGAGACATGGGTAAGCACCGGATTTTATCCAATTTTCCGCCGGTAAGCACGAATTGCTTCGATGTCGAGCCGGTAGTGGCACAACGCCAGGTCACCGGCGAGCACCACCGGCACCAGTTCGCCGTATGGGTCCTCGAATTCCGGGTGCTCGTCGACGTCGATCACATCGATGGCGAAATCGAGCTCCTGCGCAAGTGGACGCAGTTCCTCCAGCAGTTCGTCGCACAGGTGACACCAGCGTCGGCTCAGGACGGTCAACCGCTCGTCCATCAATCGGCCCGCAAGCCGACGAAGCTCGCATGCCGGCCACGCCGCACCAGCAGCGAGACCGTCGCGCCGGGGTCGAGCGCATCGACGATGCGCCGGTAGTCGTCGATGCCACCGACGTCGCTGCGCCGGCCCTCGCTGATCACTGCCTCGATAACGTCACCGTACTGCAGTTCCTCGGCACCGGAACCCCCGCGCCGACGTTCGATCATCACGCCATTGCTGATCTTCATTTGCCGCTTCTGCAGCAGACTCGGCTCGACCACGACCAGGCCGAGGCGATCCTGCGACGGATCGACCGGCGCTTCAGGCCTCGGATTGGCCTTCGGCGATCGATCCTCGGGAAGTTCGCCGACCGCGATCGGCATTTCGATGCGCTCCCCCGAACGCCACAAGGCCATCGACACCTCGCTGCCCGGCGACGTCGCGGCCACCAGCCGCGGCAACTCGGCCGAGGTCGCCACCTGCCGGCCGTCGAATTCGACGATGATGTCACCCTGCCGGACGCCGGCGTTCATTGCCGGCGTCTCGTCCATCACCGCGCTGACCAGCGCACCGCGCGGCGAATCGAGCCCGAAGGAGCTGGCCAGTTCGGGCGACAGTTCCTGGATGACGACGCCGATGCGCCCTCGGCGCACGCGCCCGCTGTCACGCAACTGCTGTTGCACGTCCATCGCCATGTCGATCGGAATCGAGAAGGCGAGCCCCATGAAGCCGCCGGTGCGGCTGAAGATCTGCGAATTGATGCCGACCACTTCGCCGCGCAGATTGAACAGTGGCCCGCCGGAATTGCCGGGATTGATCGCCACGTCGGTCTGGATGAAGGGCACAAAATTCTCGTAGGGCAGCGATCGCGCCCTGGCGCTGACGATGCCGGCCGTCACCGATTGCTCGAAACCGAACGGTGAACCGATCGCGACCACCCAATCGCCGTCCCTGAGCGCTGCCGGATCCCCGAGGGATACCGCTGGCAGATTCTCACCCGGCACTTTCAGCAGCGCGATATCGGTGCGGCGATCGGTACCGACCACGCGGGCCCGGTATTCGTTGCGATCGGCCATGCGAACGACCACCTCGTCCGCCGCCTCGACGACGTGGGCGTTGGTCAGGATGTATCCGTCCGACGAGATCAGGAAGCCGGAACCTTGCGCACGCTCCCGTTCATCGCTGTCAGGATCGGGATGGCCCGGCGGCATCTGCCGGCCGAATCCGTTGAACGGCAGCTTCGGACGCATCGGCTCGCTGCCGGGCCCGTCGAAGTGATGGGCGCGGATATTGACGACGGCATCACGATTCTGCTCGACCAAGCGCGCGAATTCGGGCAGATCCCTGGCCGACGCGCTGCCCGGCCCGCATTGCCACACCAGCACCACCAGACTGAAGCAGAAGTGGCGCAGCACCGGCGAAGTCAGCAACGACTCTCTCCTGGACGACGCAATACCGGTTGTGCGTCGGCGCGACCGCGGCCGATCAATCGACTCGCCGCGATACCGAGCAGAAGTCCGCCGAGCGCACCGGCCAGCGCCACGCCGTCACCAGCGTTGCTGCCGCCGATGATCACGCCGATGGCGGCGCCGACGACGATGCCGAGCACCGGCACCAGATAGCCGAGCATTGCCGCCTGGGCGGAAACCTCTTCGGCAAGACAGATCAGCACCCTTTCGCCGACTCCGGCCTGAATGGGGTTGTCCAGCCAGAATTCGGCCTGTTCAGGCCGGAACATCGAGCCAATGCGGGCGCCGCCGCAGCCGCCGCTCTCGTGGCAACGACCGCAGCCCCCGCCGCCAGAACGGGTGCGCACCAAGGCTCGGCCCTGTTCGACGGCAACCACTTCGCCCGGCACCTCGATCATCGCGTCGCCACCTCGACCGCATTGGCCAGAACCTGCACGGCACGCGCCGGGGTCTCCCCGAGCGCGGTCACCAGATGGTCGTCGACCTTGCGCGTGAAAATGTTGACCGGCCCGGAGTTGGTCGCGCCCAGACTCTTTTCGCCGGCCGCCGGCATCGGCTCGATGAAAACCGACATGCTCGCAAGTCCGTCCGAGAACACCATATGCACGACCTCGCCGTGGGCCTCGCCCAGTCTGCGTCGAACCGCGCTGGTCATCTTGAAGCCCGGCACCTCGGATGCCAGCCGCCA
This sequence comes from Rhodocyclaceae bacterium, assembly GCA_020445765.1. Classification (GTDB taxonomy): domain Bacteria; phylum Pseudomonadota; class Gammaproteobacteria; order Burkholderiales; family Rhodocyclaceae; genus Cognatazoarcus. The sequence continues at coordinate 11,047 of JAGRFY010000076.1, read as the reverse complement.
GCCCAGACCGTCGCCCGAAACCTCGCTGCCCCGGGCGTTGATCACCTTCCAGCCCTGCTCGTCCTCGAACGGGCTGGTAAATTCATCCTTCGGGATGTTTGCGCCGACGACCACTTCGGTGAAGCTGAACTGTTCGACGACATCACCCGCATCATCGCTCATCCTCGCCTTCAGCAACAGCCCGCTGTCCACATCGGCCCACAGCGTCAGACCGTAGCGCAACTCGTCGAGCGGCTCGAGCAGGATCTGCCGGGCCTGCAGGCCGGCCACCCGATCGAGCGGTCCGAGGCGGACGCGATAATGATCGGTCAGGCGGGTGTCGGAAGCCACCAGTCGCGAAGGGAAACCCCGGCTGCTGCCGGCCTGATCGACGATCAGCGTGCGCTGGCGCGGCAGATAGCAGCGGACCTGGTCGCGTGTGCGGATCACCTGGCGAGGACTGCCGTCGAGACTCTCGAGCTTCTCCAACTCGTGGTCACCGGCAAACACATGGACGATTCGCGAGGTCTCGCTGCGACTGCCGGACTGATAGACGATCACCCCGCTGTAACTGAGCTTCTGGCCGGCCGAATAGATCCGTCCGATCCATGCCATCGGGTCCTCTTCGGCCGCCACGCGACCCGCTGCCAGCAGCGCGATCACGACTGCGAGGAGCGGCGCGAGGGCGTATCTCATCGAGCGCCGCCCTGGACCTCGGATACCGAGCGCACATACTGGGCAACGCCGGGCAACGGACTGTTGCGGCTGGACGCCTGATGGATGAACACGTACTCGCGATGAGGCTCGATCGAACCGGTGGCCACCGGTGCGACATGTCTGGGCGGCGCATCCAGCTTGGCGACCGGCTGGACCGCGCGAACCTCGGGATCGCCGCCGATCGTCGTCGCCATCCATGCGACGACGGCGACGCCCATCACCGACGCCGCGATCGGCAAGGCCCGATGCGCGAGCGAACCCTTGAGTCGGCTGGCACGGCGCGGCGCCAGCACCGTCGGTTCGGACTCCAGCGCACTCATCACGCCATCGACGACGCTACCGCCGGTGACCCGCTCACCGCGCATGGCGTCGCCGATCAGGCAATACACCTGCCATCGCTCACGCAACTCCGCATCTGCGCGAATCCTGGTCAGCACGGCATCTTCCCGGTCTTGCGCCGCGGCGCCGTCAAGTACCGCAGAGAGTTCCTCTTTCATCGCTACCACCGCTTGTCTGGTGAAACTTCCAACATCGGCCTGAGGCGTTCGGCGATCGCCTCGCGCGCCCTGAATATGCGAGATCGGACGGTACCGATGGGGCAGCCCATGATGCCGGCGATCTCCTCGTAGCTGAGCCCTTCCAGTTCCCGCAACACGATCGCCGTCCGCAAGTCGTCTGGCAATGCCTCCATCGCGGATTCCACGGTCTCGCCAATCTGTTTCGACAGCAGCATCCGCTCCGGCGTGTTGATGTCCCGCAATTGCTCGCCCTCGTCGAAGCTCTCGGCTTCCTCGGAGTCGAAACCGGTCGAGGTCGGCGCCCGCCGGCCCTGGGACACCAGATAGTTCTTGGCGGTGTTGATACCGATCCGATAGAGCCACGTATAGAAGGCACTATCCCCTCTGAACGACGGCAGTGCCCGATACGCCTTGACGAATGTTTCCTGTGCGACGTCCTCCACCTCGGCCGCGTCCCGGATCAGGCGCGACAGCAGGCGCATCAGCTTGCGCTGATACTTTGCGACCAGCAGGCCGAAAGCCTGCTTGTCGCCGTTCTGCACGCGCTCGACCAGACGCTGGTCAATTTCACGATCGCTCATCGCCGGGGAAAATCGCCTTGGTTTCGGGACTACCGCCGACGCCGCCTTGCGTCGGGGCGGCAAAGTATAAACCAAGCCTTCGCAGCGACTGTTTGCGACCGACACGCAGGCACAGACTGCAAGCGTTTCGATTAGTTCATACCCCTTGTGCCGACAGGTGTTTGGGCAATGAGGGCGGCGCACCCGGCTTGACCCGCAGCCCGCTTGCTTTAGACTGCCGGATCGGCAATTCGGTGCCCGGCAGCGACTGGTGAAGACCTTCGACGTACTGATTCTCGGCAGCGGCCTGGCCGGCCAGACTGCGGCCCTCAGACTCGCCGACACGCACCGTGTCGCCTTGGTCACCAAGCGGGGGCTGGCCGACGGCGCCACCAACTGGGCGCAGGGCGGGATCGCCGCCGTGCTGGACCCGACCGACGACATCGAAGCCCATGTCGCCGATACCTGCATCGCCGGCGCCGGACTCTGCGACCCGCGCGCCACACGTTTCGTCGTCGACAATGGCCAGCAGGCGATCGAGTGGCTGATCGCTCGTGGTGTGCCATTCACCCGCGACACCGCCAGCGAGGTCGGCTATCACCTGACCCGGGAGGGTGGCCACAGCCACCGGCGGATCATCCACGCCGCCGACGCGACCGGCGCGGCGGTACAAAAGACGCTGAACGAGCAGGTCCGGGCGCATCCGTCCATTTCGGTGTTCGAGCGACACATTGCCGTCGACCTGATCATCGGCAGCAAGATCGGGCACGGGGAGCTTGGCTGCGTCGGCGCCTACGTTCTCGATCTCGATGGCGATCGGGTCGAGACGTTTCGAGCCCATGCGACCATTCTCGCCACCGGTGGCGCCGGCAAGACCTACCTCTATACGACCAATCCGGATACCGCGACCGGCGATGGCGTGGCCATGGCCTGGCGCGCCGGCTGCCGGGTCGCGAACATGGAATTCATTCAGTTCCACCCGACCTGCCTGTATCACCCCCAGGCCAAGTCCTACCTGATCAGCGAAGCCGTGCGCGGCGAAGGCGGCCTGCTCAAGCGCGCTGACGGCAGCCGCTTCATGCCCGAGCACGACGAACGGGCCGAACTCGCGCCGCGCGACATCGTCGCCCGGGCGATCGATTTCGAGATGAAGCGCGACGGTTCGGACTGCGTGTTTCTCGATATCAGCCACAAGGACCGACATTTCCTCGAGGCCCATTTTCCGAACATTCTGGCGCGCTGCATGGAATTGGGCATCGACATCGCGCTCGAGCCGATTCCGGTGGTGCCGGCAGCCCACTACACCTGTGGCGGCGTGCTCACCGATCTCGATGCATGCACCGATGTCGACGCGCTGTACGCGATCGGCGAGACCGCGTGTACCGGCCTGCACGGCGCCAATCGACTGGCGAGCAATTCCCTGCTCGAATGTGTAGTGTTCGGCGAAGCTGCGGCGCGCCATATCGCCGCCGCCCGGCGCCGCTCACTGCCCGAGATTCCGAACTGGGACGAGAGTCGCGTCACCGATGCCGACGAGGAAGTCGTGATCGCCCACAACTGGGACGAACTGCGACGCTTCATGTGGGACTACGTCGGCATCGTCCGAACCGACAAGCGCCTCGAACGGGCACAGCATCGCATTCGCCTGCTGACCCGCGAGATCGAGGAGTACTACAGCAACTTCCGGGTCACCAACGACCTGATCGAATTGCGCAATCTGGTGCTTACCGCGGACCTGATCGTGCGCAGCGCGATGAAACGCAAGGAGAGCCGCGGCCTGCACTTCAGCCGCGACTACATGGAAACCTTCGAGCGTCCTCGCAATACGGTACTGCGGCCGAGCCCGAAAGCCCATCCGCTGGGCTCGCTGCCGTCACGCTGAAACACCGCCCGGCGCCGACCGATGGCGCGCCCACAGCCGGCACAGATGCCAGTCTTCGGATCGTTCGAAACTGTCCGCGAGCAGCATCAGATCGCGACGGCTTCCGCCGGCGTCGCGCCATCCGATCCAAAGCACTCCGCCCAGTTGGCGTACCCACTCTACCGGCCAGTTGGCGTCGTCGCCGACCACCGCCAGGCGCTCGCCGAAATGCAACTGGTGGCGCGCTGCATCGCCGATGCGCTCGAGGTCGCGGGGCAGCAGCGGCGCAAGCACCAGCAGCACCGCGATCTTCGCCAACCAGTCGAAGCTCGCCATCAGAATCGATGCCGCAGCGACCAGATAGAGCGCGCAGACGCACGCCAGCAGCGTGCGCGACGGGCGCAGTGACACCTTGGGCGACCGGGCCGCCAGCGACCCGGCATCGCCGCGGCATGCGGCCGTCGAATCAGACCCGCTTGAAGGCAAGCGTGCCGTTGGTGCCGCCGAAACCGAAGTTGTTCTTCAGGGCGATGTCGATCTTGAGGTCCCGCGCGGTGTTCGCGCAGTAGTCGAGATCGCACTCGGGATCCTGTTCGAAGATGTTGATCGTCGGCGGCGAAATCTGGTGGTGGACCGCCAGCACCGTCAGCACCGACTCGAGACCACCGGCACCACCGAGCAGGTGGCCGGTCATCGACTTGGTCGAGTTCACCACCAGCTTGCGCGCGATGTCGGCGCCGAAGGCCAGCTTGATGGCTTCGGTCTCGTTCTTGTCGCCCAGCGGCGTCGACGTGCCATGTGCGTTGAGATACTGCACCTGGTCAGCGTTGATGCCGGCGTTGGCCAGGGCATTGGCCATGCTGCGACACGGGCCATCGGTGTCCGGCGCAGTCATGTGGTAGGCGTCGGCGCTCATGCCGAAACCGACCAACTCGGCGTAGATCCGGGCGCCACGACGCTTGGCATGCTCGTACTCCTCGAGTACCAGCACGCCGGCACCCTCGCCCAGCACGAAACCGTCGCGCCCGGTATCCCACGGACGACTGGCAGTGGCCGGATCGTCATTGCGCGTCGACAGTGCCTTGGCCGAAGCGAAGCCGCCGATCGCCAGCGGCGTCACCGACGATTCGGCGCCGCCGCAGACCATCGCATCGGCATCTCCGTATTCGATCATCCGAGCAGCCAGCCCGATGGCGTGAAGGCCGGTGGTGCAGGCAGTCACGACCGAGATGTTCGGCCCCTTCATGCCGTGCATGATCGAAAGGTTGCCGGAGATCATGTTGATGATCGTACCGGGAATGAAGAACGGGGAAATCTTGCGCGGCCCGCTCGCCAGGAAGTCGTTGTGCGTATCCTCGATCATCGGCAGTCCGCCGATTCCCGAGCCGATGTTGACGCCGATGCGCTCGGCGTTCTCATCGGTGACTTCCAGCCCCGAATCCCGGATCGCCTGGACACCTGCGGCCAGCCCGTAGTGGATGAAGATATCCATCCGACGGGCTTCCTTAGGCGACATGTAGGCGGTCGCGTCGAAGCCCTTGACCTCACCGGCGATCTTGACCGGGAAGTTGGAGGTATCGAAGCGCGTGATGCCGGCGATTCCGGAGCGCCCATTGACGATGGCATCCCAGATTTCCGGAACGGTGTTGCCGACCGGCGCGACCGCACCGAGGCCGGTGACTACGATTCTGCGACGTGCCAATGTTTGCTCCGGCAGCTACGGGAAAATTACTTCTTCAGGTGGGCATTGACGTAGTCAATGGCCTGCTGGACGGTCGTGATCTTCTCCGCTTCTTCGTCAGGGATCTCGCACTCGAACTCCTCCTCGAGGGCCATCACCAGTTCGACGGTATCGAGGGAATCCGCCCCGAGGTCGTCTACGAACGAGGATTCGTTCTTGATTTCCGACTCATTCACACCGAGTTGCTCCGCGACAATCTTCTTGACGCGCTGTTCGATGTTCTCCATGAATTTGCTCCTTGACTGAGTGTGAGCGGGTTACGTCAAAAAAAACCCGCGTATTCTACCAAAAAGCCCGATTCCCGCTATCCGTGCAGGATTCGGAGCTGTTTTTCAGGCCATGTACATGCCGCCATTGACATGCAGTGTGGTCCCGGTGACGTACGAGGCCGCGGGCGAGGCCAGAAAGCCCACCGCGGCAGCAATTTCGGCCGGCTCGCCAAGCCGTCCCAGCGCGATCTGCTGCTGCAGCGCGGCACGGCTCTCCTCCGGCAGTTCGCGGGTCATGTCGGTGTCGATGAAGCCGGGCGCGACGCAATTGACGGTGATGCCGCGGCTGCCGAGTTCACGCGCCAGCGCGCGGCTCATGCCGGCGACGCCGGCCTTGGCCGCCGCGTAGTTGGCCTGCCCCGCATTGCCGGAACTGCCGACCACCGAGGTGATGTTGATGATCCGCCCATGGCGGGCCTTCATCATCCCGCGCATCACCAGCCGACTCATGCGATAGACCGCCTTCAGGTTGGTCTCGATCACCGCGTCCCACTCCTCGTCCTTCATCCGGAGCGCGAGGTTGTCGCGGGTGATGCCGGCATTGTTCACAAGGACGGCGACCGGACCGAATTCCTTTTCGAGCGCGGCGACGGCCTGCTCGGCAGCGGTCGCGTCGGTGACGTCGAGCCGCAGGCCTCGGCCCTCGAGCCCAGCCTCGTCGAACGCGCGTCCGATCTCGACGGCGCCCCCGTCGCTGGTCGCGGTACCGACCACGAAAGCGCCCATGCCGGCCAGTTCCATCGCCACCGCGCGGCCGATGCCGCGGCTGGCGCCGGTCACCAATGCGAGCTTGCCCGCCAGTGTCTTGCTCACGTCCTCACCCCCCTGCCGCGGCGATCGCCTGGCTCAGGCCCTCGGCGTCGGCGATCGCTCCGCCCTGCAGGCTCTTGTCGATGCGCCGGGTCATGCCCGCCAGGACCTTGCCGGGCCCACATTCATAAACCTGCGAGATCCCCTTAGCGGCGATCGCCTGCACCGTCTCGATCCAGCGCACCGGCGAATAGGCCTGCCGCACCAGGGCGTCCCGGATGCGCTCCGGATCCTCCTCGCAACGCACGTCGACGTTGTTCAGCACCGGGATTTCCGGGCGATTCAAGGTGATCTCCTGCAGCCGCTGTTCGAGCCTTTCCGCCGCGGGTCGCATCAACGCACAATGGAACGGCGCACTGACGGGCAACTGGACCGCGCGCTTGGCACCGCGCGACCTGGCCAACTCGATCGCGCGCGCGACCGCGTCAGCCTTGCCGGCGATCACGATCTGTCCCGGGGCATTCAGGTTGGCCGCCTCGACGACCTCGCCCTGCGCCGCCTCGGCACAGACTTCGCGTACCTGATCGGCCTCGAGGCCGAGCAGTGCCGCCATCGCGCCTTCACCCTGCGGTACCGCCTCCTGCATCGCCGCGGCACGCAGCCGGACCAGCGGCACCGCGTCGGCGAAGGCCAGCGCGCCGGCGGCGACCAGCGCGCTGTATTCACCGAGGCTGTGGCCGGCGACCAGCTCCGGCAGCGGGCCGCCGGCCTCGCACCATGCGCGATAGACCGCGACACCCGCAGTCAGCATCAGCGGCTGGGTATTGACGGTCAGCGCCAGCCGCTCGGCAGGCCCCTCGCAGACCATCTGCCAGAGATCCTCGCCGAGTGCAGCCGAGGCTTCGTCGAAACAGGCGCGGATCACGGGCGTATCGCCATACGCGGCCATCATGCCGACGGACTGCGAGCCCTGCCCTGGAAACACAAACGCAAATGCCATCCATTCCCCCCCGAAATAGCTGGTACCCGGTCACATGCTGAGCAGCACGGCACCCCAGGTGAAACCGCCGCCCACCCCCTCGAGCAGCACCCGCGACCCCTCGCGGATGCGGCCATCCCGAACCGCAAGGTCGAGCGCCAGCGGTATCGACGCGGCGGAAGTGTTGCCGTGCTGGTCGACGGTGGTGACGACACGTTCCATCGAAATGCCCAGCCGCTTGGCCGTGGCCTGAAGAATCCGGATGTTGGCCTGGTGCGGAATCAGCCAATCGACGTCGTCGGTTCCGAGCCCCGCCTCCTCGAGCACTTCGTGGGCGACGTCGCCAAGCACGCGCACCGCAAACTTGAACACGGCCTGTCCATCCATCCGCAGGAACGGATCACCAATGACCGTTCCACCCGAAACCGTGCCCGGTACGCAGAGGATCGGATTGTAGCTGCCGTCTGCGTGGATCGCGCTCGCCAGCACGCCGGGGCGCTCGGCAGCTTCGACGATGACCGCGCCAGCGCCGTCGCCGAACAGTACGCAGGTCGCCCGATCCTTCCAGTCGAGAATCCGCGAAAACACTTCGGCGCCAACCACCAGCGCACGCTTGTGGCTTCCCGAGCGTATGAACTTGTCGGCCACCGTCAGCGCGTAGGCGAATCCACTGCAGACCGCCTGCACGTCGAACGCGGCGCCGGCATTGCGGATGCCCAGACGGGCCTGCAGCAAGGCGGCCGAACTGGGAAAGATGAAATCCGGGGTCGATGTGGCGACGATGATCAGGTCGATCGTCGCGGGATCGACATCGGCCGCTTCGATCGCGCGACGGCTGGCCGCCTCCGCCAGCTCGCTGCAACTGACGCCGTCGGCGGCGAGATGCCTGCTGCGAATACCGGTGCGGTCGACGATCCATTGGTCCGAGGTATCGATGCCTCGCGCCACCAGGTCGTCGTTGGTCACCGGCTCGCCCGGCAGGTAGCTGCCGGTGGCGATTATCCGGGAGTGAATCATCCGCTGTTCTCCCTGCTGGCCATGCGCTCGCTGATTCGCTCGATCAGAGAATTCCTGGCCTCTTCCGCCGCCCGCCAGATCGCCCGCTCGAAGGCGAATGCGTCCGCCGACCCGTGGCTCTTGACCACCACACCCCTCAAGCCTAGCAGACTGGCCCCATTGTAGTTGCGATGGTCGACCCGGCGCTTGAACCGCTTGAGTGCCGGCATCGCCACCAGCGCCGACAGCTTGCTGAGCCAGCTGCGACTGAATTCCTCGCGGAGGAAGCCGGCGAGCATGGTCGCGAGCCCTTCCGAGGTCTTCAGGGCGACGTTGCCGACGAAGCCGTCGCACACCACGACATCGGTGGTGCCGCGATAGATGTCGGTTCCTTCGACATTGCCGTAGAAGTTCAGACCGCTGGTGCGCAGCAGTTCGGCGGCGTCCTTGACGACTTCGTTGCCCTTGATTTCCTCCTCGCCGATGTTGAGCAGGCCCACCGAAGGGCGATCGACGTGCTCGACCGCAGCCACCAGCATCGCACCCATGATGCCGAACTGCATCAGATGCTCGGCCGTGCAATCGACATTGGCACCGAGATCGAGCACGTAGCACCGGCCGCGCGACGTCGGCAGGATGGTCGCGATGGCCGGCCGGTCGATGCCCGGCAGCATCTTCAGCACGAAGCGGGAGATCGCCATCAGGGCGCCGGTGTTGCCGGCAGAGACAGCGGCCTGGGCGTTGCCTGCCTTGACCAGATTGACGGCCACCCGCATCGAGGAGTCTTTCTTGCCGCGCAGCGCGTTGGCCGGCGGCTCGTCCATCTCGACGACCTCGCTCGCCACCTGCACGCGCAGGCGGTCACCGAACTCGGACAGCAGCGGCGCCACCAGCGGTTCCAGCGCATCGGGGCGTCCGACCAGCACGGCCGCGGCATCGGCATCGGACCGCAGGTAGGCCGCCGTGGCCGGCACCGTGACCGCCGGGCCGTGGTCGCCGCCCATGCAGTCGATGGCAATCGTGATGTCCGGTGAACTCACTGGATTCCGTTGGCTTCAGGCACAAAAACGGCGCGATCGCCAGCGGCGCCGCGCCGTCGTCGGGGAATGCTTACTCGCCCTTGGCTTTGATGACTTTCTTGCCGCGATAGAAACCGCTCGGGCTGACGTGGTGGCGCAAATGCACCTCCCCGGTGGTGGACTCCACTGCCAGCGCCGGCGTCGCGAGCGAATCGTGCGAGCGGTGCATGCCGCGCTTGGACGGGGACTTCTTGTTCTGTTGAACGGCCATCGTAAAAACTCCTTGGTACTAATCACCCGCGCCCTTCGGGCTTGCGCAACTGCGCGAGGCCGGCGAACGGCGACGTTGTTCCACCCCCGTCCGACGTGGACGGAGCACAGCAAGCTTCATGTCTCGGTGCGAACGGCAGGGCCAGCAGCGCCTCGTCCTCGATCAGTTCGAGCAGGTCGAGCCGCGGGCCGACCGGCAGGCAGTCCCACCCGTCCTCCTGCAGTTCCTCCTCCGGCAACTCGCGACCTTCCCGAACGAGCAGCAGCCGGTTGTCCACCCGAAGCGCCCAATCGAGCGCCTCGAGACAGCGCTGGCACTGTACCGTCAGCGTGCCGGCCAACGACAGATCCAGCCAGTGCTTGCCGTCCCGATCCCGGCTCCCGCGTACCGAAAAGTCGAGGGAACCTGCCGGATCGAGAAGTGCATCAGCGAGCCTCTCGAAACCCACCACCGGTCGGGACTGCACCACCGCCGCGCCCTCAATTGCGAAGCGTAACGGATCGACGACGAGCCCCTGTGGCGACATAAGGGCGCGATGATATTATTTCCGGCTTTCCAAGTAAAGCTAAGCCATGGCAACCAGCGCCGCCCGCCGGATCGTTCTGGCATCGACCTCGAAGTACCGCAAATTACTGCTGGAGCGCTTCGGTCTCGCCTTCGAGACGGCCCGCCCCGACACCGACGAGACCGCCCTGCCCGACGAATCGCCGACCGCCACTGCCGAGCGACTTGCATTGGCCAAGGCGCAGGCCGTGCGCAGCCACTATCCGGACGCGCTGATCATCGGCAGCGACCAGGTCGCGCACATGGATGGCCAGGTGTTCGGCAAGCCCGGCACGGTCGACGCGGCAATCGGGCAGCTCACCCGCATGAGCGGTCGAACCGTGGTGTTCGACACTGCGCTGTGCCTGCTCGACGCGGCCAGCGGCGAATTTCGCGTCGAGACCGTCCCGACCCGGGTGCGCTTCCGCGAACTCGTCGACGACGAGATCCGGCGTTACGTCGATATCGAACGCCCCCTCGACTGCGCCGGAAGCGCGAAATCGGAAGGGCTCGGCATCACGCTGCTGGAAGCGCTGTCGGGCGACGACCCGACCGCGTTGGTCGGACTTCCGCTGATTGCACTCGCGCGCATGCTGCGCGCCAGCGGTGTCTGCCTGCCCTGAGGCGGGCGTCCGCCTCAGATCAGTCCACCAGCCAGACCGCGCCGTCGACCTCGAGAACGCCCAGCCGCTCGAGGCCACCGCGGCAGGGCCCACCGCGGCACGCCCCGCTGGCCGGGTCGTAGACCGCGCCATGGGTGGCGCAGATCAGCAGGCGACCGTCGTCGTCGAAAAACCGCCCCGGCAACCAGTCGAGCTGGCTCGGCACGTGCGCACAGCGGTTG
>JAGRFY010000075.1:16596-36032 GCA_020445765.1 Rhodocyclaceae bacterium | reverse complement strand
GTCGAGCTGAAAGGGTCGGTTTCCGGCTTCAAGGTCTAACGCGACGAGAGTTCGAAAGCTATGAATGCCACCACAGATCTCGACGCAGGTCCGCTGACCTGGGTCAAGGGCGAGATCGACCTCGCGCTCGGCCGCGCCAGCGAGGCCGTGGAGGCCGCTCGCGCCGACCAGGACCGCAGCGGCAACCTCCAGTTTGCGCAGACCCATCTGCATCAGGTCCGCGGCGCCCTGTCGATCGTCGGGCTGGACGGCCTGACGGTACTGTCGGACGCACTCGACCGCCTGCTCGCCGAACTCGCCCGAGGCGACAGGCCCTACAGCAACGAACTGGCCGTGATGTGCCTGCGCTCACTGGCGGCGATCGGCAACTACCTCGACGAACTCAGCCACGGCGTGCCCGACCAGGCGCTGCGGCTGCTGCCACTCTACGAGGCGATTGCCACCGCCCGCGAGCAGGCTCGACCGAAACCCGCCGACCTCTTCTTTCCTGATCTTTCGCAATCGGCGCCACGCCACGGCGAGCGCCCGGGGCCCGATGCGGCCCGCCGGCTGGCCGACAGCATCCGCCGGCTGCGCACCCAGTACCAGGCCGGTCTGCTCAACTGGCTGCGCAAGCCGGGTGACGCCGCCGGACCGCTGGCGATGGCCAACGTCTGCTCCGAAATCCAGTCGATGCAGTCGGCACCGACGGCGCGCAGCTTCTGGTGGACCGCCAGTGCATTCTTCGACACCCTGGCCAATGGCACCGCCGGTGGCGACCCCTTTGCCAAGTATGTCGCGTCGCGCATCGACCTCCAGCTCAAGCGCATCGCCGCAGGCCAGCTGACGCCGCCCGAGCGCCTGCACCGGGAGATCCTGTACGTCATCGCCACGGCGCCGGACGTCGGCTCGGCCGGCCGCGAGGTTCGCGATGCCTACCGCCTGGAAGCGCTGCTGCCCCAGCCCGGCAGCACCCTCTGCGACAAACCGCTGGCGCCACTGCTGGCGCGCCTGCGGACGCTGTTCGCGGCGGCACGCGACACCTGGGATCATTTCGTCAGCGGCGCAGCCGCTGCCCTGCCCCAATTCGACGAGGACCTGCGCGCGGCGATCGAGGCCAGCGCGCCACTCGGCCGTCCCGCCTTCCGCCATCTGCTCGACACCCTCACCGAAGTGGTGCAATGGCTGCGCAAGGATCCGCTGCGGATCAACGACCAGGTCGGCCTGGAAGTGGCATCCGCAGTGATGCTGGCCGAGACCGCACTGGAAACCGGGCGGGTCCCCGACACCAATTTCACGGCCCAGGTCGCACGTGCCGAATCGCGCCTCAAGGCGCTGATGGCCGGCGAGGATCTGGCCGCGCTCGATGCCAGCACCGGCGACCTGCCGGATGCCGCCCGCGAAGCCCAGGAGCGCATGGCGCTCGGCCAGCTCGCGCGCGAGATGCAGGTCAATCTGGCGCAGATCGAGCAGACCCTCGACGACTATTTCCGCCGACCCGAACGCAAGGGCACGCTCGCCAGCCTGGCCGCGCCGCTGCGGCAGATCGAAGGCGTGCTGACCGTGCTCGGCGAGGATCGCGCCCTCGAGGTGCTGCAGGACTGCGGCCGCCGGATCAAGACCCTCGCCGAGAGCGAGACGCCGCCCCCGGAAGGAGAATTCGAGTACCTCGCGCACCATCTGTCTGCATTCGGCTTCTTCGTCGAAGACCTGCAGCGAGGCCATGCGAACCTCGATCGCATCCTGAACGGCGAATCGACGGCCGACACCACGACGGTGGGCGAGCCGGCCGGCGAGGCGGCGGCCGAGGAAGAGGTCCGACCGGCGGCCGTCGAGACGACCACCGGCGAGCTCGATGAGGACGACGGCGACGCGGTTCACGGCGTGCCCGACACCGCGGCCCCGGTACCCCCGCCCCCGACCGAAGCACTGTTGCAGTCGAGCGACGAGGAGATCGATTCCGAACTGCTCTCGATCTTCCTCGAAGAAGGTCGAGAGGTGGTCGACGCGATCGGCCAGAACCTCGCCAAGTCGCGCGCCAATCCGCACGACGGCGAACTGGTGACGACGATCCGGCGTGGCTTCCACACGCTCAAGGGCAGCGGCCGGATGGTCGGCCTGACCGATCTCGGCGAAGCCGCATGGGGCATGGAACAGACCATGAACCGCTGGCTTCAGCTCGAGTGGGAGCCGACGCCGGCGATGCACGACCTGATCGAGGCCGCCCATGCCCTGTTCGACGCCTGGATCGAGCAGCTCGAGACCGGAGGCGGCGTCGCGCGCGACGCATCGGTCGTGCTGGCCGAAGCGCAGCGCCTGCGCGACGCCGACGAGGCGATCGAACACAGCGCCCTCGGCGAAGCACCGGTGCCGGCCCAGCCAGAGTCCGAAGCCGAAACCGGCGGCTCGGCCGCGGACACGGTGGCCGACGCGCCGCCATCGGTGGTCGAGCTGTCGCTCGGTGGCGATAGCGAAGAGGCGCCTGCTAGCGAACAGGAATCCGATCTGCGGATGCCCGATCTGCCGCCCGCCGAAGCGCTCGAACTGGGCGACGAACAGTCGGTCGCAGGCGACACCCGTGCCGCCAACGCGGCGGCATTCGCCGAGGACGACGAAGCCACGCTGCGCGAGACCTCACTCGAGTTCGGCGCCGGCACCGATTCGCAATGGCAGGAAGAGCCGCTCGATGACGAAGCGCCGTTTACCGGCGTCGAGACATCGCTCGACGGCATCGAAGTGGAAATCGCGCCCGAAGCCGGGGAAGCGGACGAGGTGCTGCAGGCAGCCGCGCTCGAAGAGATCGACTTCGGCGATCTCGAAGCGCTGCCCGAGTCCGGTGACGCCGGGAGCGCGGGCGGCGAACTTGCCGACGCCGGTTTCGAGGACCTCGATGCCGAAGAGATTGCGCTCGACGATGCCGTCGAGGCGATCGATCTCGAAGAACTGACAGCCGAGCCGGAGATGACGCCGACGGTCGAAGCGGTGGACGTCGACGCCATCGACCCGGCCGTGACGGTGGCGGCAGCGGCGGCCGCAGACGACCGGGTCGAAGACGACGTCGAGGCGGCGCCGCTCGTCGACAGCGACTCGGATCAGGTCGTGCTCGGCGACAAGGAGATTTCCCGGCCGCTGTTCGAACTCTATCTGTCGGAAGCCAACCAGCATCTCGAAACGCTGAAGCGCGAGATCGGCCATCTGCGCAACAATCCGACGCTGCGCCCACCCGAGGGGTCGGTGCGCGCGGCGCACACGCTGGCCGGCATTTCGGGCACCGCCCAGGTGCAGGCCGTGCAGGCCCTGGCGAAGTCGCTGGAACACGCCCAGGCACGCTTCCGCGACTCCGAGCAGTCGCCGGCGCCGGAACAGGCCGATCTGCTGGCCCGCAGCGTCGATACCCTCGAGGCGATGCTGGTCGAGGTCGCGGCGATGACCCTGCCGCTGCCGGTGCCCGAACTGGTCGAGCAACTCGACGCGCTGCTGCGCGTCGACAGCGAAATGGTCGATACCGCAGCAGCAGCGGTCGAGATCGCTGAAAGCACTGCCACCGAAGAGCAGGAAGAAGCGCCAGCGGCACCGGCGCTGACCGACGACTTCGACGAGCAGTTGCTGCCGATCTTCATGGAAGAGGCCGCCGAACTGCTGGCCCAGTTGCAGGGCAGCCTGCGGGACTGGCGCGGTGAGCCCGACAGCGGCACCCACTCGCCGGCGATCGCTCGGCTGCTGCATACCCTGAAGGGCAGCGCGCGGATGGCCGGCGCCATGAGCCTGGGCGAACACGTGCATGGCCTCGAGACGCGCCTCGAAGCGTTCGACGGTCCGACGGCGGCATTGATCGACGAGCTCGAGAGCGGGCTCGACAAGGTCAGCGCCGATCTCGATCGCATCGCCGCCGGCCCCGAACCGGCGGCAGCGCCGGTCTCCGAGCAGCCCGCCGTCCAGGCACCGGCCGGCACCATACCGTCGTTCGAACTGGCGGCACCGACCTCCGATGCCGCGACATCCTCGGCCGCCAACCTTCGAGTCCGCGCCGATCTGGTGGACAAGTTCGTCAACGAGGCCGGCGAGATCGGCATCGCCCGCACGCGAATCGACGGCGAATTGCGCACGCTGCGCCGCTCGCTGCTCGACCTGACCGAAAACGTCATTCGCCTGCGCAACCAGTTGCGTGAAATCGAAATCCAGGCCGAGACCCAGCTTCAGTCGCGAATCGCCCTGTCGGGTGGCGCCGAGGGCGAGTTCGATCCGCTCGAACTCGACCGCTTCACGCGCCTGCAGGAACTCACGCGGATGATGGCGGAGAGCGTCAACGACGTCACCACGGTGCAGCACAACCTGCTGAAGAACCTCGACGGCGCCGAATCGGCGCTGAGCGCCCAGGCACGGCTGAACCGCGACCTGCAGCAGGCCCTGATGCGGGTTCGCATGGTTCCGTTCGACAGCGTCGCCGACCGCCTGCACCGGGTCGTTCGCCAGGGCGCCAAGGACATGGGCAAGCAGGTGACCCTCGACATCCGCGCCGGCAACACCGAGATCGACCGCAGCGTGCTGGAACGCATGACCGCGCCGCTCGAACATCTACTGCGCAACTCGATCGCCCATGGCATCGAATCGGCCGAGGCCCGCGACGCCGCCGGCAAGGCCCGGATCGGCCAGATCACGCTGCGGCTCGCCCAGGAAGGCAACGAAATCCTGATCGAACTCTCGGACGACGGCGCCGGACTCGATTTCGACCGGATTCGGCAGCGCGCGCTCGACAACGGGCTGATCCAGTCCGACGAGGAACTCGACGAGAAACGCCTGACCAACCTGATCTTCATGCCGGGGTTCTCGACCGCGACCAGCCTGTCGCAGGTCTCCGGCCGCGGTGTCGGGATGGACGTGGTCAAGAGCGAGACCGCCGCGGTCGGCGGGCGAATCGAGATCGACAGCCAGCCAGGCCAGGGCACCCGTTTCCGCATCTACCTGCCGGTGAATCTCGCGGTCACCCAGGCCCTGCTGGTCCGTGCCGGCCAGCGCACCTACGCCATTCCGTCCACGATGATCGCCCAGGTGCGCGAACTTCGGGCGAACGAAATCGAGCAATTGCGCAGCGAGCGCACGCTGACCTGGCAGGACGAGGATTACAGCTACCGCTATCTGCCGCGATTGGTCGGCGACGGCGAATCGCAACCGCAGGTGCAGCGCTTCAACTGGGTGCTGCTGCTGCGCGCGGGCGCCCAGACCCTGGCCCTGCACGTGGACAGTCTGCGCGGCAACCAGGAAATCGTGGTCAAGAACGCGGGCCCGCACATCGCCCGCATCGTCGGCATCTCCGGTGCCACGGTGATGGGCGACGGCGAGATCGTGCTGATCATCAACCCGGTGGCGCTGGCGACGCGCCCGGACGTGCTCGGAGACGACGACACGGTCGGCACCACGGTCCAGGAAGTCGCCCATGTACCGACCGTGATGGTGGTCGACGATTCACTGACCGTGCGCAAGATCACCGGGCGCCTGCTCGAACGCGAAGGCTACCGAGTGCTGACCGCCAAGGACGGTGTCGACGCCCTCGAGCGACTGATCGACGAGGTGCCGGACGTGATCCTGTCCGACATCGAGATGCCGCGCATGGACGGCTTCGATCTCGCCCGCAACATCCGCTCCGACCAGCGCCTGAAGACACTGCCGATCATCATGATCACGTCGCGGCTGGCCGACAAGCACAAGGAATATGCCCGCGAGATCGGCGTCGAACACTACCTCGGCAAGCCCTACGACGAACAGCACCTGCTCGAACTGATCGCCGGCTACGCGCCACTCGCCAGCGCAGCCTGAACCCGGCTGCCCGGCGCACTGCGCCCCGGGCAGCCGCCACCCCTCAGCTCTTGGCGCTGAACTCGTTGATGTTCAGCGAGAACGTCTGGCCGTCGGTGGCGACCAGGCCCACCCCCTGCTCGTACTTGTATCGGATGGCGTCGAGGGCCACCTCCTTGCCGACCAGGTTGACGATGTAGCCGCTCTCCGCCAGGTCGACGATCGTCACTCGCTTTTCCGGCTTCTTGACGAAGGTCGAGGTCTTCTGGTCGTAGACGAAGACATAGCCTTCGAGGCGGCAGATCGCGCCGACCACCTCGAGCACTTCGCCGACGAAGTGTCGCCGCCCGGAGTTTTCGTACAGCGCCCGGTACATCACGTGAACCTGTTCGCCCTTCTCGATGATCATCTGTCCTTCCTTCCCGATCGATGGATTGCGTTGCGTCGGCGACCGGCCGGAAGCAGCCCCGGACGGGCATCTTCGCCGTGCTCTCGGACCAAGGGCCCCGAGCGCCGTCGCGCGTCCGCGTCGCCACGCGATCGGTCGAGTATGCACGTGTTCGCAGGCGTCCGGCATCGCCGATCCGGCGCTCGCGCATGGCCGCATGGGGCACCACGACGCAACGCCCAGGGCGCGCTGCGCCCAGCGCGCTTCAGGCCGACCGGGCAGCGGCCAGTCCCCGTTCGAGATCACGGACGATGTCGTCCGGGTGTTCGAGCCCGACCGCGAGCCGGATCAGGCCGGCCGGCATCGCCCCCTGGCCATCGGCCGCGCCGGCATGCCACATCGACCCGACGTGGCTCGCGAGCGTCTCGACACCACCCAGGCTGACGGCATTGGCAACCAGTTCGAGCGCATCGACGAAGGCGCGCGCGGCCGCGCCACCACCGGCCAGCTCGAAGCTCAGCACACCGCCGAAGGCGCTCATCTGCCGCGACGCCAGCCGTTGCTGGGGGTGGCTGACGAGGCCCGGGTAATGAACCCGCTCGACACCGGCGCAGCTCTCCAGATGGCGGGCCAGCGCGAGCGCTGATTCGCTCTGCCGCTCGACCCGCAACGGCAGCGTGCGCAGGCCGCGCAGCAGCAGGTAGGCATCGAAGCCGTTGCTGCAGGCGCCGAGCACGATGGACTGCGACCAGACCCGATCGACCAGCGCCGAAGGACCGCACAGAACGCCGGCCAGGAGGTCGCTGTGGCCACCGAGGTACTTGGTGGCCGAATGCACGACCAGGTCGATGCCGTGTTCGGACGGCCGCTGGTTGACCGGGCTGGCGAAGGTGTTGTCGGCCAGCGTCAGCGAGCCTCGCACCCGGGCAAGGCCCGCAACGGCAGCAAGATCGGTCACCTTCAGCATCGGGTTGGAGGGTGTCTCGACGATCACCAGCCGGGTCTCGGGCCGCATCGCGTCAGCGAAGGACGCGATCTCGGTCTGGTCCACCAACGTATGCGACACGCCGAACCGCGGCAGCAGCTCGGTCAACAGGCGCAAGGTGCCCATGTAATGGTCGCGCTGTGCGACGACATGGTCGCCGGCAGACAGCAGCGACAGCGCGGTGGTCGCCACCGCGCCCATGCCGGACGAGAACATCAGTGCCGATTCGCAGCCTTCGAGGCCGGCCACCAGGCGTTCGGCCCGAGCCACGGTCGGATTGCCGTAGCGGGTATAGAAACGGCTCGGGCGGTCGACCTCGGCGATCCGCGCGAATTCGTCGGAATCCGCTGCGCGAAAGGTGGAACTGAGGTGGATCGGGGGCGCGATGTCGGCGACCGCCGGCTCGTGGTCGCCGTGGATCGCTTGCGTCCCGGGATTGACTCTGCGCTCGCTCATCGCATTCTCCTGGATGGTCGGACGGCCACCACCGACGCTCAGTCGGACGCCTCGCGAACCGCCTCGAATCGCGCCAGCGTACGCGACCTTGCCTCGGCATGGTCCACGATCGGGCGCGGATAGTCCCTGCCGAGGACACAGCCGCTGGCGCGCTGTTGCGCTTCCGTCATCTCCCACGGCGCATGAACGAAGCGTTGCGGCACGTCGGCAAGTTCGGGCAGGTAGCGCCGGATGAAGCGGCCGTCCGCGTCGAACTTCCTGGACTGGGTGACCGGGTTGAAGATGCGAAACCAGGGCTGGGCATCGCAGCCGGTCGAGGCCGCCCACTGCCAGCCACCGTTGTTGGCCGCCAGGTCGTAATCGTTGAGCCGGCGCGCGAAGTAGCGCTCGCCCAGACGCCAGTCGATGCCCAGGTCCTTGGTCAGGAACGAGGCGGCCACCATGCGCAGGCGGTTGTGCATGTAGCCGGTGCCGTTGAGCTGGCGCATCGCGGCATCGACCAGTGGGTAGCCGGTTCGGCCCTGACACCAGGCGTCGAAGCCGGCCGGGTCGTCTTCCCAGTGGATCGCGTCGAAGGCCGGCTTGAAAGCCCGGTCCACGACGCGGGGGTGATGCCACAGCAACTGCTGGTAGAACTCACGCCAGATCAATTCCCCGAGCCAGCAGCGGGCGCCTTCGCCCGGGCGGGCGAGCGCGGCGCGCACCAGCGCGCGGATCGACACGGTACCGAACCGCAGATGCACCGACAGATAGGACACGCCCTTGACCGCCGGGAAGTCCCGCGCCTCGTGGTAGCGTGCCATGCGCGCCTCGAACTCGGCCAGCAGGACCTGCCCGCCACCGCTGCCGGGCGCGATCGGCAGCGCCGCCAGATCGCTCGGCTCGAAGCCGATGTCGGCCAGGCGCGGCAGCGCCTCGCCGGCCGGCTTCGGCGCCAGCGACCCGGCCAGACCGTCGATTCGGTACGGGCAGGCCGCTTCGCCGGCGCCGAAGCGCGCCATCCAGGCCCGGCGATACGGCGTATAGACCGCATAGGGCCTGCCATCGCGGGTCAGCACCTCGTCCTTTTCGAAGATCACCTGGTCCTTGTGCGTCCGCAAGGCGATGCCGGCCTGACCGAGCCGCTGGCCGACTTCGTCGTCGCGCCGGACCGCATCGGGCTCGTAGTCGCGGTTGCAGTGCACCTCCGCTGCTCCGAGTTCGAGCGCCAGCGCCGGGATCCGGTCGATCGGATCGCCGTGTCGGACGATCACGCCGCTGCCACCGCCGCCGGCCGCGCGTGAGAGCTCGGCGAGCCGGCCATCGAATTCGATCAGGCTGGCGAGGATGAACTCGACGCGGCGATCGTCCCGATCCTGCAGTCGATCGAGGATCGTCGTGTCGAACACGAACACGCAATGGACGCGCCTCGCTCGCTTGAGCGCATGATGCAGTGCGGCGTTGTCGTCGGCGCGCAGGTCGCGCCGCAGCCACACCAGGACAGCATCGGACATCCGCTTCTCTCCATGCCGGGATCACGAGCGGGTCGGACCGTCGCCGACCGCCCAGGTTCCTGGCCGGCATGGCGCGGTGGTTGCGCTCACGTCGCCGCGCCACCGCCAGGGTCAGAGCGTCGTAGAATGGTGGTCATGATCTCGCCGACCAGCAACCTGACCAAACATTTCCTGATCGCCATGCCCGCGCTGGTCGATCCGAATTTTGCCCGCACCGTCACGCTGATCGCCGAGCACAACGACCAGGGCGCACTCGGCGTGATCGTCAACCGGCCGCTCGACATGAACCTGGCGGCGCTGTTCGACCGCATCGACCTGCCGATCGAGGACGCGGAGACCGCCGGCCAGCCGGTCTATTTCGGCGGGCCGGTACAGACCGACCGCGGCTTCGTGCTGCACCGGCCGGCGGGCGAATGGCATTCCAGTCTGGCGATCGGCGACGACGCCGCACTGACCAGTTCGAAGGACATCCTGCAGTCGGTCGGCAGCGGCGGCGGCCCCGACGAAGTGCTGGTGACCCTCGGCTATGCCGGCTGGTCACCGGGTCAGCTCGAACAGGAGCTGGCGCAGAACGCCTGGCTGACGGTACCCGCTGACCTGTCGATCGTCTTCGACATTCCGCCGGAGGAGCGCTTTGCGGCGGCCATGCAGTTGATCGGTGTGGACTACGCAACGTTGTCGGAAGTCGCAGGCCATGCCTGACGCGGCCGGGACGTGGCCCCGACGGGGCAGCATCCTGGCATTCGACTTCGGACTGGCCCGCATCGGCGTCGCTGTCGGCGAACTCGAATCGGGTACCGCCCATGCCGTCGACACCATCACCGACGAAGCCGGTCGGGCCCGTTTCGCCCGCATCGCGGACCTGCTCGACGAGTGGCGACCGGTCGCGCTGGTAGTCGGCCTGCCGATCCGGCCCGACGGCAGCGAACATGAGATGAGCCAGCGCTGCCGCCGCTTCGCCAACCAGTTGCACGGACGCTTCGGCCTGCCGGTGCAGCTGGTCGACGAACGTTTCAGCAGCCAGGCCGCGGAACGTGATCTGGCCGCCGTCGGAATCCGCGGCCGAGCAACCCGACCCCGACTCGACGCCGCCGCCGCGCGAATCATCCTCCAGCAATTCCTGGACACGAGAACCCATGCCGATTGAATTGCCGAATGCCGAAACCCTGCTCGCCCGCCTGGTCGACCAGATCCGCCCCAATCTCAGCGAGCGCACCGCACTGGTCGGCATCCATACCGGCGGCGCCTGGCTCGCTGAGCGCCTTCACCGCCTGCTCGGGATCAAGGCCGCCCTCGGCACGATCGACGTATCCTTCTATCGTGACGACTACGGTTCGCGCGGTCTGCATCCCCGACCCCAGCGTTCGGACATTCCGTTCGACGTCGAAAGTGCCGACATCATCATCGTGGACGACGTTCTCTACACCGGGCGCACGACCCGCGCGGCGCTCAACGAACTGTTCGACTACGGCCGTCCGGGCCGGGTCGATCTCGCGGTGCTGTGCGACCGCCACGGCCGCGAGCTGCCGATCGGGGCGCGCTACTGCGCATTCACGCTGCCGCAGCCACTGCCGGCCAGCCGCAGCCTGCGTCTTTCCCGGGACGCCACCGGCACCCTGTCGCTGAGGTTGATCGATGCGTAACCCGCAACTGAACAAGAACGGCGAACTGCAACACCTGCTCTCCCTCGACGGGCTGCCGCTGTCGATCCTTGGCGCCATCCTCGACATTGCCGCGCCGTTTACCGAAGTGGCCGAGCGCGAGGTCAAAAAGCTGCCACTGCTGCGCGGCAAGAGCGTGTTCAATCTGTTCTTCGAGAACTCCACGCGCACACGCACGACCTTCGAGATCGCCGCCAAGCGCCTGTCGGCCGACGTCATCAACCTGAACGTGTCGACGTCTTCGACCAAGAAGGGCGAAACCCTGCTCGACACCATCGACAACCTGTGCGCAATGCAGGCCGACATGTTCGTCGTGCGCCACGAATCCAGCGGTGCCCCCTACCTCATCGCCGACCACCTGCACGCCACCGGACGCAACCACATCCACGTGATCAACGCCGGCGATGGTCGTCACGCCCACCCCACCCAGGGCCTGCTCGACATGTACACGATCCGCCACTTCAAGAAGGAGTTCCACAACCTGATCGTGGTCGTCGTCGGCGACGTGCTGCACTCGCGGGTGGCGCGCTCGCAGCTCGCCGCGCTGACCACTCTCGGCGTGCCCGAGGTGCGCGTGGTCGGTCCGCGCACGCTGCTGCCGACCGATGTCGAACGACTCGGCGTGCGCGTTTGCCACGACATGAACGAGGGCCTGCGCGACGCCGACGTGGTGATGATGCTGCGCCTGCAGAACGAGCGCATGAACGGCGCGCTGCTGCCGAGCCCGCAGGAGTACTTCAAGGTCTGGGGCCTCACGCCGGAGAAGCTGGCGCTCGCCAAGCCCAACGCGATCGTGATGCATCCCGGGCCGATGAACCGGGGCGTCGAAATCGATTCGACGGTGGCCGACGGCGGGCAGGCGGTGATCCTGCCGCAGGTGACCTTCGGCATCGCGGTGCGGATGGCGGTCATGAGCATGCTTGCAGGAAACTGAGATGAAGATCCGAATCGCCAACGGCCGCCTGATCGATCCGGCCAACCGCATCGATGCCGCGCAGGACCTCTACATCGCCGACGGCCGGGTGGCCGCGGTCGGCGGGGCACCGGACGGCTTCGTCGCTGACCGCGAGATCGACGCAAGCGGCCTGGTGGTCTGCCCGGGCCTGGTGGACATCGCCGCCCGCCTGCGCGAGCCGGGCTTCGAATACCGCGCGACGCTGGAATCCGAGATGGAAGCGGCGATGGCCGGCGGCGTCACCAGCGTCGCGATCCCGCCTGACACCGATCCGGTGCTCGACGAGCCGGGCCTGGTCGAGATGCTGCGCTACCGCGCCAAGCGCCTGAACCGGGCCCACATCTACCCGGTCGGCGCGCTGACCGTCGGGCTCGCCGGCGAACGCCTGTCCGAGATGGCGGAACTGACCGATGCAGGCTGCGTCGCCTTCAGTCAGGCCAACACCCCGCTGGTGGACACCAAGGTGCTGCTGCACGCGATGGAATACGCCGCCACCTTCGACTTCCCGGTCTGGCTGCAGCCGACCGCCCCCTTCCTGTCGCGCGGCGGCGTCGCCCACGACGGCGAGGTGGCGTCGCGACTGGGTCTCGCCGGCATCCCGACGGCGTCCGAGACGATCGGCCTGTACACCCATATCGAACTCGCGCGACTGGCCGGCTGCCGGCTTCACGTGACTCGCCTGTCGAGCGCCGAAGGTCTGAGGATGATCAAGTGGGCGCGACGGGAGGGCGTGGACATCACCTGCGACGTGTCGATCAACCAGTTGCACCTGTGCGACATGGACATCGGCTACTTCAATCCCCACTGTCGGCTGATCCCTCCCCTGCGCAGCCAGCGCGACCGCGACGCACTGCAACGCGGCCTCGCCGACGGCGACATCAACGCGCTGTGCTCGAACCACACGCCGGTGGACGACGACGCCAAGCAATGCCCGTTCTCCGAAGCCGAACCCGGCGCCACCGGGCTCGAGCTGCTGCTGCCGCTGACCCTGAAGTGGGCCGCGCAGTGCTCGGTGCCCCTGGTCGATGCGCTGGCCCGGGTGACGTCGGACGCGGCACGCATCATCGGCAGCCAGCGCGGCGGCCACCTGTCGGTCGATGCCCGCGCCGACGTCTGCATCTTCGATCCCGAAGGCGAGACCCTGGTCCGCCGCGAGACCCTGAAGAGCCAGGGCAAGAACACCCCGTTTCTCGGCCTGTGCCTGCCCGGGCGGGTACGCACGACGATCGTCGAGGGCCAGATCATGTACGGCGAACCGCGATGATGGTGCGCGGCTGGATCGCCGCCGGGCTGCTCGCCGGCGTCACGGTCGCGGCCGGCGCCGCCGCGCCCGACTACGTCGAGGTCGCCGCGATCCTGCAGGCGCGCTGCGTCATGTGCCACAGCGGCGATGCCGCCCCGCTCGGCCTTCGACTGGATTCGCTCGAAGGCATCAAGGCGGGCAGCAGGAACGGTCCGGTCGCACGTGCGGACGATGCCGCCGGCAGCGAACTGATGCGCCGCATCCGCGGCGACAGTCAGCCGCGCATGCCGATGACCGGTCCACCGTGGTTGAGCTCGGAGGAAACCGACCTCATCGAGCGCTGGATCGCCGCCGACATGCCCGCGGCCGACCCGGCCGCCGGCTCAACCGCAATCGCGCCCCCGCGCCCTGGACCGGGCGAGCCGGTCACCTACGCCCACGTGGCGCCGATCTTCGCCACCCGCTGCGCCAAGTGCCATACCGACAACGGCCTCATGGGTCCACCGCCGGAAGGCTACCGGCTGACCTCGTACGAAGCGACCCTGTCGGCTGCCGACCGGGTGCGGGTAGTACCCGGCGCGCCGGGCGCCAGTGAACTTCTTCGTCGCGTCCGCGGCCTGTCCCGGCCGCGCATGCCGTTCGACGGTCCGCCTTGGCTCGACGACGCCGACATTGCGCTGATCGAACGCTGGATCGCCGGCGGCGCTCGCAGCACCGACGGCACGCCGGCACCGCTGCCGGTCGGCGCACGACTGCGCTTCGAAGGCCGGTTGACCGGTCAATGGGCGGTGGACGGCCAGGCCTTTCGGGTCGGCGCCGGCACCCGCATCGACAAACGTCCGCGCGTCGGCGACCGGGTCGAACTGCGTGCGCAGGTCGGCGCCGACGGCAGCATCGAGGCGACGCGCTTGCGGCGACGGTGACCGCCGACCGAAAAAGAATCCGAAGCTTGTCGTCCACCGAGACAGTCCTGCGTTCCCTGCTTTGAGCGCCCCCTTTCACGGCCGAGTGCTCGACCCATGCAACGATCAGGAGAACACCATGAACAGTAATCGAATCCAACGGGTGGCCGTCGTGCTCGCGGCTGGCGTGCTGATGTCCACGTCGGCGCTTGCAGCCGATCCGGAGCGCCGGGCCGAACGTCTTGACGAACGGGGCGACCGCATCGAGACGCGGCTCGACCGGCGCGGCGAGCGCATCGAGGAGCGTCGCGACGCCCGTGGCAACCGCATCGAGAAGCGCTTCGATCACCGTGCCGATCGGGCCGAGGAGGCTGGTCACGACGGGCTCGCCAAGCGCCTGAAAAAGAAAGGCGACGCTGTCGATGCAGGCCTCGATCGCAGCGGCGACCGTGCCGACAAGCGCCTCGATCGACGTGGCGAACGCATCAACGACCGCCTCGACCGCCGCGCCGAGCGCGTTTCGCGCCGTGCCGAGCAGTGAGCGCCTCGGCGCCGGCGGTCGGATGACGGCTGATGGCGGCCGGCTTCGATGAGCCGCTCCCGCCGGCGCAGGACCTGCCTGCCTTTCTCGCCGAAATCGAGGGGCGGGCGTTTCGCATGGCGCAGTTCGCCACCGGCAATCGCGACGATGCACTGGACGTGGTGCAGGACGCCATGATGAAACTGGTGCAGAAATATGCCGGCCGCGAAGCGGCCGAATGGCGACCGCTGTTCCTCGCCATCCTGCAGTCGCGCATCCGCGACTGGCACCGTCGCCAGCGCGTGCGCAACCGTTTTCGTGGCTGGCTATCGCCCTTTCTCGGCGAGGACGAAGAAGACGCCTTCGCGCGGGTGGCGGCCGATCGCTCCTGGGAACCGGCGCGTCGCCTCGAGGGCGATCAATTCTCGAGCCGCCTCGACGCCGCGCTGGCGGCCCTTCCGTTGCGGCAGCAACAGGCCTTCCTGTTGCGCGCCTGGGAAGGCCTCGACAGCGCCCAGACCGCCGTGGCGATGGGCTGTGGCCTGACCAGCGCCAAGACCCACTACGCCCGGGCGCTGGCCCGTTTGCGCATTGAATTGGAGGATCTGAGATGAGCGAACCGAGCGACGACGCCTTCGTTCAACGGGCCTGTGCCAGCCTCGAGCGCAGTGTCGACGCCCTCGACGGCCGCACCCGTTCGCAATTGGCGGCGGTGCGCCATCGCGCACTCTCCGGCAGGCAGCCAAGCGGCTGGCGCCGGCCGACCCTGATCGCACCGGCAGCCGCCCTGGCCTTGGTCGTCGTACTGGCGGTCGGCACGCTGCTGAGCGCCGGCGACCCGGCGCTCGATCCGCTGCCGCCCCTGGCCGAACACGATCTCGAGTTGCTCGAATTGCTGGCGGTCCAGGATCCGGACGAACTTGCCGACGATCCGGATTTCTATCTCTGGGTCGACGAGACATTGGCGACCGAGGAGCGCGTCGATGCCGGCTGAACGCCTGGGCGCCGGCCTATTGTTGCTCGTCGGCTGCCTGCTGCCGCTGAGGGCGGCGCCTGCGGATGCACCCCCCAGCCCGGAACTGCTCGAATGGCTCGCCGATCTCGACGAGGACGACGACCCGTTGACCGCGCTCGACATCCTGGCGGCAGACAGCGTAGCCGTGCCGGCCGTGGAGGCCACCGATGAAGACTGAACATCGACCTACGCGCAGACTGCTGTTGTGTGCCTTCGCCTGCCTGCTACCCGTCGTCGCCATCGCCTCGGCGCCGGACTGGTCGCAGCTCGGCGCCGACCAGCAACGCATTCTCGCCCCCCTGCGCGAGCAGTGGGACAGCCTGCCTGCAGAGCGCCGGCAACGACTGCTGAAGGGCGCCGGGCGCTGGCAGGAGATGAGTCCCGAACAGCGCGCCCGCGCGCGCCAGCGGCTCGACAGATGGCAGTCCATGACGCCGGATCAGCGCACCCGTGCGCGCCGCAACCTGGATCGCTACCGCAGCCTGTCACCGGAGGAGAAGCGGCATTTTCGTCAGGTGCTCGAGCACCTGCGTGCGCTGCCGCCGCAGCGCCGCGCCGAATTGCGCGAACGCTGGCGGGAAATGGACGATGCACAGCGGGCACGGGTGATGCAGCGCGCCCTGCAGCGGCAGAAGGCGCGCGAGCGCGGCCGGCGGCAGGATTAGCCGACGACAACCGGTGCCGCCCGCCGACCGGCGCGGTGGCTTCACCGCCGGCGGGCTGGGGCGCTCAGTCCAGCGTCCGACGGAAGGTGCGCAATCCGACCGCCAGCACGACGCCGGTGAACAACAGGATCGGCCAGATGCTCGGCCACAGCAGCGCCGTACCGCTGGCCTTCAGCAGGATGCCGCGCACCAGCACCAGGAAATGGGTCAGCGGCAGCAGGCTGCCGACGGCCTGCGCCCATTCGGGCATGCCGCGGAACGGGAACATGAAACCGGACAGCAGCATCGACGGCAGGAAGAAGAAGAAGGTCATCTGCATCGCCTGCAACTGATTTCGGGCGATCGAGCTGAAGGTGATGCCGAGCACCAGGTTGGCGACGATGAAGATCAGCACGACGCCGTAGAGCAGCGCGATGCTGCCCAGCATCGGCACGTGGAAGATCCAGCGGGCGGCGATCAGCACCAGGGTCACCTGCACCAGGCCGATCAGCACATAGGGCACCAGCTTGCCGGTGATCACCTCGAACGGCGTCGCTGGTGTCGCCATCAGATTTTCGAAGGTGCCGCGCTCGCGCTCGCGAGTCATCGCCAACCCCGTCATCAGCACCATCGTCAGGGTCAGGATGACGCCCAGCAGCCCCGGCACGATGTTGTAGGCGGTGATGCCTTCCGGGTTGTAGCGGCGCAACACGCGCAGCTCGACCGGCGCGATCGCAGCCAGACGTCGACCGGGCAGGTCCGGCGCAAACAGCTCGGCACCGAGGTGGTTCAGGACCGCGACGGCGCCGCCGGTGGCCTGTGGATCGGTGGCATCGGCCTCGACCGCGATCGCCACCGGGCGGCCGCGCACCAGATCGCGCTGAAAATCCGGAGGGAAGCTGACGACGAACTGCACCTCGCCGCGCGCGAGGGCACGCGCCGCCTGATCCTCGCTGACGCGGCCGAGCACGTCGAAATAACCGCTGTTTTGCATCGCCGCGACGAAGGCGCGCGCCGCCGGACCGGGCTCGGCCATCACCACGGCGGTCGGCAGGTGCTTCGGATCGGAGTTGATTGCGAAGCCGAACAGCACCAGTTGCAGGATCGGAATGCCGACGATCATGCCGAAGGTCAGCCGGTCGCGGCGTAGCTGGATGAATTCCTTGATCAGTATGCCGAGCCAGCGGGAGAGCGAAAAGCGGGTCACGCCCTCATCGCTCCAGCGGGTCGCGCGCGCCCTGCATCAAGTGCATGAAGACGTCTTCGAGCGACGGCCGTGCGGCGTCCATGCGCAGCCCGTGGGCGGCGGCGAAGTGCGCCAGCTCGGCCTGCAGGCGCGTCGCGTCGCGCCCGCTGACATGCAGTTGCGTGCCGAAGCTCGCCACCTGTTCGACCGCCGGCAATTGCCGCAGCGCTTCACTCAACCGCTCGACACCGTCGCCCGACACCGCCCAGGTGCTGAGCCCTTGCGCAGCAACGATCTCCGCGCCGCGGCCGGTGGCCAGCAACCGACCGTAGGCGAGATAGGAGAGGCGATGACAGCGCTCCGCCTCGTCCATGTAGTGGGTGGACACCAGCACCGTGATGCCGGCGGCCGACAGGCGATGGATCTCCTCCCAGAAATCCCGCCGGGCCTTCGGGTCGACACCCGCCGTCGGCTCGTCCAGCAGCAGCAGCCGGGGCTCGTGCAACAGGCACGAGGCCAGCGCCAGTCGCTGCTTCCAGCCGCCGGACAGGGTGCCGGCCAGTTGCCTGCGCCGCCCGCCGAGGCCGAGGCCTTCGAGCGCCCGGTCCACCCGCTGGCGGCGCCCGACGACGCCGAACATGCGGCCGACGAAGTGCAGGTTCTCCTCGATGCTGAGATCGTCCCACAACGAGAAGCGCTGCGTCATGTAGCCCACCTCGCGCTTGATCGCGGCGCTCTCCCGCAGCACGTCGTGGCCAAGACAGCGACCCGCGCCGCCGTCCGGCGTCAGCAAGCCGCACAACATCCGGATCGAGGTCGTCTTGCCGCTGCCGTTGGGTCCGAGGAAGCCGTGGATCTCGCCTTCCGCGACCTGCAGCGAGAGGCCGTCGACGACGGTCTTGCCGTCGAAGCGCTTCTGCAGGCCATGGACGTCGATGACGTTTTCGGACCGGTTCATCGATCGGCTTCGAGCACATCCACCGGCAAGCCGGGCGGCAGCGGCGGATCGGACGCCTGCGGCACCGCTTCGACCCGGAACAGCAGCTTCTGGCGGCTGTCCCGGCTGTAGATCACCGGCGGCGTGTATTCGGCAGTCGGCGAGATGTAGTCGATGGTGGCCGTCAGCGTTGCGTCGCAGCCGTCGCAGCGCACAGCGACCCGCTGACCGGGGTGCAACCGGGACAACGTCGCCTCGGGCACGAAGAAACGCACCCGTCGGCCGGCAGGCGGCAGGATGCTGGTCACCGGCTGCCCCGCCGGCACCCACTCGCCGGGCCGGTAATAGGTATCGACCAGTTCACCGGCCAGCGGGGCGGTCGCCTCGCGCCTCGCATACAACCAACGCTGCTGCTCGACCCGGGCCTGCGCGGCACGATAGCCGGCGTCGGCAGCGCGGTACTCGTCGTGGCGACCGAGCGGATCACGGGCGAGCGCGAGCTGCGCCCTGGCCTGGGCACGCTGAGCGGACGCCTGTTCGAGCTGGCTCTGCAACTCGTCGACGCGCGCCGGCGAGACGAACTCGCGCTCTACCAGGTCCCGTTCCCGCTGCAGTCGGCTGCGCGCCAGTTCGACCGCGGCGTCCGCGGCACTCACTTCGGCGCGCAGTCCGGCGATCTCCTCGGCGCGGCGGGCGTCGAGCAGGTTGTCGGCCTGGGCACGGGCGGCCTCGGCAGCAGCCTCGGCTTCGGCCAGGACGTGCGCCTGCGGCTCGCCGTCGAGCACGAACAACAACTGTCCGGCGGTCACCGCCTGCCCGCGGGTAACCTTCAGTTCGGCCAGGTAGGCGGCGAAAGGCGCCGAGACGTAGGTGTACTCGCCCTCGACGTAGCCCTGGTAGCTGTCCTCGGGCGTGGCCGTACAGGCCGTCAGCACGAGCGAGCACAGCAGGGCCAGCGACAGTCCGGCGACGCCCTCGCTGGCTGGGCCGGCGGTGCCGCCACAGGATTTCGCAGATCTTCGGCTCAGATGCGTCCCTCCGCGCTCGCCCGCGCCTCTTCCTGCAGGCGCAGCACCCGACGCTGGACCTTGCCGGTCGTGGTCATCGGCAGCGCGTCGAGGAATTCGATCTCCTTAGGATACTCGTAGGGCGCAAGCAGGCCGCGGACATGTGCCTGGATCTCGCCGACCAGCGACTCGGACGGCTCGAAGCCGGCCGCCAGCACGACGTAGGCCTTGACCAGCGCACCTCGCTCCGGGTCCGGCTTGGGCACCACCGC
>JAGRFY010000075.1:0-16554 GCA_020445765.1 Rhodocyclaceae bacterium | reverse complement strand
CCGATGCGATAGCCGGCGGCCTTGAAGACATCGTCGGCGCGACCCCGGTACCACAGGTATCCGTCGTCGTCGGCCACGGCAAGATCCCCGGTGCGACACCAGTCGCCGCTGTACTTGCGCTCGGTGGCGGCATCGTTCTTCCAGTAGCCGAGAAAGAACACGGGGTCCGGATCGCCGTGGATGTCGCGACGGTGCACGGCGACTTCACCTTCGCTGCCCGCCGGCACAGGCTCGCCGGCGTCGTCGATCACCGCGACCCGATGGCCCGGATAGCCGCGCCCCATCGAGCCCGGCCGCGCCGGCCAGTGGCCATGGCTGTTGCCGACGATGTAGTTGATCTCGGTCTGGCCGAACATCTCGTTGACGGTTACGCCGAGGGCATTGCGGCACCAGTCGAAGACTGCGTCGCCAACCGCCTCGCCGGCGCTCATGATCGCCCGGAGCTTGAGATCGAAGTGTTCGCGCGGCCTCGGGTACGCCTTCATCATCGCCTTCAGCGCGGTCGGGAACAGGAAGCTGTTGGTGACGCCGTGCGCCGCCATCAGGCGGAACGCGGTGTCGGGCGAGAAGCGGCCGTCGTAGCCGACGATCGGCATGCCGAAATACAAGGTCGGCATCAGCGCGTCCCACAGGCCGCCGGTCCAGGCCCAGTCCGCCGGTGACCAGAAGACGTCGCCGGCCTGCGGGAAGTCGCCCTGGCTGGCGACGAAACCCGGCAGGTTGCCGATCATCGCCTGGTGCGGAATCAGCGCCCCCTTCGGCGGTCCGGTGGTGCCGCTGGTATAGATCAGCACCGCGGGGTCCCGTGGCGAGGTCTGGCAGGCCGGCGGCGGATCGCCGGCGTCGGCCAGCAGGGCTCGCCAGTCCTCGCCCTCGCCGCCGCAATCGACGGTCCACAGCGTCCTCAGCGCCGGGCACCGGTCGCGCACCTCGAGCAGGGACGCCAGCGCGCGGCCATCGCAGATCGCACCGACCGCATCGCTGTCCTGCAGACGGTAGGCGAGCGCATCGGGCCCGAACAGGATCGACAGCGGCATCGCCACCGCGCCGATGCGCATGAGTGCCAGCAGGCTGACGATGGTCTCGAAGCGCTGCGGCAGCACCACCGCGACGCGCTCGCCGCGACCGACCCCGCGCGCCGTCAGCGCCGCCGCCAGACGATCCACCGCCTGCTGCAATTCGGCGTAGCCGTGGCGTACCACCGAACCATCCCCGGCCACCGCGATCAGCGCGATACGATCCTCGCCCCCGGCCCAGCGCTGGCAGCATACGTCGGCAATGTTGAAGGGATCGGGCACCTGCCAGCGATGCGCCCGATAGATCTCGCGGTAGCGATCGACGTCCACGGTGGTCTCCTCCGGCAGTTTTCCTGCTCTGTGCCGGAAAGAGTAGCACCGCCCGCCCCGGCGAGCCTCAAACCTCGTGCAGCGACAAGTGCCCCAGCGTCTGATCGAGCAGCAGATAGGCGATCTCGCCAACGGTCATCGGCTTGTCGCGATCACCCGCCCAGCCGCGGCGCTCTGGCATCGTTCAAATCGGCGCGCGTCCAGGAGGCTCGCGCCGGTCGCGGGGCGCCGGGGCGTGTCGTACCTCCCCTTCCAGAGATACCCGCAAGGTAAGGCCCCGGACGCCTTCCGGTAGGCGATTTCAGTCGCGCAGCGAGGCGCCCCGTGACCCTCGCCAAGGCCGAGATCGTCGAATCGGCTCAGCAGAGACGGTGCAATCGGGCCAGCGCCTCTGCCGACACCGGCGCCAGCCGGACCCGCTTGGCCCGGCTGGTGGCGCCGCCGATCAGCTCGACCGCCGCCTTCGGCAGATCGCAGAATTCCGCCAGGAATGCGAGCAGGGCGGCGTTCGCCTTGCCGTCCACCGGCGCCGCGGCCAGCCGCAGCTTCATCGCGTCGCCGTGCAGGCCGCAGAACTCGGTCCGCCGCGCCTTCGGCTGCACGTGCAACGACAGGATCAGACCACCGTCTGCCGTTTCGGTCAGCCAGCCCATCGCTCAGCGCAACAGGGCCGGCAGGACCCCGGCCTGGACGCTGCCGATCACCATCAGCACGACCTGCAGCACCAGCAGCAGCACCAGCGGCGACAGGTCGACGCCGGCGATCGGCGGGATGACCCGCCGGAACGGACGCAGGAAGGGATCGGCCAGGCCGTGGATCAGCGGTGCGATCGGCGCATGCGGGTTGATCCACGACAGCACCGCCGAAACGATGACGACGCCGATCAGCAGATAGACCATCATCCGCAGCACTTCGAAAAAGCCGACGCCGAACATTGCGATCAGCAGTCCGGCGCTGACGCCGGCGCCGCGCAGCGAGTACTCGATGCCGATGGTCAGGGCCTGCACCAGCCAGGCCGCCACCAGGCTGGCCAGATCGAGCCCGCCGAAACCGGGAATCACGCGGCGCAGGGGCAGCACGATCCAGTTGGTGGTGGCAGCGATGAACTGGCCGAGCTGATTGCGGAACGGCAGCCGCTGCCACTGCATGAAGAAGCGCACCAGCAACACGATGGTGAGCAATCCCGATACCGCCGACAGGATCAGCGCAAAGATGTTCGCCAGCATGTCCGCCTATGCCTCCCCGCCCAGTTCGACACCCAGTTCGCGCCCGCGGCGCTCGGCGGCCTCGGTCGCGGCGGCGACCAGGCCCATCAGATCGCGCTGGCGCATCACCTCGAGCGCCGCGGCGGTGGTCCCCCCTTTCGAGGTGACACGCTCGCGCAGCGTCGCCGGCGCCTCGTCGCTGTCGGCCGCCAGCCGGGCAGCGCCCAGCACCGTATCGATCGCCAGCTTGCGCGCGGTGGCCGCGTCGAAACCGAATGCGCCCGCCGCCGCTTCGAGTGCCTCGATGAAATGGAACACGTAGGCCGGCCCGCTGCCGGAAATCGCGGTCACCGCATCGATCGCCGCCTCGTCGTCGACCCAGACCGTCGCCCCCACCGCCTGCAACAGTCGCTCGGCCAGGGCACGGCCGTCGCCGTCGACGCTGGGATCGGCGAACAGGCCGGTGATGCCGGCGCCGATCAAGGCCGGGGTGTTCGGCATGCAGCGCACCAGCCGGCGATGCCCTCCGAGCCAGCGGGCGATGTCGGTCGCGCGCAGACCGGCAGCGATGCTGACCACCAGCGTGCCGCCCAGGCGGCCGGCGAGATCCGCCACCGCCTCCTTCATCTGCTGCGGCTTGACCGCCAGCACCAGCGCGTCGGCCGGCAGTCCCGCCTGCGCCGCCTCGGCCACGACGCGGATGCCGAAGCGCGCGGCGAGGCGCGCGCCGGCATCGCTCGCCCGCTCGATCACGGTGATGGATTCAGGCTCGAATCCGGTGGCGAGCATGCCGCCGATCAAGGCGGTCGCCATGTTGCCGCCGCCGAGAAATACGATCTTCATGATTGCGCCCGTTCGATATGGTCAGGGCCGAGGATATACGCGCTCGCCGAAAATGGCAGTGCCGACACGCACGATCGTCGCGCCTTCGGCGATCGCCGCGTCGAGATCGTGGGACATGCCCATCGACAGCGTGTCGAGCGCGAAGCCTCGCGCGTTGAGCGCCTCCAGCCGTTCGCGCAGGCCGGCGAAGCGGCGGCGCAGCAAGTCTTCGTCCGCGCTCGGCTCCGGCACACACATCAGCCCACGCAGGTGCAGACCCGGCAGTTCGACGATCTGGTCCGCGAGGGCGTCGACCGCCTGCGGTTCGACCCCGTTCTTGCTCGCTTCGCCGCTGACGTTGACCTGGATGCACACGTTCTGCGCCGGCAGCGTCGGCGGACGCTGGGCCGACAGCCGCTGTGCCAGCTTCAGCCGGTCGAGCGAATGCAGCCAGTGGAAGGCGCGCGCGACGTCGGCGCTCTTGTTGCTCTGCAGCGGCCCGATGAAATGCCATTCGAGGCTGGCATCGGCGAGTGCCGCGATCTTGGCGAGCCCCTCCTGCACGTAGTTTTCGCCGAAGCAGCGCTGGCCGGCCGCCCGCGCCTCGCGTACCGCCTCAGCCGGCCAGGTCTTGCTGACCGCCAGCAGCGAAATGTCGTCGGGATTTCGTCCGTGCAGCCTGGCGGCGTCGGCGACGCGAGCACGAACGGCTTGCAGGCGGGAGGCGATTGTTGTCATATCGGGAGGCGCCGGCGCGGTCTGCCGGCCCTAAAAAAGTATACCACCCGGCCGTTATACGGTTCTCCGCCAGCCACTGCCTCTGAGCCACCATGGACATCACAGAACTGCTCGCGTTTTCGGTCAAGAACAAGGCCTCGGACCTCCACCTGTCGGCCGGACTGCCGCCGATGATCCGGGTGCATGGCGACGTTCGCCGGATCAACCTGCCGCCGATGGAACACAAGGACGTGCACGCGATGGTGTACGACATCATGAACGACGGCCAGCGCAAGCAGTTCGAGGAACACCTCGAGTGCGACTTCTCGTTCGCGGTGCCCAACCTGGCGCGCTTCCGGGTCAATGCCTTCAACCAGAACCGGGGCGCCGGCGCGGTGTTCCGGACGATTCCGTCGAAGGTGCTGACGCTGGAGGATCTCAACTGTCCGAAGATCTTCAAGGAGATCGCCGAGACCCCGCGCGGCATCTGCCTGGTGACCGGCCCGACCGGATCGGGCAAGTCGACGACGCTGGCGGCGATGATCGACTACATCAACGAGAACGACTACGGCCATATCCTGACCGTCGAGGATCCGATCGAATTCGTGCATGAGGCCAAGCGCTGCCTGATCAACCAGCGCGAGGTCGGCCCGCATACGCTGTCCTTCTCCAACGCCTTGCGTTCGGCACTGCGCGAGGACCCGGACGTGATCCTGGTCGGCGAGATGCGCGACCTCGAAACGATCCGGCTGGCGCTGACCGCGGCCGAGACCGGCCACCTGGTGTTCGGCACCCTGCACACCTCGTCGGCTGCCAAGACCATCGACCGCATCGTCGACGTCTTCCCGGCGGCCGAGAAGGACATGGTGCGATCGATGCTGTCCGAATCGCTGCGTGCGGTGATCTCGCAGACCCTGCTGAAGACCAAGGACGGCAGCGGCCGGGTCGCTGCCCACGAGATCATGATCGGCACCCCGGCGATCCGCAACCTGATCCGCGAGAACAAGATCGCCCAGATGTACTCGGCGATCCAGACCGGCCAGAACGTCGGCATGCAGACGCTCGACCAGAACCTTGCCGATCTCGTCCGCCGCAATGTGATCTCGGCCGCCGAGGCCAAGATCCGCGCGCAGAACAAGGACAACTTCATCGCCTGAGTGGCGCCCGGCACCCACCAATCGAGCCGGCCGGCCCCGCTTTGGCGATAATGCCGGCACGGCACGCAAGATCGGAGTAATCCATGGAACGCGATCAGGCCCTCAAATTCATGCACGACCTGCTGCGGCTGATGACGCAGAAGAAGGGTTCCGACCTCTTCATCACGTCGGGCTTCCCGCCGGCGGTCAAGATCGACGGCAAGATCGTGCCCCAGTCGAACCAGGTGCTGAGCCCGCAGCACACCGCCGAACTGGCGCGGGCGGTCATGAACGACAAGCAGGCCGCCGAATTCGAAGCCACCAAGGAGTGCAACTTCGCGATCGCGCCGGCCGGCATCGGCCGCTTCCGCGCCAACGCCTTCATGCAGCAGAGCCGGGTCGGCCTGGTGCTGCGGACGATTCCGCAGAAGATTCCGACCCTCGACGAACTGGGCATGCCGGTGGTGCTGCGCGACGTCTCGATGTCCAAGCGCGGGCTGGTGATCTTCGTCGGCGGCACCGGCACCGGCAAGAGCACCTCCCTCGCCGCGATGGTCGATTTCCGCAACGAGCACAGCTACGGCCACATCATCACGGTCGAGGACCCGGTCGAATTCGTCCACCCCCACAAGAACTGCATCGTCACCCAGCGTGAGATCGGGATCGATTCCGACAGCTGGGAGGTGGCGCTGAAGAACACCCTGCGCCAGGCACCGGACGTGATCCTGATGGGCGAGATCCGCGACCGCGAGACCATGGACTACGCCGTCGCCTTCGCCGAGACCGGCCACCTCTGCCTGGCGACGCTGCACGCCAACAGCGCCAACCAGGCGATCGACCGGATCATCAACTTCTTCCCCGAAGATCGCCGCCAGCAGCTGCTGATGGACCTGTCGCTGAACCTGCGCGCGATGATCTCCCAGCGCCTGCTGCCCAAGGTCGGGCGCAAGGGTCGGGTGCCGGCGGTCGAAGTGCTGCTGAACTCGCCGCTGATCGCCGATCTGATCTTCAAGGGCGAGATCCCGGAGATCAAGGACGTCATGCGCCGCTCCCGCGAGCTCGGCATGCAGACCTTCGACCAGGCCTTGTTCGATCTCTACGAGGCCGACCAGATCAGCTACGAAGACGCGCTCAGGAACGCCGACTCGGTCAATGACCTGCGGCTGCAGATCAAGCTGAACAGCAAGAAGGGGGAGGCGGACCTGCTCTCAGGCATCCAACACCTCGACATCGTCTGAATTCGTCCGTCTGGCTACTGCGCGGCCCGATCTCAGCGCTGCGATGCTCGCCGTACCGCAAGTACGGCTGCGCTTCTCGCACTGAGCTCGGGCCGCTCGCTACGCCATCCGGACGAATTCGCGCCCTAACTGAACCACTTAGACAATTCGCATGCTTTCGGCGCTTCGGCCTGTGCTCTATGTTCAGATCTCTCCCGATCTGCTCGTCGTCAGAAACGTCAAGAACGGCGCACGCATTACAGAAGTCCCCGAGTTGGCGATTACTGCAGGTGCAAAACGCAAGATCGTGGCGATAGGGCAGCAGGCACGAACTGCGGCTGCAGGTCAGGCGGTTGACTTGGTCAATCCGTTCGCGCATCCGCGCACGCTCGCCTCGGACTTCGTCACTGCAGAACAGTTGCTCAAGCACCAGGTGCGCAGGGCACTGGGCAGGTCACTGTTCGCAATCTCTCCGCACATCGTCATTCACCCCTTGGGCTCACCGGCCGGAGGCTTCACCCAGGTGGAACGGCGAGCATTTCGCGAAATGGCAATCGCCGCGGGCGCCGCAACGGCCAATGTGTGGACCGGCCGCGAGCTGACCGACCAGGAAGTACTTGCCGGCAAGGCGCCACCAGGAGGCGGTGAATGGGAGTAGCGCGTGGCCCCACCCCGGGCGATGCGGCAACCCACGCCCGGTCGATCCGCTGGGAGCAGGGCTATCCGACGCAGGAAGAATTCCGGTTCAAGTCAAGCGGCAATTGCGACCGGGCCCCTACACCCGGCGCGCCGCCGCTCTCAGACCTGATCCGCCTTCGGCTTGTCCCGCATGCTGCCGGCCACCATCACGTATTCGAACAGCCGGCATTCCAGCGCGCCGTTGAAGAGTGGCGTGCGGCGGCTGGCCTTGAGGCGCATCGCCTTCGGCAGGTTCATGTCGCCGGACAGGATGTAGCAGCGCCAGCCGGTCCAGCGGCGCTTCAGCGCGTCGGCGAGCTTGGGGTAGAACTCGGCCAGCGCTTCCGCTTCGCCGAGGCGCACGCCGTAGGGCGGGTTGGTGACCAGGACACCGCCGGCGGCCGGTGATTCGAGGTCGAGGACGTCGCCGCGTGCGAGCGTCACGCATTCGTCGAGCCCCGCCGCGGCGAGGTTCTGGCGGCTGCGCTCGATCTGGTCGGCGACGATGTCCGAGCCGAAGATCGGCAACTTCGCTGGCGGCCGGCGCCGCGCCTGGGCCTCGCGCACCAGACGGCCCCAGTCGCCGCGGTCGAAGTTCTTCAGGCGCTCGAAGGCGAAGCGGCGGCCGAGGCCGGGGGCGATGTCGAGCGCGATCTGGGCGGCTTCGAGCAGGAAGGTGCCGCTGCCGCACATCGGGTCGGCCAGCGCCTCGCCCGGCTGCCAGCCGGCCAGGCCGAGGATGCCGGCGGCGAGGTTCTCCTTCAGCGGCGCCTCGACCCGGGCACGCTTGAAACCGCGCTTGTAGAGCGGCTCGCCGCTGGTGTCGAGATACAGGCTGACGCCGTCGCGGGTCAGGAAGGCATGCACGCGAACGTCAGGCCGGGCGGTGTCGATGCTCGGCCGCTGGCCGGTGACGGTGCGGAAGTGGTCGCAGATCGCATCCTTGATCCGCAGCGTGACGAAATCCAGGCTCTTCAGCGGCGACTTCTGCGCGGTCACGTTCACCCGCAAGGTCTCCTCGCTGGTGAACCACTTGGCCCAGGTCGCGCCGTAGGCCAGCCGGTAGATGTCTTCCTCGCCGCGATAGCGGCCCTGCGACACCAGCCAAAGCACCCGGGTGGCAATGCGGCTCTCGAGGTTGACCCGCAGCGCGAGCAGCCAGTCGCCCTGCCAGGCGACCCCGCCCTGGCCGGCATCCACGGACGATGCGCCGAGCCCGACGAGTTCGTCGGCCAGCAGCGACTCCAGGCCCCGCGGGCACGGACAGAAGAATCGTTCGCTCACCGGCGGTTCCTAGAAGGGTTTGAGCACGACCAGGAAGATCACGGCGAACATGATCAGCACCGGCACCTCGTTGAAGAAGCGGAACCAGACGTGACGGCGCCGGTTGGCATCCAGGCGGAACTGCTCGAGCAGGCGACCGCAATAGACGTGATAGGCGATCAGCACGACCACCAGCAGGGTCTTGACGTGCAGCCAGCCGCCCGCGAAGCCGTAGCCGAACCACAGCCACAGCCCGAACACGACGGCCAGCACGCCGAGCGGCGTCATGAAGCGAAACAGCTTGCCGGCCATCAGCAAAAGGCGCTGGCGTTCGGCATCCGATTCCGCCGGCACCATCGCCAGGTTCACATAGATGCGGGGCAGGTAGAACAACCCGGCGAACCAGGCCACGACAAACCCGATGTGCAGCGCCTTAAGCACCAGCATGGGCAGAACTCTCCTGTGAATCCGGTGATTGGCGTCGAAGCTCGCGCCGTGCCGCGGCGAGCCCGACCGCGACGTCGGGGTAGCGCAGGCGCACCTTCAGTTCCCGCTTCAGGCGGCGATTGTCGAGCCGGCGCGACTCCGACATGAACGACAGGGTCATCGGCGAGAGCCGGCCCGCGGCGTCGGCGCGCGCCATGCGCGGCGGCCGCGGAAGTCCGAACTGGTCGGCCATCAGGTCGAAGTAGTCCCCCATCTTCATCCAGCTGTCGTCGGCGGCGTTGTAGGCGCGGTTGGCGCGACCGCGATAGAGCGCGGCGCAGCACAGGCGGGCGAGATCGTCGGCATGGATGTGGTTGGTGAACACGTCGTCCTCCGGCCGCAGCACCGGATCGCGACGTTCGAGCCGGGCCAGCGACAGCCGGCTGGCGGCGTAGATTCCGGGCGCCCGCAGGATCGACACCCGGCAGCCGCTGCGGCCGAAGCGTCGCAGTTGGCGCTCGGCGGCGAGTCGCCGCCGGGCGCGGGCACTCGCGGGACGCAGCGGACGGCTCTCGCCGACGATGTCTCCGCGGCAATCGCCATATACCCCTGTCGTGCCGATATACACCAGGGCCCGTGCTAAACTTCGCCGCCGCAGGGCGGCCAGGAGATGCCGCGTGCGCGGATCGTCGTCGCCGCTGGCCGGTGGCGGCGCACAATGCAGCACTCGGTCGGCCAGACCGGCGATGCGCCTCAGGCTTTCCGGCCGGTCGAGATCGCCGACGATCGGAATGGCACCCAGCGCGCGCAGTGCGGCCTTCTGGTCGGGCGACCGTACCAGCGCGTAGACGCGCGCGCGGCGCGCCAGCCACGGGATGGCCCGCCGCGCCACATCGCCACTGCCGACCACCAGTATCCGATCCATTGCCCGATTATCTCACGCCGGAAATTTCGATGTCCCACACAGTCAAGATCCAGCCCGCCGGTCTCCAGTTCTCGCTTGCCGACGACGTCACAATCCTGCAGGGCGCGCTCGATGCCGGCTACGTCCTGCCCTACGGCTGCCGTGACGGCGCCTGCGGCTCGTGCAAGGGGCGGGTGCTCGCAGGCGAAATCGACCACGGCAAGGCCTCGGCGACGGCATTGCCCGACGACGAGCGCGCCGCCGGCATGGCCCTTTTCTGCTGCGCGCACGCGCATACCGATCTGGTCATCGAATGCCATCAGGTCGGCTCCGCCGACGACTTCCCGGTCAAGAAGCTGCCCTGCCGCGTGCAACGCCTGGAACGCGCCGCCGACGACGTCATGATCGTCGAGGTCAAGTTGCCGGCGACCGAGACCTTCGGCTTCCGCGCCGGCCAGTACATCGACTTTCTGCTGCCGGGCAATCGCCGCCGCAGCTTCTCGATCGCCAATGCGCCGCAGGACGCGCAGCACCTCGAACTGCACGTCCGGCTGGTCCCGGACGGCCAGTTCACCCGCCACGTATTCGATGGCATGAAGGTCAAGGACATCCTGCGCTTCGAGGGGCCGCTCGGGAGCTTCTACCTGCGGGAGGATTCGACCCGCCCGATCCTGCTGCTGGCCGGCGGCACCGGTTTTGCGCCGATCAAGGGGCTGGTCGAATACGCGCTCAAGA
Organism: Rhodocyclaceae bacterium; assembly: GCA_020445765.1. Taxonomy (GTDB): domain Bacteria; phylum Pseudomonadota; class Gammaproteobacteria; order Burkholderiales; family Rhodocyclaceae; genus Cognatazoarcus. The sequence continues at coordinate 6,105 of JAGRFY010000075.1, read as the reverse complement.
TCGGACTCGACCGACCGATGAAGCTTTACTGGGGTTCCCGCGACAAGGCTGGCCTGTACATGGATCGACTCGCACGCGGCTGGCAGTCCGAACTGCCCGGCTTCGACTATGTCCCGGTCGTCTCCGACCAGGGCCCGGCCGACGGCTGGGACGGTCGTACCGGCCTGGTCCATCAGGCAGTCATGCAGGATCTGCCGGATCTGTCGGGCTGGCAGGTCTACGCCTGTGGTGCCCCGGCGATGATCGATGCCGCCCGCCGCGACTTTGTCGTCCAGTGCGGCCTGCCCCAGGACCACTTCTTCGCGGATTCGTTCACCTACGCCGCGGACCCCGCACCGTGAGATCGACATGAGCCAAGCCAGTCCCGTGCGCTTCACGCGCGAACCGGTTTTGAACAAGAACCAGGCGATCACCGCCAACCGCCTGATCGTGCATGCGCCGGCGATCGCGCCGGCGGTCGAGGCGCTGACCCGTGTCGCCGAACATTGGCCAGACCGCTACACGGTGTTTCTGTCGCTCGGCCGGCTGGTACCGACGCCCGATCTGCTCGAATGGCAGATCCCCGACAACGTGATGGTGGAGATCCCCGCCCAGACGCTCGGCCACCCGCTGACCCAGCAACTGGTCGCGCATCTGGCCGAAGGCGGAACGAACATGTGCCTGGCCTGGTGCGAGCCCGGTTCGCCGGCCTGCAGCAGCCAGGATTGGCGCTTCCTGCTGTCGGACGCCCGCAAGTACGCCAAGGCGCAATCCGCCAATGGACTGACGCTGGCCTGGGGCCTGGCCGACTCGAATGGTTTCGACAAGGCCATCACACATGGCTACGACGGCGCCTCCGGCTGGTTCTTCCTGCGCGGCGAGCCGGTCGCGCGACAGCTCGCGCCGGCCCACGCCCAGATCGTGCGCCTGTTGAACCTGGTGCGCATGAACAAGGACATCGCCGAGATCGAGGCGGTGCTGAAGCAGGACGTGGCGCTGTCCTACAAGCTCCTGAAGTACATCAACTCCGCCGGTTTCGGGCTGATGTGCGAAATCCAGTCGTTCCGTCACGCGGTCACGATCCTCGGCTACGACAAGCTCCACAAGTGGTTGTCACTGCTGCTGGTCTCGGCCAGTCACGATCCGTCGGCCGCCGCCCTGATGCAGACCGCGATTGCCCGCGGCCGCTTCATGGAACGCATCGGCGCAAAGTTCTTCGACAAGGGCGAGTCGGACAACCTGTTCATCACCGGCGCGTTCTCGCTGCTCGACGTGCTGCTCGGCACCGGCATGCGGACGGTTCTCGAAGAGATGCATCTGCCGGACCAGGTCGCCGAGTCGCTGCTCGGTGACGACGGCGTCTATTCGCCGTTCCTGAAGCTCGCCCGGGCGACCGAGTCGTTCGATGCGTCGATGCTCAGCGAGCAGGTCGATGCGCTGCAGCTCGACTGCCGCGATGTCAACGAGGCAATGCTCTCCGGCCTCGCCTTCGCCGACCGGCTCGAGCTGTCCTGATTCGTTCGCCGGGAGGCGGCACCGGCGGCCGGCGCCGCCAATCACCGCCGCTCGCCACGAGTAGCGATATAAGGGCACAATCGTGCTGTTTTGGACGTGCCCTGCCCCGATGAACGCGCCTGCCGCCCTCCAGGCCTGCACCGCCAGTCCCCGACTGCGGCAAGACTGCTGCAGGGCGCTCTTGCGCCTGCTGTGCGAGCAGCCACCACAGTGGAGCGAGATCGCCGCGACCGTGAGCCGCGATCCGCTGCTGGCGTGGTCCATCCTCAATGCACTGCCGCTGGCCGGCGACCGTGGCGATCAGCAACTGGTCGCGCAGATCGAGAACCGGCTGACCCGGCTCGGCGCCGATCTGCTGCGGGCCTGGGCCCTGCACGCGAGCCTCGAGGCGAGCGACAGTCCGATGCTCGAACGGCGCTCCGCACACGCCCTGCTGGTGGCCGAACTGGCAGCCCACCTGGCGCGCCAGTCCAGCCATCTCAGCCCACAGGATGCTTACCTGGCGGGTCTGTGGCACGACCTCAGCGCGCTGTTCGGCGACGGCGATCCCCAGGGGCTGGAGGATGGAAACGTTCGACGGCGGGCGGAACACAGCATGCACCTGGCGGAACGTGCGCGGCCCGGCCTGCCGATTCTCGACGCGATCCGGCTGGTTCCCGAGTCGGAGGACTGCGTCGCCGACAGCCATGCGCTGTCGCGCATCGTCTGGGTGGCCCGCTCGCTCGCCGATGGGGAACCGGCGGTGACCCTGGCCTCGCTGTCGCGGGTCGCCGGTCTGCCCACCCACATGCTGATCGACCTGCGCGAGGAGTACACCTATCTCGCCGGCTCTCGCAGCGAGCCGGATGCCTCGACCGCGGTACAGCCGCAGCCAGCGAGCCCGCCGGCCGCAGATCTAACCGCGGCGCCCGACGCCTCGCTGTGGATCGACGCCGCGTCCCGAGGCCTGATGCAGGGCGCGTTCGTCGATCTCGACGAACAGATCCTGAGCGATCGCCTGTACGCGAGCTGCGCCCTGCTGACCGGTCAGCCCGGTCCGCAACTGGTATTCGAGGTCCACCGCGACAAGCTGCGGCCGGTGCTCTCGCGCGGCGTCGATCCGGCGTGGCTCGACGGCATGGTGCTATCCACCGACAACGCCCACTCGACGCTGGCCTTGGCGCTGCATCGATCGACCCCGCTGCGTTACTCCCTCGCCGACAACGGGCCCGGACGCAATACCGCGGACTGGCAGATCGGCCGCTGGCTCGGTGCCGACGGTTTTACCGCCTGGCCGTGGCAGGTGGATGGTCGCCAGGGGGTTGCCGTCTTCGCCCACGCCGAGCCCCGCATCGATGATGCGGTCGGTGCGCGCCGGCGCCACCTGCTCGACAGCGCCTTGGGTGAACTGCTGCGGATGCGGCGGCGACAGGCCGAGCGCGAGGCCCGCGAGGAACTCGCGCTGCGCGGATTCCGCGATCGCATCCGTCGCATGCAGCACGAGACCAGCAACCCGCTGAGTCTCATCCGCAGCTATCTCGATCTGATCCGCGAGCGCCACGGAGCCGACCGCAAGACCTGCGAGGACCTCGCCATCCTGGGCAGCGAGATCGATCGTATCGGCCAGATGCTGCGACGCATGGGCGATACCAGGGAGCAGGACGCCGAAGCGCGCTTCTGCCTGCCCAACGAGGTGCTGCGAGATCTCGCGACCCTGTGCGGCGACACCATGTTCGCGCGCCGCGGCGTGCGGCTCGAACTGCGCCTGGTGCCGACCGTGCCGGCAGCGCGGATGCCGCGCTCGATCCTGCGCCAGGTTCTGCTCAACCTGCTGCGCAATGCCGCCGAGGCGGTGCCGGCCGGCGGGCGGGTCACGCTGGCATCGAGCGGACCGGTCGCCGTGGACGGCCGGCTGTGCGTCGAGATCCGAGTGGTCGACAACGGTCCGGGCATGCCGCGCGAGCGTTTCGAGAACCTGTACGGGTCCGACGACAAGACCGACGAAGGTGAAAATCGGGGCTCCGGACTGGCCATCGTGCGCGAACTGTTGCACGAATACAACGCTGCGATGATCTGTCGCAGCCAAGAGCGGGCCGGCACGGGGATGCAGATCTTTATTCCCGCGCGCGCTTGATGCATGATGATTTTCGAGCGACAGCAACACGAGGCGCGTGAATCGCAATGGATGCCGACGGCGAGCCGTCCCTGCTTGCCGAACTGACAGGCGCAGCCGAGCACCCGGGCTCCCGGATCAACCACATCCTGGTGGTGGACGACGATGCCCCGCTGCGCCGCTCCCTGCCCCATCTGCTGGCAGCGCCGGGCAGGCGCTTCGACCTCGCCGCGTCGCTGGCCGAGGCGATCGATTCGCTGTCCCGGCGTCACTATGACCTGATCCTGCTGGACCACTGCCTGCCCGATGGCAGCGGCCTCGGCCTGCTCGACTGGCGCGCCGAGAACCAGCGCAGCGACGCCGTCGTGATGCTCTCCGGCGACGACGGCATCGACATCGCGATCGGTGCGCTGCGCCGCGGCGCCGACGATTTCCTGCGCAAGCCCTATCACCTCGCCCAGCTCCAGCACACGGTCGACAAGGCCCTGCACAAGGCCGGGCTGGAGCGCACCAACCGGCGCATCGGCCTGCGCCTGAAGGAATCCGAACGCCTCTATCGCTACCTGGTCGAGAGTTCGCCGGACATCATCTTCATGCTCGACCCCCATGGGCGCTTCCGCTACCTCAATCCGCGCGCCCAGTCGCTGCTCGGCTACGACCACCAGCAATTGCTCGGACGCGGGATCGCCGAGATCGCCGACGAAGAAGACCGTCCGCGCCTGGAAGCCCTCTACGGCAATCCGGAACAGCCGTCACGCCAGGCCCGCCGACTGGAACTGAAGCTGCAGCGGAATCCGGCCGGCCCTGCCGGCAAGGCCGACGTGCTGACCTTCTCGCTGAGCACCGAACCGGTATTCGGACGCGAGACCCGGGACAGCAGCCGGCGCCTGATCGGTACCTACGGCGTTGCTCGCGACATCTCCGACCGCAAGCGCGCCGAGGACGTGATCGTCTACCAGGCCTACCACGACCAGCTGACGCGCCTGCCCAACCGACTGCTGTTCCACGACCGCCTCGAACTGGCGTTGGCCCATGCGCAACGACGCAACTCGGCGCTGGCGGTGCTGTTCATCGACCTCGACCGTTTCAAGCTGGTCAACGACACCTACGGCCACAGCGAAGGCGACCACCTGCTGCGCGGCGTCGCCAGCCGACTGCGGCAGAGCCTGCGCAAGGGCGACACGCTGGCGAGGGTCGGCGGCGACGAGTTCGTCGCACTGCTGCCCGATCTGGCGAGCCCGGACGACGCAGAGGGTATCGCGATCAAGATCCTGCAGACCCTGCACGAGCCGTTCCGCCTCAAGCACGGCGATTTCCGGGTGACCGTCAGCGTCGGCATCGCGGTCTATCCGAAGGACGGCGAAGTCGCCGACCTGCTGATCCAGCACGCCGACATCGCGATGTATCAGGTCAAACGCAGCGGCAAGAACGGCTATTGCTTCTTCGGCCCCGAACTCAATGCCAACTACCGCCAGCGCGTCTGCCTCGAGAACGATCTGCGCCGGGCGCTGGAGCGCGACGAGTTCCGCCTGTGCTTCCAGCCCCAGATCGACATCCGGCGCCGCCGCGTGGTCGGTGCGGAGGCGCTGCTGCGCTGGCGCCATCCGGATCATGGCCTGCTCAACCCGGTCGAATTCGTCGATCTCGCCGAGGAGATCGGGCTGATCGGTGGCATCAGCAGCTGGGTGCTGGACCGGGCCTGTGCCCAGCTCGCCCGATGGCGACGAATGGGGCACGCCGACGTGCGCATGTCGGTCAATCTGTCGCCGCGCGACTTCGAGCACGGCGACGTCGTCGGCGAAGTGTCGCGCCGGCTCGCCAACTACCGCCTGCCGGCGCATGCGCTCGATCTCGAGATCACCGAGCACCTGATGATGCGCGAAGGCCACGCCGGTGCGGAAAAGATCGCGCAACTGCGTCAGATCGGCGTCGGCGTCGCGATCGACGATTTCGGCACCGGCTATTCGGCCCTCGGCTATCTGCAGCGTTTTCCGATCAGCAGCCTGAAGATCGACCGCAGCTTCGTCAGCGAGATGAAGCCCGACGGCAACCCGATCGTCAGCGCGATCACCGGCATCGCCCGCGGCTTCGGTCTCGGCGTCATCGCCGAAGGGGTCGAGACGCCGGAACAGCTCGACCAGTTGGCCGCACTCGGCTGCAACGCGATGCAGGGTTTCTATTTCAGCCCACCGGCCAGTGCCGAGGCGGTCGAGGCATTGTTCCGCGAGGTGCCGGCAGACTGGTTCCCGGACCAGGTGGTGCAATGAGACCCGCGGCGCGGGCCGCCCGGCGCGCCGCGGGCAAAAAAAAAGCCCGCCGGTCGGCGGGCTCTTTCTGCATCCGGTGGATAAACCGGATTACAGGCTGAGAATCCACTCGACCAGCTTCTTGGCTTCGTCGGCGTTGACCTGCGGGTTGGGCGGCATCGGGATCTGGCCCCAGGTGCCGGATCCGCCCTTCTGGACCCTCTCGGCGAGCATCGCGGCAGCACCGGCGTCGCCCTTGTACTTGGCAGCCAC
>JAGRFY010000074.1 GCA_020445765.1 Rhodocyclaceae bacterium | reverse complement strand
GCCGGCCCCGGCTACCTGATCGACGAGCGCCAGCTCGCCGAGCACCGCCCGGTGACCGACGCCGTGCACGCGGCCGGCGGCCGCATCCTGCTGCAGATCCTGCACAGCGGCCGCTACGGCATGCACGGCGACATCGTCGGCCCGTCGCCGATCCGCGCGCCGATCAGTCGCAGCGCGCCGCGCGAGCTCGACGACGCCGACATCCGCCGCACCATCGCCGACTACCGCCGCTGCGCCGAACTGGCCTGCGCCGCCTGCTACGACGGCTGCGAGATCATGGGCTCAGAGGGCTACCTGCTGAGCCAGTTCGCGGCACCCCGCACCAACCAGCGCCATGACGACTGGGGCGGGCCGCTGGCCAACCGCATCCGCCTCGCAGTCGAGGTGGTGCGTGCGGTGCGCGAGGCGCTGGGGCCGACGCGCCTGCTGATGTACCGCCATTCGCTGCTCGACCTGGTGGACGGCGGCCTGCACTGGGACGAAACCGTGGCGATGGCGCAGGCCGTCGCCACCGCCGGCGCCGACGTGCTGTCCACTGGCGTCGGCTGGCACGAGTCGCCGGTGCCGACCGTGCAGCAGTGCGTGCCCGACGCGCTGTTTGCGGAAACTGCCGGCCGCCTCGCCCGGGCGCTGGCGATTCCGCTGGCGGTGACCAACCGCATCAACCACCCGCAGCTCGCCGAGGCGGTGCTGGCGCGCGGCGACGGCAGCCTGGCGATGCTGGCCCGCCCCTTCCTCGCCGACCCCGGCTTCGTCCGTCATGCGAGCGAGGGCCACGAAGTGCGTCTGGTGCCGTGCATCGCCTGCAACCAGGCCTGCCTCGACCACTACTTCACCGGCGAGGCAGTGAGCTGCATGGTCAATCCCGCGGCCGGGCGCGAGCTGGAATTCACCGCGGCCGTCCCTGCCCGACGCAAGCGCGTGGCGGTGGTCGGCGCCGGCCCGGCCGGCCTCGCGGCAGCGCTGGCCGCCGCCGAGCGCGGCCATGCGGTGGTGCTGTTCGAGCAACAGGACGAAGCCGGTGGCCAGTTCCTGTTGGCCGCGCGCATCCCCGGCAAGCAGGACTACCCGCGGGTCACCGCCGCCTACGTCGCCCGCCTGCTCGCCGCCGGCGGCGAATTGCGCACGGGTACCCGCGCCGATGCCGCCCTGCTGCGGCACGAAGGCTTCGACGAGATCGTCGTCGCCTGCGGCGTGCGCCCGCGCCGCCCCGACATCCCCGGCATCGAGCTGCCGATCGTGGTCGGCTACGACGACCTGCTCGCCGGCCGCGCCACGGCCGGCACCCGGGTCGCGATCATCGGCGCCGGCGGCATCGGCCACGACGTCGCCGCCTTCCTGCTGCACCACGGCGACCCACCCTCACTGCCCGCCTACCTGTCGCGCTGGCAGGCCGGCGGCAGCCCCCCCGCCACCGCGCGCCGGCTGTGGATGCTGAAGCGCAGCGAGGGCCCGTTCGGCAAGACCCTGGGCAAGACCACCGGCTGGGTGCTGCGGCGCGAGCTCGCCGACGCCGGCGTGGCCCAGCTCGACGGTGTCGACTACCTCGGCATCACCGCCGACGGGCTGCACTACCGCCGTGCCGGCGAAACCGCGCTGCTGGCGGTGGACACCATCGTCTGCTGTGCCGGACAGGAGGCCGAAGACGGCCTCGCCGCCGAGATGGCCGGCGACGGCATCCCGCTGCACCGCATCGGCGGCGCCGCTCGCGCCGGCGAACTCGATGCCAAGCGCGCCTTCGAAGAAGGGCTGCGCCTCGGCCTCGCCCTGTGAACGCGCCGCGTCGCCAACCGCCGCGGTGCGGTACCGGCCGAGCCGAACCCCGGAGCGAACGATGCTGACCGTCGTGCCTGTGTGCCTGCTGATGCTGGCCCTGACCACGCTGATCCACTACGAGGCCCTGTCCTGGATCGCCCGCCGCCTGCCCGCCCTGCCCTTGCCGTCCCGCTTCAAGGTGGTGGTGGTGCTCGGCGGCGCCTTCGTCGCCCACGTCGTCGAGATCGCGCTCTATGCCCTCGCCTTCCAGCTGCTCGTCCGCCTCGGCGCCGGCTCCTTGGCCGGCGAACCGACACTGGCCTTCGACAGCGCCCTCTACTTCTCAGGCGAGACCTTCACCTCGCTCGGCTACGGCGACCTCGTGCCCAGCGGCGCACTGCGCCTGCTGGCCAGCACCGAGACCCTGAACGGCCTGCTGCTGATCGGCTGGTCGGCGTCCTACACCTATATCGCAATGGAACGATTCTGGTCGCGGCCGGGATAGTCATGCGGCAGGGAAGGCTTTCGCGTAGCGGCGTGGATCGGGCCGGGCGATCGCAGGCGAGTGCTCGGCGCGGGCGAGCGCATCCCATCCTGAAGGAACGACATCGGAACCCGCGCCCCTGAGCAGCTACCAGTGATCGATCTGGGTAACGACGAATTTCTTGCCCTCTTCGCTGCTGCCATTCAAGGCAGTGAGCATGATCCGGGCGATGAGCTTCCTGTCGTTCTGGTCAGTGACGACTTGACCTGTGAGCACCTGCCTCGCCCCGAGCGGGGAAACGCCAATCTTCTGGAGGCGCGGCGCCATGCGCGCAACCTGCACGTTCAATGACAGCGCCTCCGCCCCCGAATCCAATCTGTTCATGGTGGCACCTGAATAGCAATGACGCGCAATCAGCCTCCCCCGCTCGAAGCGGTGTGTCAAGCCATCCAGATGCGCAGTCTTCGACCACCTACCCCGGCCAGGAATTCACTCCTGGGGACAAATTCATTCGTCGGAGCAGGTCCCGCGATGAAGTATCTTGCGAGACCCACCCCTACGATCTAATGGTCGGGGTATCTGTGGGGGCGTGATCAGCCTTGGGGGTGTCCCAGGAAGCACTTGGGCCAGTTCGAAAACTGGCCCAAGTCATTGATTCGGTTGGTCGGGGCGGTGGAATTCGAACTCACTACCCCTTGCACCCCATGCATGCGGTCTTCACTGGCGGCAGACCACGGAACGACACCGCAACAAAGCGCCCACCAACATGGAGGGCTGTGTGGCGGGCTATTCGAGTTCGTCCTCGCAAGCCATTGATATGAATGACTGGCGGAGAGGGTGGGATTCGAACCCACGGTACGGCAAGCCGTACACTTGATTTCGAGTCAAGCCCGTTCGACCACTCCGGCACCTCTCCGCTTCGGCTCGAAAACCGAAGCCGCGCATTATACAGTCGTCTCGGGCCTTGTATACCCTGACGGCGGTATTGCCACTCGGCAAGTGCATCATCGCCATCTCGAGGCCGCCCGCCGACGCACGTGGCCGGTGACCAGCGCGGCGCTCGGCGGGACTCAGGCTGCGTCTTTCTTCTGCAGACGTGGCAGCAGTTCGTCGTAGGCTCTGACCGCCTCGGCGGCATACATCAGGGTCGGCCCACCGCCCATGTAGGTGCACACCGCCAGGGTTTCCATCAATTGCTCGCGCGTGACGCCAAGCCGGATCAGTGCCTTGACGTGAAAACCGATGCAAGCGTCGCAGCGGGACGATACGCCGATTGCCAGCGCGATCAGTTCCTTGTGCAGGGCCGACAGGCTACCGGCCTTCATCGATGCTTTGGCAAGGCCACCGAAGGCCTGCATGGTGTCCGGAACCTCGCGGCGCATCTCGTCGAGTGCGGCCGCGACGTCGGACGTGATTTGGACGAATGACTTGCCTTCCATTGCGCCTCCCGTGCCTGCAAGTTAATTAGCAATTTCTAATTTACCATATTTTGGTGACAGCGTCCGCGCCGTGGGGTATCAATTCGTTCCCGGTCGCATCGAAGGACCCCCGTGCGTCGTCGCGCCCCAGCCTCCAGCTGCTTCTCGATCCGCCACGCCGCCACGGCGATGCTTCTGCCGTGGCTGCTGGCCGCATGCGAGCCGGCGCCTCCGGCGCGTCTGATGAATCATCAGACCCTCGGCGAGCTGCGTGTTGCCACGCGACAGGACGCGAACTCCTATCGCACCGGCCCGAACGGCACTCCGGAAGGCTTCGAATACGACCTGCTGGTGGCGCTCGGCGAGCGGCTCGGCGTCAAGGTCCGCTTCGAGATCATGCCGACTTCGGCCGCGGCACTCTCGGCGGTCGAACGCGGCAACGTTCATCTGGCCGCCGCCGGCCTGATCCGCAATGATGCCAAGGCCGTGCGCTGGTCGTCCCCGCTGCGAATCGTGGATTACGTACTGGTCGGCACCGTCGACGCCAGTCGTGTGTCCGACGAGACGGATCTGGTCGGATTCCGCGTCGGCGTGCGCAGAGGTTCGGTACCCGCCCACGAACTCGAAGCCATGAAGCGGCGCGTGCCCGGCCTTCGCATCGCGTTCGCACGCATCGGCGGGGAAACCGAACTGCTGGAACGGGTGGCTGACGGAGAACTCGATTTTGCGGCTGCAGACCGGCAGACCTATCAGATGCTGAACCGCTACCATCCCGACCTGCAGATCGCCTTGCCGCTTGATCTCAAGGCCGAAATGGCGTGGGCGCTGAACAGGGACGGAGACGACGAACTGGCTACGGCGATCGAGGCGTTCCTGGCCGAAGCGCGAGCCAGCGGCTTGCTCGAGCGCATCACCGAGCGCTATTACGGTCACGTCCAGCGCCTGGACGGGCAGCGCATCTCGGCTTTCCTCGCACGTATCCAGACGCGCCTTCCAAGATTTCGGCCGTCGTTCATCGAGGCCGCCCACCGCTACGGGCTCGACTGGCGCCTGTTGGCCGCGGTGGCCTACCAGGAATCCCAATGGGACCCGACCGCGACCTCGTATACCGGAGTGCGCGGCATGATGATGCTGACCAACGAGACGGCAAACCGACTGGGCGTCAAGAACCGGCTGGATGCGCATCAGAGCATCATGGGCGGTGCGCGCTACCTGGCGATGCTGCGGGACGAACTGCCGCCCGAAGTCGAGGAGCCGGACCGTAGCTGGATGGCGGTGGCCGCCTACAACGTCGGCATGGGCCATCTGCGCGGCGCCGGCGCGATCGCGCGCAGCCTGTCGAAGGACGACACCAGCTGGAAGGACATGAAGAACGTCCTTCCGCTGATCGCGCAACCAGCCTATGCCGCCAGGCTGGCCGCCGGCCGTGGCAGGGGTGGCGAAGCCGTGATCATGGCCGAGTCGGTGCGAAACTACTTCGAGATCCTGGCGCGCTTCGAACCGGCGGCACCCCTCGTGTCCGAAAACACGCCGGCGGACGCCGGCGCCGCCGGCAGTCTGTTGCGTCAGGGCGTCAGTACTTCGACGCCGCCCATGTAGGCACGCAAGGCCTCCGGCACGACGACCGAGCCGTCGACCTGCTGGTAGTTCTCGAGCACCGCAACCAACGTGCGTCCGACGGCAAGGCCGGATCCGTTGAGCGTATGGACGAAATCGTTCTTGCCATCGGCGTTCTTGAATCGTGCCTGCATCCGGCGCGCCTGGAAGGCGCCAGTGTTCGAGCACGAGGATATCTCGCGATAGGCGTTCTGGGCGGGCAGCCAGACCTCGAGATCGTAGGTCTTGGCCGCCGAGAACCCCATGTCTCCCGTACACAGCACGATCTTGCGGTAGGGCAACTCGAGCCGGCGCAGGATCGCCTCGGCGTGGGAGGTCAGTTCCTCGAGCGCATCCCACGAGCTGTCCGGCGTTTCGATGCGTACCAGCTCGACCTTCTCGAACTGGTGCTGGCGAATCATGCCGCGCGTGTCGCGGCCATAGGAGCCGGCCTCCGAGCGGAAGCAGGGCGTATGGCAGACGAACTTCATCGGCACTGCAGCGGTCGCTTGCAGCGCATCCCTGACGACGTTGGTGACCGGCACCTCGGCGGTCGGAATCAGGTAGAAATGACCGCCGTCGGCCTTCGGCACGCGGAACAGATCCTCTTCGAACTTCGGTAGCTGGCCGGTGCCGAACATGCTTGCCGGATTGACCAGGTACGGGACGCTGACCTCGGTGTAACCGTGCTCGCGGGTATGGACATCAAGCATGAACTGGGCCAGTGCGCGATGCAGCCGCGCGACCCCGCCGCGCATGACCGCGAAGCGGCTGCCCGCCACCTTGGCAGCGGTTTCGAAATCCAGTCCCCCGAGTGCCGCGCCGACATCCACATGGTCGCGAACCTCGAACGCGAACTGACGTGGCGTTCCCCAGCGGGACACTTCGACATTGTCTTCCTCCGATCGCCCGACCGGGACGGTCTCGTGGGGCAGGTTGGGCAGCGACGAAACGAAGTCGGCGATCTGTGCCAGCAATTCGGCGAGGCGTTGTTCGTTTTGTTTCAATTCTTCGCCGATGCCACCCACCTCGGCCATCACTGCCGACGCGTCCTCGCCCTTGCCCTTGAGCACGCCGATCTGCTTGGACAGCGCATTGCGCCGCGCCTGGAGTTCCTGGGTCCTGGACTGAAGCCCCTTGCGGGCATCCTCGAGAGCGGCAAATGCGGCGGTGTCCAGCTGAGTACCGCGCGTGGCCAGGGTCGCGGCGGTCTCTTCGAGTTGTCCGCGGAGAAGCTGTATGTCGAGCATGTCGGGTCGTGATCCGGATCTGTGACTGGGCAAGAACCGGATTCTACCTGCTCGGCCCGGGCGCCTGTACGGGCCGTCCGACGCGACGATAGATTCACGCAATTGGAATAACGATCAGTCGGTGGAAACTTTTTCGACAACACCCGATCTTTGAGCCATAGTTAGAGCCTTCAGAGGCGCCGCAGAAGATGGCGTCCGACGCATCCGGAGGAGAACCCATGCTTTCTATCAGAGACTGCCTCGATTATTGCGACCTGACCGATGACGAGGTCGCGCTGATCGCCGAACACGAAGACATTCCCGACGTGGCCGCCGCCCAGATTGCCTGCGGACTGGTCCAGACCCCCGAAGGCGTGCTGATCCTGACCCGTTGCCTGACCGACATGGTCGACCGCGCCGAGCGCGGCGGCGACCGCGAGAAGGCCGAGCGTGCACGGCTGGTATTCGCGCGCTTCCTGAAGGACCATCCGCTGGTCCATTAGCGGCGACGTCGACCGTCTAGCCGGTCGCCTCGTCGTCACGCCCGGAGTTGCCGGTCGATAGAGACGCCGCGTCGAGGGCTCGCAGCCTGTCGAGCTTTTCGCGGATGCGGGCCTCCATGCCGCGCGCGACCGGCCGATACCAACCGGGCCGTGCATCGAGGCCCTCGGGCAGGTAGCGCTCGCCGGCTGCATATCCGTCCGGCTCGTCATGCGCATAGCGGTAGCCCTGCCCGTGTCCGAGGCCTTTCATCAAGCGCGTCGGCGCATTGCGCAGGTGCAGTGGCACCGGCAGCGAGCCGTGCTCGGCCGCCGCCTTGCGCGCCGCCTTGTAGGCGACGTAGACGGCATTCGACTTGGCTGCGCAGGCCAGGAACACGGCTGCCTCCGCCAGCGCCAGTTCGCCCTCGGGACTGCCCAGTCGCTCGTAGGCCGCACAGGCGTTGAGACTGATCTCGAGCCCGCGCGGGTCGGCCAGCCCGATGTCTTCGCTGGCCATGCGCACCAGTCGCCTGCCGAGATAGTGTGGATCCGCCCCGCCCTCGAGCATCCGGCACAGCCAATACAGCGTCGCGTCGGGATCGGATCCGCGGACCGACTTGTGCAGGGCCGAAATCTGGTCGTAGAAGGCATCGCCGCCCTTGTCGAATCGCTGCAGGCTGCGGGCCAGCACCTGGTCGACGAAGGCCGGCCCGATCTCGTCCAGTGCCGACGCCTTGGCCGCGTCCAGCAACTGCTCGACGAGGTTCAGCAAGCGCCGTCCGTCGCCGTCCGAAAAGCCGCACAGTCGCGCGACGGCGTCATCGGCAAAGCGAGGCGCGGCACCGACTGCAGCCAGGGCACGGGCCAGCAGCAGGCGCAGATCCTGTTCGCCGAGTGACTGCAGCACGTAGACGCTGGCCCGGGAAAGCAGTGCGGAATTGACCTCGAACGAGGGATTCTCGGTGGTCGCCCCGATGAAAGTCAGCACGCCCTGCTCGACATAGGGCAGGAACGCGTCCTGTTGCGCCTTGTTGAAGCGGTGCACCTCGTCGACGAACAACACGGTCGGCCGTCCTCGATCGCGCGCCTGCTGTGCGCGAGCGACCGCCTCGCGGATGTCCTTGACCCCGGCGAAGACTGCCGACAATGCCTGGAATTCGGCGTCGACCGCGCCCGCCATCAGCCGCGCCAGAGTCGTCTTGCCGACGCCGGGCGGCCCCCACAGGATCATCGAATGAAGCTTGCCCGCCTCGAACGCCAGGCGCAGCGGCTTGCCCGCGCCGAGCAGATGGGCCTGCCCGATGACGTCGTCGATCCGTTGCGGTCGCAGTCGCTCCGCCAGCGGCGCCCGGTCCGCCGGGTCCGTGTCGAAGAGTCCGCTCATCGGGCTCCTCCTGGAAGCCTCATTCGCCGATCACGTCGGCCCCGGCCGGTGGCACGAAACGGAACAGCGCCGGGTCGATACTGGGATTGCGTTCGAAGCGATCGAAACGCAACTCGGTTTGTTGGCCGAAGCTGTCGCGGATCAGCATCGCACGCAATTCGGCACCGTCGAATCCCAGTTCCATGTCGGTGAACGGGCTGTCGGGCGCCTTCGGACGGGCCACAACCCAGTCGAGGCCATCCCGTCTGCCGTTGTCCGACACCGCGAAATTGCGCGCCAGATCGCCTTCCCCGGCCAGTATCGCGGCCGGCGTCGCCCCCAGGGCATCGCCGAGGGGCTTGACCGTGACCTGGTTCAGATCCTGGTCGTACGACCAGAGCCGGGCGCCGTCGCTCACCAGCCGCTGCGGGTAGGGCTCGGTATAGACCCACAGGAAGCGACCCGGCCGCGCGAACGCGAATTCCCCGACCGAGCGTTGCGGCCGGCGCCCCGAGCGCGAGACCACGATCTGGCTGAAGCTGCCCTGCCCGGATCCGACTTCGGCGAGGAAACGGTCGAGCCGCGAGAGCACATCGCCGGCCTGCGCCGGCACCGTCGCCAACAGGCCGCCGAGCGCCAGGATCAGGACACCGAGCACGCGCGACACCGGCTTCACTCTGCCTCCCGGGCCGGCGCCAGCACTTCGCGATTGCCACTGCTACCGGCGGCCGACACCAGCCCGGAGCGCTCCATCTGCTCGATCAGGCGAGCGGCCCGGTTGTATCCGATGCGCAGATGACGTTGCACCAGTGAAATCGACGGGCGACGGGTCTTCAGCACGATCTCGACCGCCTGGTCGTAGAGCGGGTCGGACTCCTCTCCGCCCACCGTCCCGTCCGCACCCGGCAGACCGCCGCCATCGTCGTCCGGCGCCGACAGGATGCCTTCGACATAGTCGGGTTCGCCATGCTGCTTGAGGTGGTCGACCACCTTGTGCACTTCCTCGTCAGCGACAAAGGCGCCATGGACCCGCACCGGCAGCCCGGTGCCCGGCGGCAGGTAGAGCATGTCGCCCATGCCGAGCAGGGCTTCCGCGCCCATCTGGTCGAGGATCGTGCGCGAGTCGATCTTGCTGGATACCTGGAACGCGATCCGGGTCGGAATGTTGGCCTTGATCAGGCCGGTNNGCCGGTGATGACATCGACCGACGGACGCTGGGTGGCCAGGATCAGGTGGATGCCGGCGGCGCGTGCCTTCTGCGCGAGCCGTGCGATCAGTTCCTCGACCTTCTTGCCGACGACCATCATCAGGTCGGCGAACTCGTCGACGACGACCACGATGTGCGGCAGATGTTCTAGCGGTTCCGGGCTCTCCGGCGTGATCGAGAAGGGGTTGGTCATCGGCTTGCCGGCCTTTTCGGCTTCGGCCACCTGCCGGTTGAAGCCGGCGAGGTTGCGCACCCCGACCGCGGCCATCAGCTTGTATCGCTTCTCCATCTCGGCGACGCACCAGTTGAGCGCGTGTCCGGCATGCTTCATGTCGGTGACGACCGGCGCCAGCAGGTGGGGAATGCCCTCATAGACCGACAGCTCGAGCATCTTCGGATCCACCAGGATCAGGCGCACCCGAGAAGGTTCCGACTTGTAGAGCAGGGACAGGATCATCGCGTTGACGCCGACCGACTTGCCCGAGCCGGTGGTGCCGGCCACCAAGAGGTGCGGCATCTTCGCCAGATCGGCGACCACCGGGTGCCCACCGATGTCCTTGCCGAGCGCGACGGTGAGTGCCGAATGCATGTCCTGGTAGGCCTTGGATGCGACGATTTCGGACAGCCGCACGGTCTGCCGCCTGGGATTGGGCAGTTCCAGCGCCATGCACGACTTGCCGGGCACGGTCTCGATCACCCGCACCGAGATCAGCGACAGCGCGCGCGCCAGGTCCTTGGCGAGGTTGACCACCTGGCTGCCCTTGACGCCGATGGCCGGCTCGATCTCGTAGCGGGTGATGACCGGGCCCGGATAGGCGGCCAGCACCTTGACCTCGACGCCGAAGTCGCCGAGCTTGGTTTCGATCAGCCGCGACGTGAATTCGAGCGACTCGGTGCTCGGCGGCTCGACGTCGCGCGACGCCGGATCAAGCAGGCCCACCGGCGGAATCGCACCCTCGGGCAGGTCGGAGAACAGCGCGCGCTGGCGTTCCTTCTCGACGCGCTCGGACTTGGGAACCTCGGCGATCGCCGGCTCGATGCGCACCGGCTCGGGCTTCTTGGCCTCGTTCTTGCGCCGCCGCGACTCGACCGCGGCTTCCCGCCGGACGGCAATCTGACGACCGGCGCGGCGGTCGCGCCACGCCGCGGTCGCGCCGGATAGCGACAGCCAGATCGATTCGAGCCAGGCACCGACGAGCTCCGCCGCGGCCACCCACGAGATGCCGGTGAACAGACTGACGCCGGCCGCGACGAGGGTCAGCAGGATCACCGTGCCGCCGGTGAAGCCGAGGTACTGCATCACCGTGCGCCCGATTTCGGTGCCGATGAGGCCGCCGGCGGCCAGCGGGAGGTCCGCCTGCATGCTGTGGAAGCGCATCGCCTCGAGCGCGCTGCTGGCGACCACGGTCAGCACGAAACCGGCACCGACGACGAGGATCGAGCGGCGGTCGGTGCGACCGGGCTGCCGCAGACGTCGATAGCCCCAGACCAGGCCAAGCCCGAGGAACAGCACCCACCACCAGGCCGAGACGCCAAACAGGTAGAGCATCAGGTCGGACAGCCAGGCGCCGAAGCGCCCGCCGGGATTGGCGACTCGTTCGACTGCGGCGGCGTGCGACCAGCCCGGGTCGGACTTGCTGTAGCCGAGCAGCACCATCGCGACATAGACACCGCACAGGCCGAACAGCAGCCAGCGGGTCTCCTGGAGACGTGCGGCGATCTTGTCCGGCAAAGGCTGGGAACGGGATGAAACGGAAGGCAGCATTGGCGGGCGCCAGCGCGAGACTGTGAATCTGGCCCCGATTATATGCGATCGGGCCGACAGGTCATGACGACCAGCCGGGCCGATACACGCACTTACAGCTCGTTGATACGTTGGCGCAACACGATGCCGCGATCCGACTCTTCGATCAGGCCCTGCACGCCCAGATCCTTCATCACGCGACTGACCATCTCCCGCGACGCGCCGATCATCTTGGCGATGTCCTGCTTCGAGATCTTGCGCACGACGATCTGCTCGCCATCCACGTCTTCCGCCATCTCGAGCAGCAGCCGCGCGACCCGGCCATATACGTCCATCAGCGCGAGACTCTCGATCTTGCGATCGGCGTTGCGCAGCCGCTCGGCGAGGTTGCACATGATCCGCCAGGCGATCTCGAAATTGTCCTGCATCATTCGCCGGAAGTCGTTCTTGGCGATCATCACGACATCGACCGGCGACACGGCGACCACCGAGGCCGAACGGGGCTGCTCGTCGAATATGCCCATCTCGCCGAACAATTCGCCCTGCCCGAGCATCGTCAGGATCACCTCGCGCCCGTCCTCGTCGCTGACCAGGACCTTCAGCGTACCGGTCAGCACGAAATAGACGTAGTCCGCCCGATCCCCCGCATGCACCACCGCGTGCCCCCGGGGCACCCGGCGCATCATCGCATGTTGGGCCACCACCGCGAGGCGGTCGTCGCCGAGGCCATTGAACAGCGGGAAGGTTTTCAGGGCAATCGTCGAAACGGCATTCGAAACGTTCATGCTCACTCCATTCTGACCACGGCACCCGTGCCGATCGGCACGACCGGAACCGGGCGCACCAACCCACGCGGCAATCAAGTATATGTCAAAGCGCCAGGTCAACAGGCACAGCCGGGGCCAATTCACCTGCCATACGGTAGTACAGCGCCGCCAGCCGGCGGCCTACACGGCCTTTGGCGCCGCCCGGCTATAATCCGCGCTTCGCGAACCACAGTCTGGATGAGCCGCCATGCAAACCCGCCACGTCCGCCTCTTGATCCTCGGTTCCGGCCCGGCCGGCTATACCGCAGCGGTGTATGCCGCAAGGGCGAACCTAGATCCGGTGCTGATCACCGGTATCGCCCAGGGTGGGCAGTTGATGACCACGACCGAGGTGGACAACTGGCCGGCCGACGCCGACGGCGTCATGGGACCGGACCTGATGGCGCGCTTCCTGAAGCATGCGGAGCGCTTCGAAACCGAGATCGTGTTCGACCACATCCACACCGCGAAGCTCGACGAAAAACCGCTCAAGCTGATCGGCGATGCCGGCGAATACACCTGCGACGCGCTGATCATCGCGACCGGCGCCACCGCCATGTATCTCGGCCTGCCTTCCGAGGAAGCCTTCATGGGCAAGGGCGTCTCGGCCTGCGCCACCTGCGACGGCTTCTTCTATCGCAACCAGGAGGTCGCCGTCGTCGGCGGTGGCAATACCGCGGTCGAGGAAGCACTGTATCTCGCCAACATCGCCTCGAAGGTCACGCTGGTACATCGGCGCGACAGCTTCCGCGCCGAGAAGATCATGGTCGACAAGCTGATGGAGAAGGTCGAGGCCGGCAAGATCGCGCTGGCCACGGATGCCACCCTCGACGAGGTGCTGGGCGACGACAGCGGCGTCACCGGCCTGCGCATCCGCAGCACCAAGGACGACAGCACGCGAGACGTCGACGTACGCGGCGTGTTCATCGCGATCGGCCACAAGCCCAACACCGACCTCTTCGAGGGCCAGCTCGACATGGAGGGCGGCTACATCGTCACCCGTGCCGGTCGTGGCGGCAATGCCACGGCCACCAGCGTCCCCGGGGTGTTCGCCGCCGGCGACGTGCAGGACCACATCTACCGTCAGGCCGTAACCAGCGCCGGTACCGGTTGCATGGCCGCTCTCGACGCCGAGCGCTATCTCGACGCGCTCGGCAAGGCGTGAGCCGTCGATGAGCAAGCGCGCCCGAGCCCGCAACGGCGGGCCGGACGCGCGTAAGCCCGCGGCACGAAACCCGTTCGCGGCCCTGAAGGGCGCGATCCGGCAGCAGTCGCCTGCGGCATCCGCCGAAGTCACCATCGACCGAGGCTCGCCCTCGACGACGGCCGTATCCGACGAGGACGCGGCGCTGTTCCGGCGCGAGATGCGCGACGCCCGGCGCCTGCGCGACGACAACCGCCGCGCAATCGAGCGCCCCAAGCCGCCACCGCAGCCGCGATCCAGGGAGCCGGACGACGTCGATCCGGCATCGACCAGCGGGCCCAGGTCATCCGGACCGCACACCGACGGCGAACTGTTCTCGGCAGCCATGCAAGGCGTGCAGCGGCTGGCCGATGACAACCGGGTCGATCTGTTGCCGCGCTCGCGCTACCGCGAGGAGCCACCGGGAAGACGCGCACCGGGCAGCGCAGCGCCACCGGGCGCGGCCAGCACAACCGAGGACCTGCTCGACTGGGCGCACGCGGGGGCCACCCCGCTCAGGCGCGATGGCCGAATCGACGTCGCGCGACCGCGGCCGGCACCGTTGCCGCTGCAGAGCACCCGCGACGAACAGTCGGTGCTGCGCGAATCGATCGAGGCGCCAATCAGCCTCGAGGATCGGCTCGAAGGGGGGGACGAAGCGGTCTTTCTGCGCAGCGGCCTGCCCCGTCGCGTGCTCAGCGATCTACGACGCGGGCGGTGGGTGGTGCAGGGAGAACTCGACTTGCACGGACTGACCCGTGACGAGGCACGGACGGCCCTCGCCGAGTTCCTGGTTCGCTGTCTCAAGGAAAGCCGCCGCTGCGTGCGCCTGATTCACGGCAAGGGGCTGGGCTCGCCCGGGGGCGTCGGCGTGCTCAAGCAACTGTCTCGCGGCTGGCTGGCGCAGCGCGAAGAGATCCTGGCCTTTTGTCAGGCCTTGCCGCATCAGGGAGGAAGCGGCGCCCTGCTGATCCTGCTGCGGGCGGGTGGCGCCAGACAGCCGGCCCGCAGGCGCGAGCCGGCCGCCTGACCGCGAACGTTCAGATGGCCGATTCGTCGGTTTCGCCGGTACGGATGCGCACCACTTGCTCGACCGCGGAGACAAAGATCTTGCCGTCGCCGATCTTGCCGGTGCGCGCCGCCTTGACGATGGCGTCGATGGCCTGCTCGACGACACCGTCGCCCACCACCACCTCGATCTTGACCTTGGGCAGAAAGTCCACCACGTACTCGGCGCCACGGTACAGTTCGGTGTGACCCTTCTGTCGACCGAAGCCCTTGACCTCGGCCACGGTCAGGCCGGTGATGCCGACCTCGGACAGGGATTCACGAACTTCGTCGAGTTTGAACGGCTTGATGATGGCTTCGATCTTCTTCATCGGATGCTCCTCTCGGTATGGTCTCTTCCGCGGCCGGATCAGTATTCGTCACGGTAGCGGGATGTGATGGGGTAACGCCAGTCCTTGCCGAAGCCGCGCTCGGTGACGCGGATGCCCACCGGCGCCTGACGGCGCTTGTACTCGTTTCGCCGCAGCATCGACACGGCGCGCCGGACGTCTTCCTCTCGGTAGCCCCGCTCGATGATTTCGCGCGGCGACAGATCCTGCTCCATGTAGGCTTCGATGATGGCGTCGAGCACCTCGTAAGGGGGCAGGGAATCCTGGTCGATCTGGTCGGGCTTCAATTCGGCGGACGGTGGTCGTGTGATGATGTTTTCCGGGATCACCGGGGTGATCGTGTTGCGCCAGCGCGCGAGACGATACACCAGGGTCTTGTAGATGTCGCGCAGAACGCCGAATCCGCCGGCCATATCGCCGTACAAGGTCGCATATCCGGTCGCCATCTCGCTCTTGTTGCCGGTGGTCAGCACCAGCCGACCGGTCTTGTTCGAGAAGGCCATCAGCAGGTTGCCCCGGATGCGCGACTGCAGATTTTCCTCGGTGGTGTCGGCCGGCAGGCCGGCAAAGTACGGTTCGAGCATGCGGTCATAGACGGCCATCGCAGGCTCGATCGGAATCTCGTCGTACTGCACACCGAGAGCTGCCACCAGCGCCCGGGAATCGTCGAGGCTCATCTGCGCAGTGTAGGGCGAGGCCATCATGATCGCCCGCACCCGCTCGGCACCGAGGGCGTCGGCGGCGACGCACAGGGTCAGCGCGGAATCGATCCCGCCCGACAGTCCGATGATCGCACCGGGAAAGCCGTTCTTGCCGATGTAGTCGCGCACGCCGCCGACCAATGCCGAATAGACCTCGGCCTCCTCCACCAGCGGCGCCTCGCAGCGGCCGCCCAGCCACCGACCGGCGGACCAGTCGACGACGTCGAGCGATTCTTCGAAGGCCGGCGCCCGATAGGTGCACGCGCCATCGTTGTCCAGCGCCATCGAATAGCCGTCGAACACCAGCTCGTCCTGACCACCGACCATGTTCACGTACAGCACCGCCAGGCCGGACTCGCGCACCCGGTCGGCGAGCACCAGTTCCCGCTCGCGACTCTTGCCGACGTGGTAGGGCGAGGCGTTGAGCGAGATCAGCAGGTCGGCGCCGGCGCGCCGGACGGCCTCGACCGGCCACGAATCCCAGACGTCCGCACAGATGCTGACCCCGCAGCGAACTGCGCCGACCGAAAACACCAATGCGTCCTCGCCGGCGTCGAAATAGCGCTTCTCGTCGAACACCTGGTAATTGGGAAGACGCATCTTGCGGTAGGTACCGACGACCCGACCGTCGCGCACCACCGAGGCCGCGTTGTAGAAGCGGCCGTCGGCCGCCAGCGGATGACCGACCACCAGCACGACATCCCGGACGCGATCGGCGAGATCTTCCAGCGCGAACGCACAGGCGCGGTAGAAATCGGGTCGCAGCAGCAGGTCTTCCGGCGGATAGCCGCACAGGGCCAGTTCGGGCGTGACGACGATGTCGGCACCGGCCTCGCGCGCAGCCACCACCGCCTCGGCGATACGGCGGGCATTGCCGTCGAGGTCACCGACGGTGCAATTGATCTGCGCAACCGCTATTTTCAGCGTCTTTTCCATACTGTTTCTACTATACCTGCTCGCCGGGCGCGATTCAGAGTAGCGCGCGCGGCGACCGAAGGGCGAATCTTACCCACAGTTGCTGTGGGTACCGCTGTGCACAAGCGGTGGATGGGCAGGCGCAGGCCGCGGCCGGCCCGGGATGCCCGCAGCTGACCCATTTCGTGGCACAGACGAATCCATGGACAATGGGCGGACCATGCCTGCGGTGATCGAATTCGAACTGTACGAGCGCCTCGAGGGAATCGATGCAAGAGCCTGGGACGCGCTCGGCGACGGACATCCGGCGATCAGTTTCGCGTTCCTGCATGCGCTCGAGGCCAGCGGCTGCGTCGGTGACGACAGCGGCTGGGCGCCCCGCCATCTGCTGGGCCGCTGTGACGGCACACCAGTGGCCGCCCTGCCCCTGTACCTGAAAGGCCATTCCTACGGCGAGTACGTGTTCGACTGGGCGTGGGCGGACGCCTACCACCGCCATGGCCTCGAGTACTACCCGAAGTGGCTGGTGGCCTCACCCTTCAGCCCCTTGCCGGGCGCACGCATCCTGGCCCGCGACGCACACGCGCGCGTCGCCGCGGTTGAGGCGCTGGTCTCCCTCGCGTCCCGCAGCGGCCTGTCGTCGCTGCACGTGCTGTTCTGCACCGCGGAGGAGTCCCGGGCGCTGGCCACCGCCGGCCTGCTGCTTCGCGAGGGTGTCCAGTTCCACTGGATCAATCGCGGCGAGGCCGACTTCGCGGCCTTCCTCGCCCGCCTCAACCACGACAAGCGCAAGAAGATCCGGCAGGAGCGGCGCAAGCTGGCGGCAGAGGCGATCGACTATCGCTGGCACGACGGCAGAACGGCCACGGCCGACGACTGGGATTTCTTCCTCCACTGCTACGAGGACACCTACCTCGCCCACCGCTCGAGCCCGTATCTGAATCGGGATTTCTTCGATCGCATCGCCCGCACAGCCCCCGACAGCGTCCGCCTGCTGATCGCGTCTCGCGCCGGTCGTGCGATCGCCAGTGCCTTCTTCCTGGCATCCGCCGACGCACTCTACGGGCGCTACTGGGGCAGCGCGGAGCACGTACCCGGCCTGCATTTCGAGCTGTGCTACTACCGGCCGATCGAGTTTTGCATCGCCCACGGCATCCACCGCCTGGAAGGCGGCGCCCAGGGCGAGCACAAGATGGCGCGCGGGCTGGAACCGGTCACCACCCACTCGGCCCATTGGATCGCGGACGAGCGCTTCCGCGACGCGCTGCAGCGTCATCTCGCGCGCGAAGGAAACCACCTCGACGAATACCGCGGCGAGCTCGAGCGGCGCACGCCGTTCCGCCGCTGAAACGACGACGGGCTCCCGCGGGAGCCCGTCGCCAACGCACCAATCGCGTTCTACTTCTTGGCGTTCTCGAGGCCGGAGAGGATCTCCTGGCGCGCATCGTCGACATTGCCCCAGCCGACCACCTTGACCCACTTGCCCGGCTCGAGATCCTTGTAATGCTCGAAGAAGTGCGAGATCTGCTTGAGCAGCAGTTCCGGCAGATCGTCGCAGGACTTGACCGTCTCGTAGAGCGGGGTCAGCTTGGTCACCGGCACTGCGATGACCTTGGCATCCTCGCCGCTTTCGTCCTCCATCTTCAGGATGCCGACCGGGCGGCAGCGGATGACGACGCCGGGCTGCAGCGGAAACGGTGTCACCACCAGCACATCGACCGGATCGCCATCGCCGGCGACGGTATGGGGCACGTAGCCGTAATTGCAGGGATAGCGCATGGTCGTACCCATGAAGCGGTCGACGAACACGGCCCCACTGTCCTTGTCCACCTCGAACTTGATCGGATCACCCTGGG
>JAGRFY010000206.1:1324-1787 GCA_020445765.1 Rhodocyclaceae bacterium | reverse complement strand
CCGCGGCTGCCGCTGATCGAGAGCGGCAAGCCGATGCTCGCCGAGCGGCTGGACGATGCCCTCGAGGTTTTCGGCGGACCGTGATCCTGCTCGACACGAGCGGCCTGCTCGCCGCGCTGGACGCCAGCCAGCGCAAGCATGCGCCATGCCGTGCGGCCCTGCAGGCAGCCAAGGGGCCGCTGCTGCTGTCGCCCTTCGTCCTGGCCGAACTGGATTACCTCCTGATGCGGCATGTCGGCGCGCACGCGCAGGCGGCGCTGCTGGACGAGATCGTGCGGGGCGCGTATCGCCTGGAGGGCTTCACGGCCGATGATGTCGAGCGAGCCGGTGCGATCATGCGCCGCTATGGCGACCTGCAGATCGGGCTTGCCGATGCCTCGATCGTCGTGCTCGCCGAACGGCACGCGACCACCGACGTCCTGACGCTGGACCTGCGTCGGTTCCAGGCCCTGCGCGTCGGTGG
>JAGRFY010000206.1:291-1223 GCA_020445765.1 Rhodocyclaceae bacterium | reverse complement strand
CTCGATTTAGCACGTATGTGCTACATTCGCCATGAGCCGGAGCGTCCCTGTGTCCACCACCACCATCCGCATCGACGAAGATCTCAAGGAGCGGGTCGCCACCGCCGCCCGCCTTGCAGGCAAGACGGCGCACGCATTCATGCTCGAGGCCATCGAACAGACGGTCGAACAGGCCGAGATCGATGCGCAGTTCGATCGCCTGGCCGACGAGCGCTGGGTCGAGGTGCTGGCCGCGGGGAGGACCGTCGCGTGGGATGACGCCAAGGCGTATCTCGAGGCGCGGCTACGGGGCGACAAGGCTCGCAGACCCACGGCGCACCGGCCGAGGCGTTGAGAGGCCGCATGCCGCGCATCGAATTGGCGCCGCAGGTTCTGGACGACTTCGACCGCTTCTTCGACCACCAGGCAGGCCACGGCATCGAGGACACGCCGCAGCGATTTGCCGAGATCATCGAAGCGATCGACGTGCTGGCGCACAGCCCGCTGATCGGGCGCAAGGCCAGGGGCGGCAAGCGGGAGCTGGTGATCGGGCAGGCGCAGCGCGGCTACGTGGCGCTGTACCGCTACGTGCCCGACGTCGATACGGTGTTCGTCCTGGCCATTCGAAGCCAGCGCGAATCCGGATTCAAGCGATCCCGCTGAGCAGCGGGCCACGGGATTCACAGGGTCGCCATCGCGCGCGGGCGCTGACGATCGGCCCGGCTTGTGGCCTAATCGCGGGTTTGCCGATTCACCCTCGACCACGGGACCCACGCATCATGGCGCGCAAGATCTTCACCGAAGCCGACCGCAAGGCCACCCCCCGCCCGGCACCGCCCAAGGGCGTCACCTTCAGCGCCGGCCATGGCCAGCGCGTGAGCCTGGAGCGCGGGCCCAACCACCGCAGCAAGAAGAACGCCGGCAAGCGCCCCCACCAGGGCTGAGCGGCGCCG
>JAGRFY010000206.1:0-213 GCA_020445765.1 Rhodocyclaceae bacterium | reverse complement strand
TGCGGCCGCCGCTTCGAGACCCTGGTGCGCAGCGGCAGCGAGCCGGCCTGCCCCGGTTGCGGGTCGCAGGCGCTGGACAAGCAGCTGTCGGTCTTCGCCACCGCCAGCGTCGCCCCGGAGCGCGCGCCGGCGTTCGCCGGGCCCTGCGGCTCCTGCGGCCACCCGGACGGGCCGGGGGCGTGCGGCATGCCGCCGCATTGAAGCGAAGCCCCC
>JAGRFY010000073.1:8618-11529 GCA_020445765.1 Rhodocyclaceae bacterium | reverse complement strand
CGTCATAGATCGCCTTGTAGCGGTCCTGGGGAGCCCCCTTCTGGTAGCCGAAGCGCAGCCAGCCATGGGACGGGTAGATGAGGCCGACCGAGGCACCCGCTTCCTTGGCGCGCTTGGCTTCGTCGGCTGCGACCTTGGTGCCTTCCAGCGTAATGCCGGCGATGATGGGGATGCGGTCATCCACCGACTTGCGGAAGGCTTCGATGACCTTCAACTGCTCGTCGCGCTCCAGGAAGGTGCCTTCGCCAGCGTGGCCGAGCACGGTCAGGCTCTTCACTCCCTCAATGCTGCCGAGCCATGCGCCCAAGCGCTGAATGGCCGCGTAATCGACGGCACCGTCGGGGGTGAAGGGGGTAACAGGGGCGGGGTTCAGGCCGCGCAGATCGATGTTATTCATGTCGGTTTCCTTTGGGTACGAACAGTCAAACGATGCAGGGTCCAATGGGTGCCGAGACCACCCGCATCAGCAGTTGCGTTCCCGGCGACGTCGGGGACGCGGATTTGCGCCTGAGATCGCCCGGCAACTACCGGACGTCAATCCCATGAGCAATTCGTTAGCGAGTGAGGCGCTGCAATTCGTGGCGCCTGACCCCGCTCAGAACAGGTGGCGAATGCCGACCGCAATTGAATTCGCGGCGGACGCGGCGGTCTTCTTGTCGCGCGAGTAGATGGCAAACACGTCAGTGCGCTTCGACAGTTGGTGGTCGTAGCCAGCAGATGTGGTTGTGCGCCGCGAGGATGAGCCGCTATCAGGCTTGATTCGGGTGGTGGCGGTCTCTAGCAGTACTTTTCCGGACTTCGAGACGGGCATCGACGCACCCAGGTCGTAGAGTTGTGTCGAGGTTCCGCCGTCAATATCGGTATGCACGGTGGTGCCGTAGAGCTTGACCACCTCAAAGTCGTAGGTCGCGCCGGCGAGCCACGCGCGCTGGGTATCAGCAAGCGGCGTGGTGCCATTGATCTGGGCGCGCTGCAGCGAAACCGCCGCCATCAGCTTGCCGGAGCGGTAGGTGCCGTGGAGACCGGCGTTGGTTTTGGCAGACCCGCCACTGGTGTCGTTTCGCGCGTACAGCATCGAGCCCTGAAAGCCGCCCAGCTTTGGCGTGGCGTATTTCACCGCGTTGTTCCACACCGAATCGCCCTGGATGTTGCGTCCATAGGCAGGAACGAACGAATGAACGGTCAGCGGCGAGAACACCACGGACGAGCCGAATGGGCTCAGCTGGGTCATCACCGCGTAGGTCGGGTTGGTCTGGCGACCCAGACTCACCCGGCCGAATCCACCTTCGATTCCGACCCAGGCATTGCGCGAGAAAAGCGGGTCAGAGGAGATGCGCCCCTGCTCTCCCGTATTGGGGCGGAAGAAGCTCTCCAGCGAGAAGAGCACCTTCATCCCGTTGCCGAGCTCCTCCTGACCCTTGAAACCGATGAACGAAGTTTTCAGGCCGCCCCCGAACATCCCTTGGGTCGAGTCGGTCTCGCCGCTGCGCTTGACGCTCCCCATGTAAAGGCCAACCAGGCCGTAGATGTCCGTCGATTCGGCCTGCACGCTGCCGACTACGCCGAGCCCCAGGGCCGCTGCGAACAGCACACTTTGAGGCTTGAATGAGTCTTTCATGTCGTCTCCACCTTTGTGGTTGGTCTGGCAGGACATCTGGCCGTTTGGCCGACAACCTGCGCTGCATCATTTGCCCGGGAACCTTCTGCCGTTTCCTGAGGGCGTGGAGACAGTCTATGGAGCACCAATCCATAGCAGAAGACGCAATCCTCGTATTTCAGATATGCTCAAGTATGCATATCACGGAAATAGATCATGGACGTGCGCATCTGGCGGCTCTTCCTCGATGCTGCCGATCTCGGAAGCCTCAGCAAGGTCGCCGCAGCCCACGGCACCAGCCAGCCCCAGGTCAGCCGCCAGATCCGGGAGCTCGAAAACGAATGTGGAGGCCGCCTGTTCCAGCGCACCGGCCGGGGCGTGGCATTGACAGAGTTCGGTCACCGGGTCGCGCCGCGGGTTCGCGCTTGGCTGGCGAGCACTGAACAACTTGCGAACGACATCCGGGTTGCCGCCGGAACGCCAATTGGCACCGTGCGGCTGGGAATCCTGCCCTCCACTGCCCACCCGTTGGTCAGCCGACTGCATCAGCGTTTGAGAAGCGACTTTCCTTTGGTCCGCCTAGCAGTACGCGAGGGGCAAGGCGCGCAGCTCGAAACCTGGCTCGAGAACGGCAATGTCGATCTGGCGATTTTGTTTCGACATCCATCGACGGCGAAGGGGGGAGACGTCTACCTTGTGGAGACGGATACCTATCTGATCGGGCCAATCGACAGCCTGGTCACGGCGCAACCCACGGTCGACTTTGCGGTACTACATGAATTGCCGCTGGTGCATTTCTGTCGCCCGAACAGTTGGCGCGACCGTCTTGAGAAAATGGCTGAGGAACAGGGGATTCGCTTGAACGTCTTGCTTGAGGCTGACTCCCTGTCGCTGCAGACTCACGTTGTCGCGGAAGGCGGCGGGTTCGCTCTACTTGGCCCCTATGCCGTCAATGCCGCGGCCAAAGAGTGTCAGATCAAGGCGTCCCGGTTGATCAATCCGGGCATCAAGCGACACATCGCGCTGGCAATGTCGCCACACGGAGAATTGACCCTTGCGTGTCGGACAGTGATGAAGATCGTAGAGGGTCTGGTTCACGCAGATTCGGGCATGTTATCGACCGGCTCGGTCGAACTCGATGCGAATGCTCGGATCTCTGACTGAACGCTGACTCGGGATCCGGGCGCGATATGCAGTCGCTTCCTTGCATTGACACCGCTACTATCAGCCGGCGGGTATCGACCGCATTGCAGCCACAGGGACTTCGCATCGGTTGAACGACGAATCAAGGTCGGTCTCAGTCAATGCCCTGAG
>JAGRFY010000073.1:0-8442 GCA_020445765.1 Rhodocyclaceae bacterium | reverse complement strand
TTGCTGGACCTGCCCGCCGCCGTTTTGCAGCGCGATCTCAGGTGACCGGATTCACGCAAAGCGCCTGGTTCAGGGCCTTGACCGCATCCCGGTAGTCGCCGCGCTCGATCACGAACTGCATATTCACCTGGCGCAGGGTCTGCGACACGCAGTTCACATTGACGCCGGCGTCGGCGAGTGCCTGCGCTGCGCGGGCCAGCACGCCCGGAATCGCGATATTCGAGCCGATCGCGCAGACGATCGCACTGGGCTTGACGGTGACGATCTGGTAGCGGGATTCGAGCTCCGCCACCAGATCGTCGGTGATCGAGCTTTCCCACACCAGATGGGCGATCGAATTGGCGTTGGTGGTCTTCATGATGTAGGAGATGCCGTGCTTGCTGAGGATCTCCGTGAGCCCGTAGTCAAAGCCCACCGTACCGACCATGATCGGGTCGTGGATCTCGACCAGCGTGACCTTGTCGGTGCCGGTGATGATCTCGACCCGCGCGCGCTGGCCGACGAAATCCTTGGTGATCAGGGTGCCCGGGTGCTCGGGCTCGAAGGTGTTCTTGAGGCGGATCGGGATGCCGGCGAGTTCCATCGGCTTCGAGGCCTTGGGGTGGATGGCTTCCATGCCGACGTCGGCCAACTGGTCGGCGACGTCGTAGTTGGTGGCGCCGACGACGATCGCGTTCTCGATGCCGACCAGGTTCGGATCGGCTGACGAGAGGTGGAATTCCTTGTGGATGACGGCCTCCATCGGCCGCAGTTCGACCGCAATCTTGCTGAACGTGACTTCGGAGTAGCCGCGGTCGAACTCACGCATGATGCCCTCGACGCCCTTGGTGTAGCCGGTCGCGACGACCGCCGATTGGGCCAGATCGAGGCCCTGGAAGGAATTGTGGATGCGTTGGTCGATGGTCCACGCCTCGTCGTCGTCGAAGCCGGCGAGGTCGATCAGCATGGCATTCACGCCGTTGGCCTTGAGGATCTCGACCGAGTTGAAGGCGCTGTGGGATTCGCCGATCGAGGCCAGCACCTCGCGCGCCGCGAGCAATACGTCGGCGCGGCTGAGGTAGCCGCTGGCCAGTACGTGGTGCATCGCCTCCAGGTACTTCCTCGCCTGGGCGATGCGCTCGTCCACGAAGCGGTCGGCGACCGCCAGCGGCAGCCCCAGGTCGGCAAAGCCGGCATTGAGCTTCTTCAGGCTGCCGGCGAGTGCGTCGAGCGCACCCTGGTAGCCGACGCCTTCGGCGAACAGGGCGTAGATACCGCGCTCGCCGGTCTTCTTGTGCTCGAGCAACTGGTTGGTGACGCCGGAATAGGCCGAAACGACGTAGACGCGGCCGAGGATGCGCGCCTTGTCGTACAGCATGATGTGACGAAGCACGTCGCCGAAGGCCGACATCGAGGTGCCGCCGATCTTCTCGACCGAAAGCCGGTTGAGGGCCGTGTTTTGCATGCGATCAAGTCCCTGAGCGTGGAGTTGGGGTACCGGGGCGCAAATCGTCGATGTGCCGCCACGGACAAAGTCGCTAATTGTCCCCGAGCCGGGCGCCGCAATCCAGCCTCGTGTATCTTTGCCGCTGTCGATCGCAACCGCCCGCGGCGGCGGAGGCGCGGCACCCACCGTCGCCGTGCTTCGAAGCGATGATCGGCCTGTGGATCGAGACGATGCCGCCATCCTACGTCGGACGCTTTGCCCCGTCGCCCACCGGACCGCTGCATTTCGGCTCGCTGGTGGCTGCGGCAGGCAGCTATCTGGAGGCCAGGTGCCGGGGCGGCTGCTGGTTGCTGCGCGTCGAGGACGTCGACCGGCCGCGCACCGTCGCCGGCGCGGAGGCCACGATCCTGCAACAACTCGAGGCGCTGGGCTTCGAGTGGGACGCCGAGCCGTGGCGCCAGCGTGAGCGGGACGAGCACTACGCCGCCGCACTGGCCCGGCTGCGGGCTGCGTCGCAGGTCTTCGACTGCGCTTGCAGCCGGCGCGATATCGCGGATTCGGCGACCGCGCCCGATGGCGCGCCGCGATACCCCGGCACCTGCCGCGACGGGATTCGACCGGGGCGACGCGCCCGGACGGTGCGCCTGAAGACCGAAGCGGGACTCGCGATCTGCTTCGACGACGGCGTCCAGGGCCGCATCTGCGAGGACGTCGGTGCCGAGGTCGGCGACTTCGTCCTGAAGCGGGCGGATGGCCTGTTCGCCTACCAGCTCGCGGTGGCGGTCGACGATGCCGCCAGCGGCGTCACCGACGTCGTGCGCGGCGCCGATCTGATCGATTCGACCTGCCGGCAGATCTGGCTGCAGCGATGCCTTGGCCTGTCGACGCCGCGCTACATGCACTTGCCGGTCGCGACCAACGGCCATGGCAACAAGCTCTCGAAGCAGAGCCGGGCGCCGGCGATCGACGCGGCGCGGCCGGCACCACCACTGTTGGCGGCGCTGGCATTCCTCGGCCAGGCGCCGCCGCGTGAACTCGAAGGCGCCACGCCTGCTACCATCTGGCGCTGGGCGATCGAGCATTGGCGCCCGGCGGCGATTCCGCGGCGGCGCGCCATTCGGGTCGGCGCCGAGTTCTGGGAGGAGAAGGCGTGATCGACGACATTTCCGGCTTGCGCAAGGTGTTGAGCGAAGATCGCGTGATCGCGGTCGTCGGCTTGTCCGCACACTGGTACCGACCGAGCTATTTCGCCGCCAAGTACATGCAGGAGCGCGGATATCGCATCGTTCCGGTCAATCCGGCCTATGACGAGGTGCTCGGCGAGCGCTGCTATCCGTCGCTGAGGGACGTGCCCGAACCGATCGACATGGTCGACGTGTTTCGCCGGCCGGCCGACGTCATGCCGGTCGTCGAGGACGCGATCGCGATCGGCGCCCGCAGCCTGTGGCTGCAGCTCGGGGTGATCAACCCCGAGGCGGTCGCGCGCGCCGAAGCGGCCGGCCTGCGGGTGGTGATGGATCGTTGCGTGAAGATCGAGTACGGCCGCCTGTTCGGCGGGCTCGGATGGTTCGGCGTCAATACCGGGGTGATTTCGGCCAAGCGCCCGCCGTTGCCGCCGCGGCCCGGGCGCCCGGGCTGAGTCGGCGTCAGGCGCGCAGGTGGTCGGCGCCGGATGGTCGGCGCAGGGTGGCGGTCAGCGCCGCATGATCGGAGATGCGGGACCAGGCGCCCCCGAAGTGCGCCTCGGCGCACTGCACGTCGAAGCCACGCACGTAGATGCGATCGAGGCGAAACAGCGGCAACTGGCTCGGGAAGCTGCGGGCCGGGCGGCCGCGACCGCCGCAGAACACTTCGCGAAGCCCGAGCCGTCGCGCCAGCAAGCGGTCGGCATGGTTTCGCCAGTCGTTGAAGTCGCCGGCAATGATGATCGGCTGGTCGTCGCCGGCCAGTACCTGCATGCGTTCGGCCAGTGCCTCCATCTGTCGGCGGCGACTGCCCGCGAACAGGCCGAGGTGGACGCAGACGGCGTGCAGGCGCCCGGCCATGCCGGGGACGTCGATCTCGCAGTGGAGCAGTCCCCGACGCTCGAAGCGATGGTCGGAGACGTCCTGGTTGGCGCTCGTGGCGATCGGAAAACGGCTGAGGATGGCGTTGCCGTGGTGACCGTGGTCGTAGACCGCATTGCCGCCGTAGGCGCTGTCGACCCAGGCGCCTTCGGCAAGAAAATGGTGCTGCGGGATGGCCGGCCATTCCGGATGGCGCTGGGCGTGCGCCAGATGCATGCCCTGGACTTCCTGCAGGAACACGAGGTCGGCCTCGAGACTTCGCAACTGATCGCGCAGGTCGTGGATCACCAGGCGACGGTTGAACTGCGAAAAACCCTTGTGGATGTTATAGGTGCAGATGCGCAGGGTCGGCATCGTCGGGCCCTTGTTGTCGGTTCGAGTTCGGGGTTGTGGGTCGTATTCTAAGAGCAGGTGGCGATGAAGGAACTTCAGGTTGTCTATCGGATCTCGTGCGCCGCGGCTGAAGTCGAGGCTCGGGCCCGGGCGCTGGCCGTCGAACAGAGCATCGAGATGCCGCCGGAAGCCGTCGCGAGTGCCTTCGTGCGCGAGCACGTCATCGGCGAGGTGCTGGCGATCGAGGCTGCCGCCGACGGCGCCTTCGACGTGCGCGTCGGCCTGTCGCTCGAGAGCACGGGCGGCGAGGGCGGACAACTGCTGAACATGTTGTTCGGCAACAGTTCGCTGCAGCCGGAGGTCCGGTTGCAGGACTTCGAACTGAGCGCCGAGGCGGCGCGAACGTTCGGCGGACCCCGCCACGGCATTGCCGGCCTGCGCCGTGCCGTCGGCCGGCCCGATGGCGCGCTCACCTGCAGCGCGCTGAAGCCGCTGGGGTCGACCGCGGCCGAGCTTGCCGATCTGGCCTGCGCGCTGGCGGCCGGTGGCATCGATGTGATCAAGGACGATCATGGCCTGGCCGACCAGTCGCGCGCACCGTTCGAACAGCGGGTGCCGGCCATCTGCGAGGCGCTTGCACGTGGTGGCCTCGAACGATGTCTTTACGTGCCGAGCGTCGGTGGCGGTCCGGCCCGACTCCAGCGGCAACTGGCCGTGGCGCGGGACGCCGGCGTACGCATGGTGTTGCTGGCGCCGATGGTCAGCGGCGCCGGTGCGCTGCAGGAAGTCGCCGGCGAGTTCATGGTGCTCGCCCATCCGGCAATGGCCGGCGCCGCACGGATCGCACCCGCCGCGTTGCTCGGCAAGCTGTTCCGCCTGTGCGGTGCCGATGCGACGATCTTTCCCAACCACGGCGGGCGATTCAGCTATTCTGAAGACTGCTGCCGGGGTATCGCCGATGCCGCGCGGGCGCCTTGGCACGACCTCGGTACGAGCCTGCCGGTGCCGGCAGGCGGCATGCGCCCGGAGCGGGTCGCCGAGATGCTGTCGTTCTATGGGGAGGATGTGATGCTGTTGATCGGCGGCGCGCTGCTGGCTTCCCCGCTCGGTGTCGAGGCGGCAGCCCGGGACTTCGTCGGCGCGACTCGTGCGGCGGTCGCCTGCCCATGACCGGGCCGGTCTGGCGCCGCTGCGAGGCACCCGGCCGCTGGCAGGCGGTGCCGGTGCACCACTACAAGCCCGAGGGGACGGCGCCGTTTCGCGACGTCACCCGCCAGTTGCTGTTCGCTCATCCGGAGCTGGCCTGCGAGTGGCGTTATTTCGAGATCGGTCCGGGCGGGCACACGACCCTCGAACGCCACGCCCATGTGCACGCGGTGATGATCCTGCACGGGCAGGGCGCCTGTCTGGTGGGGCAGGACGTCCGTGCCGTGCGCAGCCATGATCTGGTCGAGATTCCGGCCTGGACCTGGCATCAGTTTCGCGCCACCGAAGCCACCTCGCTGGGCTTCCTGTGCCTGGTGAATGCCGAGCGTGACCGCCCCTGCCTGCCCACCGACGACGACATGGCGACGCTGCGCAGCGACCCCAAGGTCGCCGCCTTCATCCGCTGCTGACGAGCGGCGCGGTGCCTGCCGCGTGGCCTTCGCCTCAGGACACCGCCAGCATCCGGTCGAGCGCCAGTCGGGCCAGTTCGGCTTCGTGCTCGGGTACCCGGATCGGATTGACGACATTGCCGTCGGCAAGGTTCTCGAGCGTCCACGCCAGGTGCTGCGGGTCGATGCGCTGCATCGTCGAGCACATGCACACGGTCGGCGCCATGAACTGGACGACCTTGCCCTGCGGCTTCATCTCCTCGGCCAGGCGGTTCACCAGATTGAGTTCGGTGCCGACCAGCCAGTGGGTATCGGGCTCGGCGGCGGTGATGGTCTTGATGATGTACTCGGTCGAGCCGACGTAGTCGGAGTTGATGCACACGTCGAGATTGCTCTCGGGGTGTGAAATCACCTTGCCGTCCGGATGCTGCATCCGCCAGCGGCGGATATGGCTTTCCTGGAACATCTGGTGCACCGAGCAATGTCCTTTCCACAGCAGGATCTTGGCGTTGGCGATCTGTTCCGGCGTGAGACCGCCGTATTCCAGATCCGGATCCCAGACCACCATCTGCTCGAGGGCGATGCCCTTCTTGTAGCCGGTCCAGCGGCCGAGGTGCTGGTCCGGGAAGAACAGCACCTTCTCCCGCTGGGCAAAGGCCCAGTCGAGAATCGTCGGGGCGTTGGTCGAGGTGCAGACGATGCCGCCGTGCTCGCCGCAGAAGGCCTTGAGGTCGGCCGCCGAGTTGATATAGGTGACCGGCGTGATCAGTCCGTCCGGCGTGCCGACGATCTCGGCCAGTTCGCGCCAGCAGCGCTCGACCTTGGCCAGATTGGCCATGTCGGCCATCGAGCATCCGGCGGCGAGATCCGGCAGGATCGCGGTCTGGTGGGGTTTCGACAGGATGTCGGCGACTTCCGCCATGAAGTGCACGCCACAGAACACGATGTATTCGGCTTCGGTCTCCGAAGCCAGCCTGGCGAGCTTCAGCGAGTCGCCGGTGAGATCGGCATGCCGATAGACATCGGCCCGCTGATAGTGATGGCACAGCAGTACCGCCTTGTCGCCGAGACGTTCGCGGGCGGCCACTATCCGCCGTTGTGCATCCTCGTCGGCCAGGGTGTTGAACTTGTCGAAGCTGATCGTCGCTACCTGCATGATGGTCGTCCTGCAAACGGTCTGGTGGCGGCCGTGCCGCCGGTTGTCTCGCCCGGCAAGATTGCCGGCGTCAGCTCTGGATCCAGGGCAGGCCGGCATGGCGCCAGCCGCCGACCCGGTTGCGATGGCCCGCTGCGTCCTTGTCGCCCTCGAAGCCTTCGAGGATGTTGTAGCAGTTCGTGTAGCCGGCTTCGGTGGCGGCCGTCGCGGCCTTGCCCGAGCGCACGCCGCTGCGGCACAGAAACATCACCAGCGCTTCCGGATCGACCTGGTGCGCGAGCTGCGGCAGGAAGTTGGGATTGAGCGGGCTGCCGGGATAGCCGAGCCATTCGATCTCGACCGCGTTCGGAACCCGTCCGACCCAGTCCCACTCGGCACGCGTGCGCACGTCCACCAGCTTCGCGCCCGGCGCGAGTTGCCAGACCTCATGCGCTTCGGCCGGCGTCAGCGCGCCGGCATACGGCAGCCGCATCTCTTCCGCGCGCTTGTGGGCCAGCCCGAGCAGGTCGTTGAGTATTCCCATCGTTCGCTCCCGGATCGATAGAATGGCGGGTTCGAGAGTATACCCGGCCGACGCCATATGGTGACCGAGGTCACGCCACCACATACCGACACCGAGCGCGAGCGCATCATCCGACGAGCGACCCTGACCGGACTCGCCGTGAACCTGTTCCTGGTCGCGGCCCAGGTGGTGGTCGGTGTCGCCGCCAATGCCTTCAGTCTGCTCGCCGACGCGACCCACACGCTGGCCGACCTGATGGCTGACGGGCTCGTGTTGTTTGCCAACAAACGCGGTGGCGAGCCGGCCGACCGCGAGCATCCGTATGGACACGGTCGCATCGAAACGGTTGCATCGATGGCGTTGGGCGCGCTGCTGATGGCGGTCGGCGCCGGCTTCCTGATGGCCTCGGTCGACCGCATCCAGCATCTCGGCGAACTGCCTGCGATCCATCCGGCCGCACTGGTGATGGCGGTACTGACCCTGCTGGCGAAGGAGGGGCTGTTCCGCTTCTTGCGGCGGGTGGCGCGACGGGTGCGATCGTCGATGGTCGAGGCCAACGCCTGGCATGCGCGCTCGGACGCGGCTTCGTCACTGGTGGTCGCGGTCGGCATCGGCGGCAGCATCGCCGGCTACCCGGTACTCGAACCGCTGGCCGCGGTGCTGGTCGGCGTGATGATCCTGCGCATGGGCTGGCGGCTGGCCTTGCAGGCGGTGCGCGAATTGATCGACACCGGGCTCGATCCGGAGGAAACCGGCGAGTTGCGCAGCGCGCTGCTCGAGACCTCGGGGGTGATGGGCGTGCACGACCTGCGCACCCGGCGGATGGGGCCGCGGGTGCTGGTGGACGCCCACGTCCAGGTCGATCCGCGGATCACCGTGTCCGAAGGCCACCGCGTGGCCGAGTCGGCGCGGGCGCGGCTGCTGAGGATCCGCAGCGACGTCCAGGACGTTCTGGTCCATGTCGATGTCGAGGACGATCTGTTGCCGCCCGTGGGCCTGCGCATTCCGAGGCGGGACGAACTGGTCGCGACCGTGCGTGAACTGGTCGGCGAGCGCGGGCCCGAGCCGGAGCGCGTGCAGTTGCATTACCTGGGTGGGGAAGTGGAGATCGAAGTGTTCATGCCGCCCGGCTGGAACGGGCATGACGAGCACGATCTCGCAGAGCTGCGTCGGCGTGTGGAAGGTGCGCTGACCGGGCAACCCTATCTGCGTTGTGTTCGATTTTTCGAATCTGCACAACAATGGTGCAAAAACTCATAGTTTGCACCATTGTTGTGCACAAATTTCTGTCCAAGATGGTGCATCGCTGGCCGCAGAGGAGAGTGGCCGGCTATTCTGCCGTTTGGCACGCTAAGTGCTACGAT
>JAGRFY010000072.1 GCA_020445765.1 Rhodocyclaceae bacterium | reverse complement strand
CTCACCCCCTCCCTCGGGGAGGGGGGCGGGGGGCGGGCTATTGAAGGCGGCAACGGCGGCGCGGATCGCCAGGATGCCGGAATGCATGTAGGTGCCGTCGCCGAGGTTGGCGAAGACGTGGCGGGTGCCGGTGAATGGCGCCTGGCCGACCCAGGGCACGCCTTCTCCGCCCATCTGGCAGAAAGTCCGGGTGGATTCCGGCGACAGCCAGGTCGCCATGTAGTGGCAGCCGATGCCGGCGATCGCCCGGGAACCCTCGGGCACCTTGGTCGAGCTGTTGTGGGGGCAGCCGGAGCAGTAATGGGGCACCCGCTGCGCCGACAGCCGCGGCACGGCCAGGGCGGCCTCCTTGGCGTCGAGGAAGGCCAGGCGTGCCCGAATCCGGTCCGAGGTGTGGAAGCGGCCGATGCGGGCGGCGATCACGCGGGCGATCATCGCCGGCGTCAGGTCATTGGCGGCCGGCAACTGCCAGGTGCCGTGGGGACGAGACCACTCCCCCTTCTCGTCGAACTTGCCGATCACCCGCGGGCGGACGTCCTCCTTCCAGTTGTAGAGCTCCTCCTTCAGCTGGTATTCGAGGAATTGACGCTTCTCCTCGACCACCAGGATCTCGTCGAGGCCTTCGGCGAATTCACGCACGCCCTCCGGTTCGAGCGGCCACACCATGCCGACCTTGTACAGGCGGATACCGATGTCGGCAGCCCGCTGCTCGTCGATGCCGAGATCCTCCAGGGCCTGGCGGACGTCGAGATAGCTCTTGCCCGACGTGATGATGCCGAGCCTGGCCTTCGGCGAATCGATCACGCAGCGGTTGAGCTTGTTCACCCGGCAGTAGGCGAGGGCGGCGTACAGCTTGTGGTGCATCAGACGTTCCTCCTGCACCAGCGGCGGGTCGGGCCAGCGCAGGTTGAGCCCGCCTTCGGGCAGCGCGAATTCGGATTCGGTGGGTATCCGGGTCTCGACCCGATAAGGATCGACATCGACCGAGGCGGAGGTCTCGACGGTGTCGGTCAACGCCTTGAAGGCGACCCAGCAACCGGAATAGCGCGACATCGCGAAGCCGTGCAGGCCGTACTCGAGGTAGTCCTGGATGCCGGCCGGCGCCAGCACCGGCATCATCACCGCCTTGAATACATGCTCGGTCTGGTGCGGCAGCGTCGACGACTTGGCGCCGTGGTCGTCGCCGGCGATCACCAGCACGCCGCCATGCTTCGCGGTGCCGGCGGCGTTGGCGTGGCGGAAGACGTCGCCGCAGCGATCGACCCCCGGCCCCTTGCCGTACCAGATCGAGAAGACGCCGTCATGGCGCGCGTTGTCGTCGAGATCGAGTTGCTGGGTACCCCACACCGCAGTGGCGGCGAGGTCCTCGTTCAGCCCCGGCTGGAAGCGGATGCCGTGGGGGTCGAGGAAGGGCTTCGCCTTGGCGAACTCCTGGTCCACGTTGCCCAGTGGCGAGCCGCGATAGCCGGTGACATAGCCGGCGGTGTCGAGGCCGGCACGCTGGTCGCGCAGGCGCTGCATGATCGCCAGGCGCACCAGCGCCTGGATGCCGGTCATGTAGGCGCGTCCGCCCTCGAGGGTGTATTTGTCCGACAGGCGGACGTCGTTTCGGGTCTTGGCCATGGTCTGGTCCGGGCCGCCGAAGACGGTTGCGACGCTCGTGACGCCGGCCGTCGTCGGAAAGCCGCTCTCCTTTGCTGGTGGGTCGGGGTCAGAGACTGCTGATGAACACGATCAGCACGCCAATCGGTGCGACGAAGCGCGCCACCAGCTGCCAGATCGAAAATCCGGTGTCGCCGAGCCTGAGCTCGCGCTGCACGCCGTCGCGGCCGAGGCACCAGGCGACGAACAGGACCGCGCCGAGGCCGGTCAGCGGCAGCAGGAACTTGCTGGTCAGCCGGTCGAGCAGGTCGAACACGTTGCTGCCGAAGATCAGTACGTCGCTCCAGGCATTGAACGACAGCAGCGCGGCGATGCCGAGCGCCCATACCGCGAGGCCGGTGACCGCAGTGGCGCCGAGGCGGTTCAGCGCCGTGCGCTCTTCCACCAGTTCGACGGCTGGTTCAAGCAGCGAGATCGCCGACGTGACGGCTGCGAACACCAGCAGCGCGAAGAACAGACTGGCCAGCACGCTGCCGCCGGCGATACCGCCGAAAGCCAGCGGCAGGGTGACGAAGACGAGCCCCGGGCCGGCACCCACGTCGAGGCCGTTGGCAAAGACGATCGGAAAGATCGCCAGCC
Source organism: Rhodocyclaceae bacterium (assembly GCA_020445765.1). Classification (GTDB taxonomy): domain Bacteria; phylum Pseudomonadota; class Gammaproteobacteria; order Burkholderiales; family Rhodocyclaceae; genus Cognatazoarcus. The sequence goes on along the minus strand of JAGRFY010000072.1, from coordinate 606 downwards.
CCGCCGCCAATGCGATCACCGTATCGGCGATGGCGACGGTGCGCGCTGCGCCGAGCAGATTGACTTCCTCGCCGAGGTAGGAGCCGTAGGCCATCATCACCCCCATGCCCAGCGACAAGGTGAAGAAGGCGTGGCCGAGGGCGGCGAGCAGGACCTCGCCGGTGAGCTTGCTCCAGTCGGGCGAGAACAGGTACGACACCGCGGCGCCGAAGCCGTCGGTGCTCATGCCGTAGCCCACCAGCACCAGCAGGATCACGCCCAGCGCCGGCATCAGCAATCGCGCGGCCCGCTCGATGCCGCCGGTGACGCCACGGGCGACGATGCCGATGGTGATCGCCATGAACAGCGTGTGCCAAAGCAGCAGGGTCCCCGGGTCGGCGAGCAGGTCGTCGAACAGTGAGGCGGCGGTGGCCTTGTCGATGCCGGCGAGGCTGCCGCGGGCGGCGTCGCCGAGGTAGGCGAGCGCCCAACCGCCGATCACGCTGTAGAAGGAGAGAATCAGAAAACCGGCCAGCGTGCCGGTGATGCCGACCGTGATCCACAGTCGGCTGCGCCCGTTGCTGCGGGCCAGTTCGGCCATCGAATTGACCGGATTCTTCTGGCCGC
>JAGRFY010000071.1 GCA_020445765.1 Rhodocyclaceae bacterium | reverse complement strand
GTAACCAACTTACGGCTTAGTAAGTGATGGATAAATAGACGATATGAACTCAAATCCTCGACCCTCGGTCGCTGCTGGATGAGTTCTCCCGGTTTCTCCTCGACCCGGCTCTGGCCGATCAAGTCCGCCTACTTCCGGGCGCCTTCACCCGCGAACGTCATCTGACACTGCCGCGCATGGCCGCCATGATGATCTCGGGTATGTGCGCCAGCGTCCAGAGCGAACTCGACGCGTTCTTCGGCCACTTGCGTGGCCATGCGGTGCGTACCCGTGAAGTCAGTGCCCGGGCGTTCAGCAAGGCGCGCCAAGGTTTTTCGGCGCGCTTGTTTCATCTGGCGTCCCGGCGCTTGCTGGAACTGGCCAGTCCGATAATCGATGCGGCGCGCTGGAACGGCTTGCGCGTGGTGGCGGCGGATGCGTCGCGGTTGCGGGTGTCGACGCGCAGCAATGCTTCGCTGCCAGCCGATCATTACGCCTTCGCGTTGTTTCTGCCCGGCGCCGAACTGACCCTGCACGCGAGCCTCCATCCAGCCGACGGTTCCGAGCGCCAGATGTTGTTCGAGGCGCTCGACGAACTGGATGCCGGAAGCGACTTGCTGGTGCTCGACCGCGGCTACGTCGGCAACACGATGGTCGCGACACTGGCGCAACGTGGCCTGGCCTTCTGCCTGCGCGCCGATGCCCGCGGATGGCGTTGTGTAGAGGAGTTCCTGCGAAGCGACGAGGAGGAAAGGATCGTCACACTGGGCGCCCCGAGTGGTGCCGACGGGGCGACCGACGATCTGCAAGTCCGACCCGCGCAGGTTCGCCTGATCCGCGACGTCACGCCCGGCGGACGCATCCGGGTACTGATGACCAATCTGCTCGATACATGCCGCTATCCGGCTGATCAGTTCGGTGCGCTCTATCATCAGCGCTGGCGCGTCGAGGAAGCATTCAAGCGGATCAAGCACCGGCTGCGCCTGGAGGCGCCGACCGGACTGAGCTACCTCGGCCTTCCAGCAGGATTTCGCAGCCAAGGTCCTCGCCGACAACCTGTGTGTGCTGCTGGCGGCCCGACTCGACAAGCCCGACGCGAACTCGCGCCCGAATCGGAACTACGCCATCGGTGCGCTCAAGCCGATCCTCGCTGGCTGCCTGCTGGCCATCGCCCATGCGCGCGCGATGCTACCCACCGTGCTGGCAACGATCGCCCGCAATCGCTGTCGCATCCAGCCCGGTCGAACGTACCCAAGGCCGCCGAGGGTCAAGCCGCATCTGCATTTGGCATACAAGGTGGCTTAAGTTGAGAGCATTGGCCTGCTTCCGGGCGCCTTCACCCCGGAACGTCATCTGACCCTGCCGCGCATGGCCGCAATGATGATCTCGGGCATGTGCAGCAGCGTCCAAAGCGAACTCTGTCAGATCGGAAACGGTAGTCGACATCCTTGACGAAATCAGTACTGATGGAAGATTTCACGCACAAGTTGTCGCTTCGCTGGAAGGCGAATCCGTCAAGGCGCCCCCGGCGCCGGAATGCGCGGCAGTGAGGCGACTCCACCTTCAATGTTCAGTAGGCCCAGACGCTCCCACATTTGCGCGGTGGCGACATCCACCCGCACCCCCTGGATGTCCACAGCCGACTTGAAGGAAAACGCGCCGCGGGATTCAAAAACCCTGCCATCGGCGATGTTGATACCCGCATCTTCCAGCATTAACGCCTGTGCCTCACCTGACGCAAACGCGGACTGGTGACCCGCCTGAATCACCGGCGCGTGCTCGGCGCCCGCATAACGACCTACCTGTACGTTGCCGCTTTTTGTCACCCGGGTTATGGTATTCCAGCTGTACACCACCTCCCCTTCCGGTCCCACGCCGCGGGTCATCAGGAAGTGTAGCGGGTGGTCCGGGTTGCTGACCAGCCGCAGGGCATCGTTCATAAAACCGGTACTGGATGCCCGGGTGGACGATGTTCTCAGTTGGATCAACCCTTCCGCATCCACGAAAAGTCGCTGGAACAGGGCGTCATCCGCCACCGCGCGACGAATCACCCATCGACCAGCCGCGTTCTGGTAACGGCTATAGCCGGTGGGCAGCTCGGCGGTGGCCGCCGGTTCGCCGATCAAGCCCTGCAACCGGGACCAGTTGGCGGCCATACGGGAGGCGGCATATTCCGGCAACAGGGCAATGGGCGAGGCCCCTTCACCCAGCGCCAGGGGTCCGACTCCGGCGCCGCTGGCTTCCGTCGCCGCCTCGCCGGCGGTGAGCAGGCCGGCCGGAGATTCCACCACCAGCGGCGTCGACTCCAACACCCGTAGACCAGTGCCGGTGTGCTGATACAGGGTGGCTATACCGTCCTCCACGATGATTAGCAGGTCCGGATGGTCCACCACGGTGGCTGCCATGCGACCGTTCGCTTCCAGCGAGATAACGAAGCGACCGCTTTGTACCGCTTGCTCGGCGCCACTGGCCAGTTCCGCACCGGAGCTCAACGCCAGGGCGGTGGACGCCGTGGCCGCACCCGCCTCCTTCAGCCGTGGTACCGCGCCGACCAGCCGGGTGGTGCCGCTCAGGCCAAAAGCCAGGCCACCGAGTATGGACAGCAGACCGCTGGCGGCCAGCCGACCGGAACTGGCCTGTTGTGACTCGGAGAACACATCGTCCGCTCCGGTGCCCAGTCGATAGGTCTCCCCGGTATCCATCATCTGCGCTCCGCGATACAGGGCATGGGCCGCCAAGCCTACTTCGATGGCCCCCAGCGTGGCCAGGCCCAGCGCCGTGGTGGGCGGGAAGAATACGGCGATCAGCGCGATTACCGAGAAAATGCCCACGACGATGGCCTCGGCCAACGCCCTGCGCGCCTCACTGTCCATCTCATCCTGAATGGCCTGGCGCACATCGGCGAGCTGTAGCGGCAGAAAGTCGCGAATGATGGGCGCGAAATGGTGATACTCCACGTCACCGGCGTCGATTTTGCGAATCAGCTGTTTGAAGCCTTGCCTGCGAACGTCGATCAGGCCCAAGATCTGCTGGCGCAGCGCGGCGATTTCCGCCGGCGTATCGGTATGTGCGAAAAGGTCGTTCGGGATCACCTGGTAGCCACCATCGCCCAACTGGTCGAGCAGCGGCTGCACCGCCGCCGCCATACTTTCCATTTCCCCCGGGTCGGGGAATTCCGCATTCAGCTGTGCTTCGTAGGTATTGGGCGGGGGCGTATACATCCCCGGATGCGCGGTCGCGCCGGCGCTACCCGTGGCGTCGGCGGTCCCGGTGGCAGGCGCCAGCCAATCGGGGGGAAGCATGGGTGGCGATGTGGAAGATGGCGTGTGGGATGAGGACGGCCCGAGTAAATTCGGCATATCGACGAACGGAAACTCCGGTTCGATACCCACCCGTTGTTCATTGGGACTCAACCATTCCCGCCCCCAGCGAGGCCGCGGCTGAGCCTCCTCCCGGGCGCGCACTTCCAAGTGACAGCCGGAACACGCACGAAACCGACCATAGGCCTGCCCGGCGCGGATCTCACGCACCATCGGATTGCGCTCTTCCTGCAGTTCCCGATACGCGCGCATGCTGCCCATCTGAGAGAAACCCGCCACCCGGAGGGCCTTCGCAGTGATCTTGCTCTCCACCAGACGGCGCCACATCTCCAGGCTGCGGATATTACCGCGCAAGCGGTGTTTGGCGGTGATCTTCACCAGCGTCTTGAAGGCCGCCACCCGGCTGTCCAGGTCCTGTTCCCCGCTGTCCGCCGGCGCACCGGCCACCGCCGCCACAGCAGGCCGACAATGGATCTCCTGCTCCAGCCGCAGCTGATATTCGCTGCGATCGCCCCATTCCAGCAACACCACTGGATTGTTGTTCAGCCAGGCTCGGTTGCTGCGGTAATGCAGCAATAACTCGTAATCCGATAAGGCGCTGACATCGATGGCGGAAAAATCCTGGGCGCCCGCTTGGCCCTGCTCCTCCCCGTCTTCCGGCTTGCATTCCAGCAATTCCGGTTCCGGAACGCTGTAATACTCCCCGCTACCGACATCGCTTTCAGTCACATCATCCAAGCTGCACACCGGCTGGCGAGCCACCAGCTCACCGCCCTGGCCGTTGCTCTGCTGCAGCACGTGGGCCAGTTCATGGGCGAGCAGCCGTTTGCCCTCGCTGGTCCCCGGTTGGTACTGCCCACTGCCAAACACGATGTCACTGCCATGGGTGAACGCCCGCGCGTTCAAGCGCTGGGCCAGCTGGTTGGAGACATTACCGGTGTGAATTCGGACCCGGCTCAGGTTGTGGCCGAAACGGGGTTCGAAAAAACCACGAACCTGGTGATTCAGTTCACGGCCGCCGACGGTGGCGCTCGCCAGGGCACTACGCGTCACATGAGCGGGAGCGGCCTCGCCGCGCGGACCGGGTTTCAGTTGCACCCGGGCTGTCGAATTCTCATCCTCATCACTATGGGCATACGAACGCGTCACGCCGGAGCGTAGCGCAGTGACGGGCAATGGCTGACAATCGGCCGACTTGCGCATCACCTGCTCGGCCAGCCGGTCCGCGTCCCACTCGTAAGAATCACCCGGCTGGCTCACCCTTAACTTAGGCTGCACCGGGACCAGGGGATCGGCTTTCGTCCGTTGCGGCGAGGGCTCGTGCAAGGCGTATTGCAGCGCCATATTGCCGCCGGCAAACAAGGCGCTATCCACCGGTGCGCCGGCCGCCTTAACACCACGCTGCCGACTGGCGTCCGCGGATTCAGCGGCGCTTTCACGGATGCTGTTGTCACGGCGGACTGACTGCGCAGCCATGACAAGAACTAACGACTGAGATCCATGGCCTGGCAAGTCATTTCAGGCCCTCACCGGAAATTTCGGTCTCGCCATGATCGATCACGTTCTGCGCCGCCACCACCGCCGCCTCGGCGAAGGCCTTCATGCTTTCGCTGTCGGCGTCTTTATACATCTCGGTCAGCGCCTCGAGCACCGCATCGGTGGCCTCGGTTCTGACGGTGTTTACATTGATGGCCATACTCTGTCATCCTCTTTGATGAGAGATAAATTTCAGTAATAAACGCCGAACATTCGCATCCAGCCTTCCGGCGTCGACAGCGCACGCATGCCGCGGTCCCATTCGTTTTGCAAATCGCTGACCGGCTCGTTATTGGATACGGTGGAGGTGGTGCGCGAGGCATTGGACGAACCCTGGTTAGCGCCGCCGTGATCCGACGGATCGGTTGCGGGCAGGCTGTCGCGACCGGCCACCGGGGCGTCCTGCGGCCGTGCGCCGACGTCGTCAAACCAGCGTTGCAGCGAATCGGACAGCAACTCGTCATCATTGACGAAATCGTCGCCGAACGCGGCCCCGGTGGCGTTGCTCGGGGTATCCTCGGGCGAAAATCCGCTGCGGTATTCGTCGCCCCATTCGGTGGCCCATTGCAGCACATCGTTACCGAATCCCAGCGTTTCCGTCACCACGCTGCCGTAACCGCTGGCGATGGAGGCCGCCGCGCCGAAGTGCCTCAGATCGACCCAGCCGTGACGATCGGTATAGATGTAACGCTTGTAGTTGTCGAAATGGTTCTCCTTGATGCGCTCGAGGATTCGCTCGCGGCTGAGGCCAAGGTCCTCCAGGTCCCTGACGTAATCCAGGGCAATCGCACCTACCTAACATTACCTGATCCAGATTTCCGTTTACAGTCATGCGTTCACGAGACCGCAGTTCATAGCCCCTGAAATTGTGTAGTTTCCTCGTCTCTTGAGTTTGCCGTGAAGACGAGAGAAGTGATGCCGCTCACGCAGGCAGGGAAATCGCACCTACCTGACATAGCCTGATCCAGATTGCCGTTCACTGTCATGCACTTACGAGCCCCCTGTTCACAGGCCCCGGAATTGTGTAGTTTCCTCGTCTTTTGGAGTGCCCATGAAGACGAGGGAAGTGCTGCCGCTCACGCAGGTGTTCGTCTCGATTCCGGACCCGCGCAACTCGCGGCAGATTCGGCACGATCTGTCCGAATTGCTGACGGTAGCGGCGTGCGCGGTGCTGTGCAGCGCAGACGAGAAAACCCTACAAGCTACCGTGTGCCTCACGCAGTTGTTCAAAATGCTCACGAAACTCCTCCATTGAGGGTGCCTTCCCTCTCTTCACTTGCTCCCGCGCAATTGCCTTCAATACCTGCTTCAGATCGATCGACCCTTCCTCCTGCGCCGCCCGGAATGCCGCATCGAGGGCAATGTTTCGAATGTCGCCACCCGCCAGTTCGAACTGTTTGGCCAGAAAGTTGAAGTCGATGTCCCGCTGCACCGGTGCCTCGGGTGGAAACATGCGCCGCCAAAGCCGTTCGCGGCTGGCGACGTCCGGCGTCGGAAACTCGACCACGAACTGCATGCGCCGCGAAAAGGCGTCGTCGATGTTTCTGGCCAGGTTGGTGGCGAGGATGACGACGCCGTCGTGGTCTTCCATCTTTTGCAGCAGATAGGCGATTTCGACGTTGGCGTAGCGGTCGTGGGCGTCCTTCACTTCCGAGCGCTTGCCGAACAGTGCGTCGGCTTCGTCGATGAACAGCAGGGCATTGGCGGTGCGGGCGGCGGCGAAGGCGCGGTCGAGGTTCTTTTCGGTCTCGCCGATGTATTTCGAGACGACCGCGGCCAGCTCGATGCGCTGCAGGTCGAGTTGCAGGCTGCGGGCAAGGATGCCGGCAGCCATCGTCTTGCCGGTGCCGGAGGGGCCGGCAAACATGACCTTGATGCCGCGGCCACCGCCGACGCGTCGGGCGAAGCCCCACTCGTCGAGCACGCGGCCGCGCAGCTCGATCGCCGACAGCACGTCACGGAGCCGCTGCTTGACCTTCACCGGCAACACCAGGTCGTCCAAGTCGAACGGCGTGTCGATACGGCAGGTGGTGCCGCCGGCGGATTGCAGCGATGTGATGCGGGCGGCATGGTTTAGATCTTCGGCATTCGGTTGGGTACGACCCGCGAGCCGGGCAGCATCCGTGGCGCGGGCGGCGGCGCCCAGGATGCGCGCGGGTCCGAGCACGAAGCGATCGGCCAGCGCATCGATGGCCTTGGCTTCGAGATCGGTCGCATCCAGCAGGCCGCGCCACAAGGCGGCCCGCTGGCCGGGGTCCGGTTCCGGCAGGTCGATTTCGCGGGTGTTCAGGTCGCCCAGGGCCCGGCGCCACGTTTCGCCACGGCCGCCAGCGAGGATGACCGACGGCGCGCGCAGGGTGTAGGTCTTCAGCCGCAGCGCGAGGGCCTCGAGCGGACGGCCGTCGGCGTCGGCCAATGCATCCAACGGGGCGGCGAGGATGGCGCTGCCTTGGATCCGCTGCATCAGCGTCAGGGCAGCCAGCACGCCGGTGGGGTCGGGCGCAGCGCGCAGCGCGAGCAGATCGAGGCAATGGTAGGGGCGGTCGGCGCGGGTAAGCAACTGCCGGCCGGCGAGGGCGGCATCCGCGGCGCTGGCGGCGGTGAGCAGCAGCGGCGGGGTGGGCCCCTCCTGCCGCAGGCCATCGACGCAGGGCGCAAGCGCGGGGCCCAGCCACTCTTCGTCGAATTGCGCCGGCAGCGGTGGGTGGCGATCGGCCGCCTCGACGCAGCCGTCCAGGCGTTCGTCCGCGTAGGGGAGACCGAGCAGCCAGGCCGCCACTGGCGCGACCACGCGCCAGCCGCGCTGGAAGCGGGGCAGGTCACGGGACGCCGGGATGATCTCGACGACGCCACCGGCGACCAGCGACATCCCCGGCGCCAGCAGGCCACGAAGCGCAATGCCGTGGGCCCGGCTGCGACCGAACAGTCGCGCAGCGAGCTCGGGCGTGGGCCACTTGCGCGCGATGTCGTCGTTCAGGTAGGCATAGAGGGGCTCATAGCGGGGGTCGATCTCGGGGGCGAGCAGCGCCAGCAGCAGGTCGCGCTCGTCTTCGGACAAGCTCAGTCTGCAGGCCAGTTGCTTCCAGCGCGAGTCGCCTTCGTTGTCGCGCAACGAGCCGACGTGCTCCGCCGCGTCGGCTGCCTCCGGCGGGGGGGGCGGCTCGCCGGCGCGTAGCAGGGCTTCGACCTGCGCGTCGCTGACGTAGAGGCCGCGGTACTCGTCCAGGGACAATTCGTAGCGGGCGCGCACCCGCCGGATCTCCCGATCGATCAGCGTATCGAGCCGCGCCAGCTCCGGGGCGAGGGCCGCCAGGCAGTATTCGATCATCGCCTGCCTCGCTCAGTCAGGACCAACTGGCGGCCGTCCGGCAGACGCCAGCTTCCCCGCTTGATGCCGGAGAGCGCGAGCAGCACGTCGAGCGGCGGGGCGCCGAGGCCAACCGCCACCTGCTCGTCGGTCAGCGCAAGGTCCGCATTCATGGCCAGGCACTGGCTTCGGAGGTAGGCCGGGCTGGCGCCGGTGCTGCCGGGCATTGTGCTGCCGAGCGAGCGCAACAGGCCAAGGGCGTGCAGGGCGATGCCGAGTTCGAGCGCGGTGCCGGTCGCGCCCGCCTCTGCTGGCTGAAAGTGGCGATGCCACCACAGAACGGCCTCCCCGTCCGCCTCGCAAGCCGGCGGCCGGCGGCTGCCGCGCGAACGGGCATACCCCTGGAGTGTGCCCCGCCGCGCGTCGAGCAGAACATCGCAGCGCGCCGGACCGTGGCCGATGCGTAGCCATCGGCCATCGGGCGGCCGGGGCGACTCGGCTCCGGCGAGAATCCTTGTCAGCATGCGGCGGTGCTGCGCCAGCAACGCTTCGGGGTCGTGCGCCGACAGGCCGGCCACGTGCAGCAGCGCCTCCTCCCGGAAGAGCTGCGCGGCGCCCGTCGGCGCAGCAGCACGGGCCGCAACCGCCAGCGCCAACGCGCCGGACAAGGGCAGGGCGTGGCGCTCGCTGCTGCGTTGACGCAGCAGGCTTTGGTGCCACTGCGCCCAGTGGCCGCTCGCGGCAAGCCGCGCCAGCAGCAGAACGACGCCGCCATGAGGCGTCAGATACCGATTGCCGCCGGCGTCGCGGGGACGAGCCGAGCGGCCCGTGGCTGCCAGCTCCAGACGCCCGGCGAGCGCCGTGCAGTCGGCGTCCGAGGCGTCGCCTAGACCCAGCTCGCCGAGCTTCAGCCGGCGGGCGCACGCCACAAGCCAGGCACGCGCCGGAGCATCCTCCCTGGCAGGCAATTCCCCGCGACGGGCGGCGGCCAGCAGCGCGCCCAATCGTTCGAGGGTGGTGATGGCCTCTCCCAGCGCAGCGCCCGGGTGGCTGCGGGCCAGCCGGGTGGCTGCCCGCAGCAGCTTCGATGGCCCACTCCCGCTTTCCTCATCGAGCGCCGCCAGCAACTGCGACAGCGCCGGCATTGCGGCGCGGCGTGCGCGCCAGCAGGTGAGAATGCGCTGCGCGTCGGCCTCGAGCAACCGGTCGGCGATGCGTTGCAGTCCGTCGTCGGTAAGGCGTGCCAGCGCCAGCTGGCCGTCATCGCCCTCGCTCGTGATCACCGTGCGCAGGGCGTTGCTCGTGCTCATCGCGCGCAGGCCGTCGAAGCCCTCGAACCACCAGCGGCGCCACGCCGTGCCGTCGGCGAGCGCCAGCAGAAATGCCGCCAGATATTCCGCGCGGTCGGCGAAGCGCAGCACGGAGGGGTCGGTGGCCGCGCGGTCGAGGTCGCCGAGCAAGGTCTGCACGAAGGCGTCGGCAATGTCGTCGACGGCGCTGGCAGTCGAGATGCCGATGCCCGTCTCCAGGCGATCGACGAACAGCAGCGCCGGGCCATCCAGTGGCAGCAACGCCAGAACGCTTGGCAGGCGATTCTGCAGGCCGTGGGCCACCGCGTCGCGAAGACGGGCCCCGAGCTGCTGCACCCGGCCCGGGGCTGCGGCGATCTCCAGCCGCAGCGAGACGCGATCGATTTCGATGGCGGCGGCGTTCATCGTGCGCGCTCGGCTCGGGTGCCCGAATCAGCCGGCATCGCCGGCCATGTGCTCGCGCAGCCGGTCGACCTCTTCACGCAGGGTCTTGACCGCCTCGATCAGCACCGGAATCAGCGAGAGGTACGACAGGCTCAACCCTCGTGGAGATTCGTGCACCAGGTTGGGCAATACTTCAGCCACTTCCTGGGCGATCAGGCCGAAGTTCCGGCCGGCATCGCCACCCGACTCCGACTCTGACTTCCAGCGAAACGTCACGCCGCGCAGCCGGCAAACGGCAGCCAGTGCATCGTCGATGGCCGCAATGTCCTGCTTGAGCCGGGCGTCCGACTGGAGCTTGACGTTTTTGGAGTAAACGTCGCGGCATCTCAGGTCCATTGGCATTCCGCTCGCGACGTTGTAGAGCGCGACGTCTGTCACATCTGCGTTGAAACTTCCAAGCTGCACGTCCGGATGATCGCCGTCTTGTCCGCCGATGTCGTCGCCTCCAAGATAGGCTTGTTCGCCGCCGGCCCCGTCGACGCGGATGAAACTGCCATTGACATGAAGCTTCTGCTGCGGTGAATCCGTGCCGATGCCGACATTGCCGTCGCCGGGCGAAGGGTTCATGGCAATGTGATGCGGTCCGCCCTTCACTCCGCTGCGTAGATGCAGGTCGCCTTTGGGCGAGGCGACTTCCACTTGCTCCCCATCGACCCCCAGCTCCAATAAACGGCTACGGCCGTGGTCTTCGAGCCGGACGCGCTTGCCGACGACGTGCAGCGCTGCCTGGGGCGCGGCGGTGCCGATGCCGACGAGGCCGGAAGGGTCCTGGCCGCCACCCACCGCGAGCCGAGGATCGATACTCCCCTTGGTCTCTGGTCCGATGACGAGTCTTCCGCCGCGCTTATCAGTCGTGCCGACTGCAATCTGCAGCTCGGTCCAATCGCCGCTCACTGCGCGCTTGAGGTAGAGCGGCGTGTCCAGCGCTTCGCCGTCCTCATCGAGCAACTGCAGTTTGCCGCCATTGACCTTGGCATCGCCTGCGACCCGGAGGTTGCCCTCGACCCACACCAGGTCGTTGCGATACTCCTGGGCCCTCGCCGCGCTGGAGATCAGTCGGGCATAGCGATGCGGAGCCATCGGGTCCTCTCCGCGCTGGTGCAGCACGATGGCGCCATCCACGGCGGCGATGCGTTCGGTGACGGTGCCGATATGTCGTCGAAAAGCGCGGATCCTGCCCGCCGCGTGGTCCTGCGCGGGCCGATCGCGAGCCGCGAAGTGGCCCGTTCCGTCTGCCCGGGCCACCCAGCGCACATAGCCGATCGGCACCGGCCAGTCCGGCGGGCGGGAGCCGTGCGGAAAATCCTGGTGGGGTACGGAGCCGTCGGGCAATGCCTCGGCGGTCGGATCGAAGGCCTTCAGCGCATCGCCGGGAGCGGGGTTGCGGGCGCCGATCGAGACCAGCACCATGGCCCCGGATGCGGACGGCGCGCCGATCATGAAGCGGAAAGTCTCGCCGACGCGGCTGTGCTGCGGGCCATCGGCGCAGCTGGCGTAGCCGGCGGCCGGCCCACGCGTGGCGACCTCGTCATAGGCCAGCCACACCGGCAATAGCCGGCCGCGTGGTTCCTCGCCAGCGTCGAGCTTTTCGTCATGGGGTACGCCGGCGAGCAGGGCCTCCGGCAGCGGGGTCGGTCGTGTCACGGCCAACGGACGACCGAAGCCGTCCCAGGCGAAGCCGGGCTGGAGCAGGACCTCGACGCGTCCGGCGGCCCCCGGCACCGGCCGTTCGACCAGATCGAGGCCGAGCGCAATACCCCAGGTGTGGGCGCCGAGGGCATGACGTGCATCGCCCACCCGCTGATGTTCGACGATGGCCGCCAGATCCTCGGCGGACAGGTACTGGCCTTCGTAGAAGCGTGGTCGTTCGTCTTGAGCGCCCATTACGATCTCCTCGGGATGCCTGATTCCATTAATCGTGTTCGATCTTTAGCCTCTTCTCGCACTCTTCAAGTCGCTCCACGACGTTATTCATCATTGCCAGATTGGAGAGTGTCGGCTTGCCCTCAAATATCAGTCGGGCAATGGCCGCGGAGAGGTCTGATTCGGTGGAGCTTGCACCTAGTGCGCTTAGTTCCTTCGCACGAGCCCGTACCCTCTCGTAGTTGAAGTCCCAGATTTGTGGATCCCTGTCCTTCGAGCGCGGGGCAAGATCCTGCTGAAAGATCCTCGCGAACAAGAGCGCTGAAAGATCCACTGTCATTTTTTGAGACCCGCCGCAGCACAGGCCCGCAATCCAGTCCTGTAGACGGCTCCACGGCAACCAGGAGAACCAGTGCTCCATCGTGCGCCAGGTGAGCAGCAGCTTGCGGGCCTCCCAGTTGCATACGCCGGCAACACGGCAACGGTCGCCGGCCAGCGTGACGACTGCCAGCGGTACGCAGTTGTCCGGCGACGGAGGCGGGCAGGCCGGCAGCAGTGCCGAGCAGAAGCATTGGGTGAGGATCTTCGACAGGATGGCGTCGAGGTCGGAGATCTTGGGCGGCGGCTGGTTCGGATTGACGTTCCGTGAAATGGGTGTGAGATTGAGTTTCAGATTTCCGAAATCCTGATCGCCGATCGACGAGCAGCCGAGCGGAAACTCGTCCAGGAATGCCTTCAAGGCGCTCGCGTATTCGACGTAGGCTCTGGCATCTACGTCTTCACCGTTGTTTTGATCGAAGCGGCTGCGTAACTCCATCGCCTGCGCAGCGCAACACAGCACCCGTTCGATCAGCGGGCCGTAGCGCGCGCGATGGGCGTACAGCCAGGGCCACAACTGGTCGCCCGTCGGGACTTTCTGGTCCGGCGCCTCCGCCGGCGCCGGATAGGCGATGAAACGGTAGCCTTCGCAGATCTGTGTAGGCTCGCATTGCGGGTTGGTGGCCTTTCGGCGGCGGGACGGCGACGGCGTGGCGCCACCACCGCTGACGGCCGACCCGGCGGCAGTTCCGCAACCGCAGCTCGAGCCGCCGCAGGCACAGCCGCAGCGGGTGTCGCCCATGCCGAGCTGGGCCGTGATGCCGCGCACCGGCCGCTCGTCGTAGCAGATCGCCAGCACCCAGCGGCGGCTCCGTGCGCTGCAATCCTCCGGCGGATTGTTCCAGGGTGGGTCGCACACCGGCTCCCGCCGCGGCGCGCATTCGCGAATCAGCGCGCAGATGTCCACCGCCTGGTCGCCACCAACCACGATGTCGTCGCCGCAGGGTGAGAGCGCATAGCCGTTGTGGACGACGACCTGCGCCGGATCGCACGGATCGCAGCGCACCTCCAGCCCGCAGGCCACGCCCCAGCCGTGCAAATAGCGATTGCGCAGCCGGTTCTTGCCGATGACGTATTGCTCGAGACGATTCAGGTCTTCATCGGTCAGCAGCTGGCCGGGGAAGAATCGCGGCCGGCACAGGCACTCGAGCCCGCCGCATGCGGGACAGCTCGGCATGCGGTCGTCGGCACACGGATCGGTGCGCCGCTGCGGCGCGGCGGAGCCGCAGGGCGCGTAGGTCTTGGTCGAGGTGCTCATCACTATTCTCCGGGCTGGCGGGGCAGGGATCGCTGCGAATGCATCGGGCGCTATTGCTGACCATCCGAGATGGTGAACCAGCTGTAGAAGGTGCCGCCGGGGATGCAGTTGCCGGTTCTGTATCCTTCTTCGCCACTTGAGAACCACGGCGGGAGGTGATTTGCATCGACCGCGTTCCCATTCAAGTCCTTGAGAAGGTCACCAATGAGGCGAATACGAACGTGCAAATCACGTATAGGCCAACTGTCGCGGTGGAAAGAAATACTGAAAGGTTGGCCGTTCTCAAATTCAACACGATAGGTGCCGTTCAATTGTGTCCATGCCGTCGAGCTTAATGATTTGGTGTCCCCTTCGATTTCAACTTCAGCCTCTACAATGAAGCAATGCTTAAGTAACAATTCATGATCATCCGGCAGGATCAATGGTCCTTCGAATCCTATGGCAATTCCATTTGATTTGATTGTATCTCTTAATGTTTTTCCCGCGTGATTCCAATTGATTGATGAAATTCTATTTAGTTTGTGGTCGCAACAAGTTGGAATTTCTAGGTGGAGTTTAATCTCGTTGTTGTCGATAGATCCTTCAATATTTGGACCCTTCCCGCAGTCAACCATTTCGATGGTCGGATTAAATTTCGTTATTGCATTCTGCTCAACTTGTTCGGCGTCCTTCCCCGGAGGCCCTTGCGGCCCCGGCACGCCCTCAGAATGCTGGAGGCATCGCAACCAGGCCTGCAGTTTCGAGGTGCTGGCCAGGACGCGCCGATCCCGACGATTGTCGATCCGCACGGAATCGTCATTCTCGGAGTCGTCGGCATCGAGCATCGTGTGATTGGGACGGTAGCCCTCGAGGGTTGCCAGCACGAGGCACTCGGGTGTTTCGCAGCCGCTACAGTCATCGGTTTCGCACGCCAGGTCGTTGCAGCCGCCGTCGCCCCACTTTGGCGGATCGACCCGGGTGACTTCGCCTGCGGCAGTGGCCAGCACCAGGATCGGTGGCGTCGCGGATTCGACGGTGCGTGTCGCGAAGACTGTCGGTGTCGGGGCGGCGGGGTTACCGATCTTCTGAAGATTGATTCGGCCGTTCAATGCGGCGCAGGCGATGAGATGCGAACCGTCAGCGGTGGCGTAGAGAAGGGATGGGGGGTGATCAAGTTGTAGATCGAGCGAGGCATTTGCTCCCGCATCAGTTGGATCCGCATTCGCGTTCATAATAAGCACCTTGGCATCAGAAAATGCGATTGCCAATCGCTGAACTCCGTCCGCTGCAAAGGCGGTCAATGCAACCGGCTCGGCGCTATCGCCAAGATGATGAGTAACTTCCTGGTAGTCGGTATCTGTTGCGCTTTCGGGTGGCAGTTCTATGCGTAGAACTCTATTTTCGGAGATTACGAACGCCGCGGAGCCGTCTGCATTCAAGGTCAAGGAATGCGCTGGACCGCCAACGTTGATTGAATGTCCGTCGCTTTGGCTCTCGGACAGCTCAATGAAATGGAGAATGCCTCCCCATTTGTCCAAAGCAACGAGGCGTACATTGCTCCCGTCGACCATTGCCGAGGCGATCTCGATGCTTTCAGGGTCTAGCGAAACTTCCGACGCTGACACCCCGTCGATCGTGGCTGACACTTCGTTGATCTGGCCGCCTTCGGAATCGAGGACGGCGACCGTGAAAGTTGGACCGTTGTCAGTGGCATTAGCGCTTACGGCAAAGACCTGTTCACCGTCTGGCGACATCACGACCGCATCAACCGGAGCGGATAGCGAAATCGTGCGCCGCCGGCTACGGGCGGTATCGAGCAGCTGCAGCCGATTCGCGTCTGTCGGGTCGATCATCGGCAGCACGCCGTTGGCGCCCGCAGGGATGACGCGGGGGCCGACCGACGGGTCCGAGCTTACGAAGGCCGCGGCGGCGGCTTCGGGACAAGCGGCCTCGCTCAGCGGCGGGTCCACGCGAATGTCGAAGGCGTAGGACTCGAGCACGCGATTGGGGGCGCAGCGCGCCTCGTCGCAACCGCAGTCGTCGTAGAGGACCGGTACCTCTTCGGTGGGGCATTCGCGGTAGCACAGCGTGATCTGCAGCGTGTGGGCGCGTGGATCTTCGCGCAGGCGCTCGACCGCCGGGTGGCGGGCCACGTCGAGAACCTCGGCGTGGGGGACGATGATCTCGCGGCCACAGCAATCGATGGCGCTGCCCGGTTCGATGACGACGTAGCGATTGTGGCATTCCATCGACGGGTGCTGGTGCACCTTCAGACCACAGACGACGCCCCAGCCGTGCAGGCGCAGGTTGTGGTGGCGCATCTTCTCCGCGTGGTAGTCCTGTTCGGTCTGGAACTCTCCGGCGCCCATCATCTTGCCGGTAAAGAAGTGATTGCGTGTCGGCGCTTCGAACTCGCACTCGCTGCAGGTCGCGTCGTCGGGATGATCGTGCTGGCAACTCATGGTCTTGTCCTCCTGCAGGGGTCGGTGGCTAGCCGAGGCGATTGCCGCTGCCGATGCGGGCGTCGCCGACCGCGAAGCCGCGGCCGCGGCGTCGTCCGCCCAGCACGCTGCCGCGGCGCAACTCGGTCTCGTCCAGGCGGACGCCGATCGGCGTCCGCGCAATGACGCTGTCCAGCCCGATCATGGCTTGCACGCCGACACGGAAGCGTGGCTCCACGTAGTGCACCTCGGCCTCGGTGTGGGCCGGTGCCTCGCGTGCCAGCAACTGTTCGAGGGCGCGGCGTTCGCCCGCCTGCTCGCGCACTCGGGCGGGCACGAAGACGCTGAATCGGTAGGCATGCAAGCGAAACGGGTCGGTCAGCGGATCCGGCGTGGCGGTGAGGGCACTGCGGCCGACGACGGCGCTGCCCGACGACTGCTGCCCGCCGCCGGCGAGCTGCGCACGATCGACGAGGCGGCTGCCCCACAGCATCGAGTCGTCGCCGAGGCGACCGTGGCCGGCGTACAGCCAGCGTCGCAGGCGGTAGTGCTCGAGCAGCAGTGGGGGCGGGGTGGCGGGTTGCGCGGCCGGTCGCGGCGCGCAGTTGACCGGCTCCGGGACGCAGCGTCGCTGCGGGCGTTCGGCGAGGCAGCGCTGGCGATAGGCGTGGTCGAAGCCGAGCAGCAGCAGCAACTGCTGGCGCAAGCCCTCGGGCGTGCCGCGCGCCGGGTAGAGGCGGGCCGCCTGCTTGAGGTAGTGCCTGCGCCGTACCTCGGACCAGTCGCGCGACAGGCTGACGCCGATCCAGCCGGCCAGCCAGCCGAGGAAGTCGGTGCCGCCCGGCGTTGCGTCGGCGGGTGTGGCGAGGGGGTCGAAGAGGGCTGCCTGGCGATCGACATGGCCTTCGATCGAGCGCAGCGTGGCGTCGAACACGGCGGTGAAGCGGTCGGTGAAGTCGGCGCCGGCCGGATCGGCACCGAACACCGCCGGCAGATGGCGGCGCAGGCTGACGCGCGGAAACTCGATGACGAGCGAGTCGATCGTCGGCGTGCGGTGGCCATCTCCGGTCAGCGTCAGCCGCAGCCAGAGGTAACGGCCTGGCGGCGCCCGAAAGAGGCAGTCCCATCGCCCCGCCATGGCACCGGCGACGATCGGCGTGGTCCAGGCGTGCTCCGGCAGATCGGCCAGTTCGCCCTCGCCGAGCTCGAGGTCGGCGGTGGTGACCTGCACGCGCACGCTGCAGTGCGGCGGCACGCGGCCGTCGAGTTCGAGGCGGTGCCAGATGCAGGCGTCGATGCGCGAGTCGAGGGCGGTGCTGAGATACTCGCCCGAGCGCACGTATCGCGGCACGATGGCAAGCTGTTCGTCCGCCAGTCGCCGGCCCCGTCGGTCGAACACGGCGGGGCCGCTCGCACAGTCGATGCGCAGGTTGCCGCTCGCGTCCACAGGCAGTGCGGGTGGTGGGAAACCGGTGGCGAAACGCGCGAGATCGGATTGCAGGCGAGTGGCGCGGCCCTCCGCGATGGCGACGACGTAGCCGCCGCGTGCCGTGATGGCGCCGATGCGCTCGGCATCCGGGCCGACAACGCGCACGAACAGGCGTCGGCCGAAGCGGCCGATCAGCGGCAGTTCGGCAGAAAGCTGCGCGGCGCCGCTGGGCACACGGTACCAGTCGTCGAATCGCAGCGTGTCGATGCCGTCGTTGGTGGTGGCCAACTCGATTCCGACGCGTGCCGCTGGTGGCAGGCCGACGAGCCGAATCGCATGCCAACTGAAGTCGGGGACGTTGGAGTCCAATACCCGTGCCACGCCACTGGTGGGGGCGGTGGGCATGGTCTGGGTCACCTCCACGCCCCTGAGGACCGTCGCGTGGAGGTGACCCAGACCATCCACCGCCAGGTGCGTCACGCCCGGGAGGCCTTCGACCGCGCCTTGCCATTGGCCGTGACGGTCGAAGCGGTCGATGCGACCATTGAACGGGTCGGAGACATGGAGCGTGGCGTCGTGGTCGAAGGCCAGCCCGGTGGGCTGCCAGCGGATGGACGGGCGCTGGGACGGCGGTGCCAACGCGTCGCGCTGGCGCCATCCGGCGATCGCGAAGCGAACCACCCGGGCGTGGCCGCGGTCGGCGATGTAGAGGTCTCCGTCGTGCGCGGCGATGCCCTGGGGGTCGGACAGCACGTTCAGCGGTACCGCGGCGGGCCGGGATTCTGTGCGGGTGGTGCCGGGCCGAGCGGAGACGAAGCGCGGCAGCGGCACGAAGCGGCAGGCGCAGCGATCCAGCTGAGAGAGCGATGCGGATTGTCGATCGACGAGATAGAGTTCGCCGTCCGCATCGAGCGCGAGGTGGTCGGGCAGGTGATGACCGCCGAAGCCGCCGCTCGGCTCGGAGAGCAGGCGCGCACTGTCGGGCGCCGGCGCGAGCCGAAGCGCGCGCTGCTCGGCGTCCAGTTCGACCCGGTCCAGGCGCAGGACGTGGAATCCCCGGGCCGGCTCCGGTCCGACCCAGCCGGCCAGCAGCAGGGAGTCGGGGTCGTGGGGGGGCGCGGGCACGTGGGGCAGGCGCGACGGGGCGTTCATCACGGCTCTCCAGCTTCCGCGGCCGGCACGACCTCGATCTGGTGATCGGTCGAATACACCAGGGCGTCGGCAGCGATCGCGGCGATGGAGATGTCCCGACAGGGTTCGTGCTCCTCGCCGTCGACGACCAGCGAAAGATCGGGAACGCTGTCGACACCATCGACGGCAAACACCCGGTGCAGTACCTTCGAATAGCGCACGGTGCCGCCGAAGGGCCAGCCGCTGCCGTCGTCACCGCCGACCAGAGGGTGGAGGTAGGCGGCGAGCGCGGCTTCGACCGCGTCCTTGACCCTGTCCGGGTCCGCGTCGTCGCGGGCGATCACCTGCGTTCGCACCTGCACCGGGACGTAGCGCGGGGCGACGACGTGCACTTCGGTGGTGAGCAGGCGGTAGGTGTCGAGCGTGGCGCATACCGTGCGCAGGAGACCGTCGCTGGGGGTTGGCGCGGGGTCGTCGCTGTCGGGAACCACGATGACGGTGACGGCTCCTGGAACGCGGGCCCCCGGGAAGCCGGGGTGGGCAAGGGGCAGCGCCTTCGCCCGGCCGACGTTGCCGGCCGAGAGGGCGAGCACTTCGAAGTCTTCGGCGGTGACGGCGCGATCCCGCGCGCGCAATTGCCCGCGGGCGCGCTTCTTCGCTTCGTCCAGCGATTCCTCGTCGCTGCCTCCGAAGGCGGCAAACAGGTTGTGCGTCTTGCCGGCATCGATTCCGGGTATCGTGCCCACCAGGTTGCGGATCGCTCCTGCCGGGACATTTCCGGTGCGGCCGCCGCCGTAGCGATACTCGCGCGCAATGACGTTGCTGTCCGGCGCATGGATGTTGGCAACCGGTATTGCGCCGTTGCGCCCATCGCCGGCGGCGAGCTCTCCGGTCGTCGGGTTGAGCGCCAGATGCTCGTCGGTGGGGCCCGAGGCGAGCAGGTCGGCGACGATCGTCCATCGGCGCTCCCCGATACCATCATCGATCGTGACGACCAGGCTCTCGGGCAGGACCGGTTTGTTGGCCAGCTGGAAGCGCTGGTTGCGGCGTCCGTCGGCGCCACCGAGGATCTCCTCGCGCACGGTCCGCGCCTGCACTGCAGGGACGGTGTTGAGGCGGATCGCGCGCAGTTGCGGTGCCCGTTCGAAGCGGCCATCCGCGACTCGGGCGCGAAGCCAGAAAAGCGGCGCGCGCAGTTCGCCCGCCTCGCTGTCCGATGCCCGGTAGATGCCGAGGTAGTCCCGCTGCAGCACTGCGGAACGCGGTACGCGGATCAGCCAGTGGCCGCTTCGGCTCATCGCCACGGTGCCGTCCGAGAGACTGTCGAGGCGCTGCCAGTCCTTGCCGCTCCACGCCTCCCAGATGATCTGCGCCGATGCAAACGTCCTGGTGTCGCCAGGTCCGCAGCGATCGGCCCTGCTGTCTCGGGTCTGCAAGTGGGCATCGTGACCGCGATCGCCGACGACCCCGCAGGTGAGCACCGGATCCGCGTCAAGATCCCGGTCGCCGGGTTCGACGAAGAGGGCGTCTGGGCACGGCTCGCCACCCTCGACGCAGGGAACGGCCGAGGGACCTATTTCAGGCCCGAAACCGATGATGAAGTCGTGGTCGGCTTCTTTCATGACGATCCGGCCTACCCGGTGATCCTCGGCGGCCTGCATTCCAGTGCCATGCCGCCACCCGAGGATTCCGAGGCGGACAACGCGCTGAAGGGTTTCACTTCGCGCGAAGGCCTTCAGGTGGTCTTCGACGATGAAAAGAAGGTGATGACGCTGGCAACCCCCGGCGGCAACAAGGTGGTGTTGTCCGACGACGACGGCGGCATCCGGCTCGAGGACCAGAACGGCAACAGCATCGCACTGAGCTCGGAAGGGGTCGCCATCAAGAGCGCCGCCGCGGTGAGCGTCCAGGCTGCGACGGATGCGTCACTGGAGGGGGTGAATGTGAACGTCAATGCATCGGCTTCGCTGACGGCGGAAGGTTCCGCCTCGGCGAGCATGTCCAGTTCCGGGCAACTCGAGATCTCGGGGACGCTCGTCATGATCAACTAGGAGGGCCGGATGCCACCCGCAGCGAGGCTCACTGACATGCATGTCTGCCCGATGGTGACAGGCGTCGTGCCCCATGTCGGTGGCCCGGCGGTGGGGCCCGGTGCGCCCACCGTGCTGATCGGTGGCCTGCCAGCCCTGAGGCTCGGCGACATGCTGGTCTGCGTCGGTCCACCGGATACGGTGATCACCGGCTCCGCGACGGTCCTGATCGGCGGCATGCCCGCGGCCCGCATGGGCGACAGCACCGCACATGGCGGTGCCATCGTCGCCGGTGAGCCGACCGTGCTGATCGGTGGATGACCATGGACAAGGGCTTTCTCGGACGCGGCTGGAGCTTTCCCCCGACCTTTCGTGATCAGGGGCGCAGCGTCGAGATGGCCGAGGCGGAAGAGGATATCCGCCAGAGCCTCGGCATCCTGCTATCGACCCGCACCGGCGAGCGCGTGTTGCGTCCGACCTTCGGTTGGCGGCGGGAGGCTCTGGTCTTCGGCCCGCTGTCCACCACCTTCGTCACCCTGCTTCGGCACGAGATCGAGACGGCGGTGCTGTTCTTCGAGCCCCGAGTCGAGTTGAGCGCGGTACGGGTCGAGCGGCTGGCCGACAACGACGGGGTGGTCGAGATCCGGCTCGACTACATCGTTCGCGCGACCAACACGCGCAACAATCTGGTCTTCCCGTTCTATCTGGCGGAGGCAACCAATGCCTGACGCCGCCGCTTCCTTCCACCGCCATGCCAGCCTGTTGAGGGCGGGTGGCACCAACCGCTTACAGCGGACCCTGCCGGGGATGGAGGCGGGCTACATCCAATGTGACGAGCGCGGTCTGTCGGATCTGCTTGCCTATGCGGCGGCGGCGGCCGAGCAATTGCGCTTTCACTCGGTCTCGGGCCACGCGGTGGGTGACTGGGGTGCCCTCTTCGACGATCTTCGCGATGGCGGCACGGGCGCGATCCTCGACGACGCTGGGCTGGCCCGCCTGATGGCGAGCGAGAACGCCATGGCACCGCAGCTTGCGCTGCTGCTCGGTTTCTTCGAGGCGTTCGGCCATCTTCAGCAAGACTTCAATCGTCTGCCCGCCCGCCATCTCGCCCACTATTTCGGGAACGTCCTGGGGCTCGGGCGGCGCGCCGCGGCGCCGGACCGGGCACATGTGATCTTCACCCCGGCCTCCACCACGACCGCGCATCGCCTGAAGGCAGGGACGGTACTCGACGCCGGAACCGACGCCGCCGGGCAACCGCTCAAGTACAAGCTCGAACGCGAGACCATCGTCACGCAAGCATCACTGTCGCGGATCGAGCGGCAGGTCGTGGCGCTCGACCGCCAGGGCAGGGCGCGCCTGTTTCGTGCGGGTGCCCTGCCCAAGACCGGGAGTTGGCCGACCTTCGGCTCGGACCCGTTCACCGCCGGGCCGGTCGACCAGACCATGACCGAGATCGATCCCGGCTTTGCCGTCGCCGATCCGGTGCTGCGGATGGCCGAGGGGGTGCGGACGGTCACCCTTACCCTTGCGCTCACTGCCCAGGCGGCGATGAGCGCCCAGGTGCTGACCGCCCTGGTGCGGGTGGATCTGACAGGAGAGGAGGGCTGGCTGGTGCCCGAGACGGCCTCCGTCCAGTTGTCCGATGGGCCCACCGGGCCGCAGATGACAGTGAAGGCGAGCTTGGGCGAAGACCAGCCGGCAGTGGTTGATTACGATGCCAAGCTGCATGCCGGCACGGCCGCGCCCGCCGCCCGCTGGCCGGTATTGCGATGCCGGGTGCGCTCGGACAGCGGGCGGGCCGGACTTTTCGCCGGGCTGACGGCGCGGGCGGTGGACCTCACGGTCGAGGTGGACGGGGTTGCCGATCTGATCGTGCAGAACGACCAGCGCGTGCTGGACACCGGTAAGCCGATGCCGGTCTTCACGCCGACGCCCGGGATCGGTGCGAATTTCTACATCGGTTGCCGGGAGGCCTTCGCCAAGCGCCTGACACGGCTCTCGCTGGACTTCACCTGGCAGGACCTTCCCGACGACCTGCTGACCCATTATGCGGAGTATTTCGACTTCCGGGACGGCGTCCTCACCACGGCCTTCCGGCCAAGTTTCACCGCTGTCGTGGATCTCCTCGACGGGCGGAGTTGGGCTCAGCGGCTGACCGGACCGGCGGGCGTGCTGCGGCTCTTCGGCCCCGTCGGCGGCAGCCAGCATGTGTCCTACTCGGACGCAGCCATCGCCAGTGCCTTCGGCTCGCGCTCGCGTGTCGCGATGCCCGACCTGGCACAGGCTGAGCGTTACGAGCCGGGGACCCGGCGTGGCTTTCTGCGGCTCAAGCTGATCGGCCCGACGAACGACGACCTCTCCACCTTCGGCGTGCCCTATGCCCTGGAGGTGCCGTTCAATGCCTTTGGCCATGAGGCGTTTGCCAAGCGATACGCCAAGGCTGCGGTGGCGCTGGCGCGATACGATGCCAGCGCGCCCGGGGCGGGGCCGGAGCCGAGACTGCCGAACGCGCCCTACACGCCGATGCTCTCGGGCCTGCGGCTCGGTTATGGCGCCCGGTCGGGCTTTGCACCCGGCGATGTTCAGTCGCCCGGTCGGTTCTACACGCTCGGCGCGCAAGGCTATACCACCGGCGGCGGCACCTCGCCTGCCCGCTGTGCGCCGGACATGAGCCCGAAGGCGGAACTGCTGCTCGGCTTCAAGGATTTCGACGCGCCGGGCACCGTATCGGTCCTGTTCCAGGTCGACGAGGGTACCGCGACCGTGGCGGAACCGCCTGCGCCGGGCGACATCGCGTGGTCCTACCTCAGCGGCGATCGCTGGGTGGCGCTGCCCCCGTCGGCACTGGTGGTGGACGAGACGCGCCGGTTCCAGACCCCGGGCATCGTCGCCGTCGCCGTCGGCGCGGACGCCACCACCACCCACACCGCCATGCCCGCGGGCCTGACATGGCTCCGCGCGACGCTGTGGGGCGCTGCGGGAGCCGCCGCGCGCACGTCGAAGGCGGAAGCCCAGGCGGCGACCGTGGTGTTCGCGCCAGAGGGCGATCTCGGTGATTACGCGGCGCATCTGCAGGCCGGGCTGCCCAAGGGAACAATCGCCAGGCTCGACCCCCGTCAGGCGGCGATCAAGGCGGTGGCCCAGCCCTATCCGTCCTTCGGTGGACGTGCACCGGAGTGCGACCGCGATTTCTTCGAACGCAGTGCCGAGCGACTCCGCCACCGCGACCGGGCTGTCACCACCTGGGATTTCGAGCACCGACTGCTGGAGGCGTTTCCCGGCATTTTCAAGCTCCGCGCCCTGGCTCATAGCGATGCCGAGGCCGAAGCTGCGGTCGGCGAGGTCGCGCTGGTGGTGATCCCCAACCTGCGGCTCTCGCAATCCTCGAACCGGCTGGAGCCGCGGGCGGGCGAGACCCTGATGCAGGAGATCCGCGATTTCACCGATGACGGCATCTCAACGCCCTTCGCCCGGATCAATGTCATCCACCCGGTCTATGAGCGGGTGCGGGTGCGCGCCCGGGTGGCGTTCCGCGCAGGCTTCGACCCCGGTTACTACTCGGAGCAGTTGGGCACCGACCTCCAGCGATTTCTGTCGCCATGGGCCTTCGAGGAGGGCCGCGACATCAATTTCGGGACGCGCATCTACCGCTCGGAACTGTTGAAGTTCGTCGAGGACCGGGACTACGTCGATTACGTCACCCGATTCGATGTCTACCACGCCTTCGACGGTCGCCCCCGGAGCGGCATCGGTTTCATGGAGATCGGTACGGATTTTGTCGTCGCCGCCGACCCGCAGCCCGCCCTGGCCGCAATGGTGATCGGCGAGGACTTCATCGTCGGACGCCCGGTCGAGGCCGCCGCCAGTACGCGCCCCCATGCGGTTCTGGTGTCCCACCCGCAACATCTGATCGAACCGGTCTTCGCCGGAACCGAGTCCTGCCAGGGGGTTGCCCGACTCGGCATCGGTTACATGATCGTCGGTCTCGATTTCACCGTCGCGGGGTCCTGATCAAGCCATGAACGACCGAGCCCGAACAGACCGCCGCACAGTCACCAAGGAGTTCCGCCCATGACCGAACGCACACGTGCCCATATGAAGCAGGAGTTCCAGGACGGCGAGCGGCCTTCCGGCTCCGATTTCGCCGACGTCTTTGACAGCTTCCTCTCGAAACAGGATGACGGCCTCAGCGTGGATGCAAGCGACGGCACGCTGGCGCTGAACCGTGGGCTCAGAATCGGTGGCAGCAGTGACGCCACGCTCGGGACCCTGCGCTTCGACGGCGCCAACCTGCAGATCCACGACGGTACCGCCTTCGTCGACGTCGGTACCGGCAGCGGCGGCGCGTTCCAAACCCTGGCGGGCGGCGAGGTCGCCTATTCCGGTGGCAACCTCGTCGGCATCGGCGCGGTCTTTGCCGGCGCCGCGCCGACCTATGGATTCGAGGTGGATCTCGCGCCCAATGGCGGCGCCAAGGATCAGGTGCGATTCGGCGAGGCGGTGATCTATCGCGGCGCCGGGGCGCAGGCCTCGGCGGCCCACTTCGCCCATCGGGCACGCGCCAACAATCAGGATTTCGCGATCCGCCAGCGTCAGACCGGCGAAGTGAACTTCAATGCGCCGGCGAGCGTGCAGATGTTCTTCTCGCAGGGCGGCACCGCGGCGAACACGCGGATGACCATCGCCAAGGACGGCGAGGTCCTGATCGGCACGACGGCGACGCTGACCAACGCGGCCAACACGCCGTTGCATGTCGGAGGCAATGCGATCAAGAGCGCCGGGGGAGGCAACTGGGCGACGCCCTCCGATGCGCGGCTGAAGGAGGATGTGGCCGATTACGTTGCAGGGCTCGATGCGGTGAGAAGGATCCGCCCGGTCACGTTCACCTACAACGGCAAGGCGGGAACGGTGCGCGGTGCACGGGGTGTCGGCGTGATCGGGCAGGAGATCGAGACCGTCATGCCGGAGACCGTTTCGAGGGTCCGGACCGAGGCCTCGGCCATGGACGGCCTGGACGAACTGCGGATCTATGACGGCAGCGCGCTGGTCTACGTGTTGGTCAATGCGGTCAGGGAACTTGCCGACCGGGTCGACAGACTCGAGGCGAAGCTCGCCGCGGTGGAGCACTGACCGACGATGGCCGACGCCCCCGCCATCTCTCGCGAGCCGCCCAAGCGGGCCAGTCAGGATTTCTCGCGACTGCGCGAAGCGGCGCTGGCGCGGGTCCGCAAGCTCGCTGCGACGACCTGGACCGATCACAACCATCACGATCCGGGCATCACCATCCTCGAGGCGTTCTGCTACGCGATGACCGAAATCGGGCTGAAGCTCGACCTCGATGTCGCCGACCTGATCGCCAGCGGCAGTGGGCGGGCGACGCCTGCGATGCCGCCTGCATCGGAAGTGCTGCCGGTGGCGCCGGTCACCCACGAGGACCTGCGCCACCGGCTCGTCGATCACTACCTCTTGAGCGATGCGCGGGTCAGCCGTTCGGTGTCCGACCACGTCGCGTACTACGCCGATCCCGGGCAATCCCCGCCCTTGTCCTATACGCCGCCCGTCGGTAGCGCGCCGGTCTTGCCGGGGGGGCTCCATGATGCGCTGCTGGCCTTTCGCGACAACACGCTGAATTCCAACACATATGGCTTCCAGCCAGCCGTCGGCCCCGTCACGGTCGCGATCGAGATCGCGCTCCCCCATTGGGACGAGCCCGAGGCTGCGCCGTTTCTCGACGGCGACCGCACGCTGACCGCCGTCACGATGCTGAACCCGGCAAACCCGTGGCGGCAACTCGAGGAAAGCCTCACCTATTACGGGCGCGCAAGCCTCGATCACACCGGGCCGGGCGGTCCTGCAGCCACCGAGACATGGCTGGTCATGCGCGTCGTCAATGCGCCGGTGCTTCCGGCCAGCGCGTTGCCGCCGCTCCTCGCTGCGGCCCGGGGCGAGGTCGAAAGCATGGTGCCCGGCACATCGCTTGGCGCGCAGTTCCTCGACCGCGTGGCCCGGGCCCGGGCGGCAGCCGTCACGGTGGGGCGCGACCTTCGCTCGTGGCGCAACCTCACCGAAGCGCCGCTGGAGATCGCGGTCTCCCGGATACAGGAAATCGGCGTCAACGCGCGGATCGAGGTGGCCCGGACGACCGGGCTGGAAGAACTCCTGGCTGACATTCTGACCGACATCGACCGCGGTCTGACGCCGCCATTGCGCTTCATCGATGCCGATGCCGCACGGGCGAAAGGACTCGGTAACGAAGACATCCTGGACGGCCCGCTGCTGGCCCATGGCGTGCTTGCACCGCCGGAAGGAGAGCGCCTGGTGCGGATCGACAAGGTGCTCGTCTCGGACATCCTGAGGCTGCTGTTGGCACAGCGGGGCGCGACTGCGACCCGGCCCAGCCCGGACAATCCGCTTGGACGCGAGGTGATCGCGGTAACCGAGTTGTCGCTATCCAACTTCATCAACAACCGGGTGATCACCGCCCGCGCAGCCGAATGCCTGCGGCTCGTCGACATCGCGCGCCACCGCCCGCAGTTGAGCGTGCCCAAGTGCCGGATCGTGTTCGTCCGGGACGATGTGGCCATCGCCTACGACCATTCCCGCGTCGAGGCGCTGGTCGCCGCGCGGCGGGCGGAAGCCGAATCGACGGCCCGGCTTCCCGAGCATGAGCCGACACCGCCGATCAGCGGCGGGACGGCATTCGAGATCGGCGACTACTACCCGTTCCAGTACGACCTGCCTGCGATCTATGGCGTCAGCGAAGTGGGCCTCCCGGCCGATGCGACCACGGAGCGGAAGCAGCAGGTGCGGCAGTTGCGAGCCTTCCTGCTGCTGATGGAACAGTTCCTCGGCGACGCCAGCGAGCAGTTGGCCAGCATCAACCGCCTCTTCTCGCCATCGGTGGGCGAGGACAGCACCTACTTCACTCGACCTCTGTACTCGCTCGACGGGCTGGACGCGCTGGTTCGCCGCGACACAAGCACACCGTGGGACGCCTTCGTCGCCGACCCGGCCAACACCTACGCCACCGCCCTGGCCGGCGCGGTCGAAGATGGGGAGACCGCGGTGGATCGTCGCAACCGGATGCTCGATCACCTGCTGGCGCGTCAGGGCGAGGACATGGCCGCATGGGGGCAGGAGTTGCATCGCTGGGGACAAAAGGCGTTGCTGCGCACCACGGTCAACCTGGCCGCTTTGCCGCAGCGGATCGTTGCCCGGCGGCTGGCGGTGAACCGGGCGCTGCTGCGCTCGAAGGCGGCCTTTCTCGACGCCCTGCGGCGGCTCCACGCGCTGCGCTTGCAGGCGTTCGGTGATCCGTCGCAATGGGATGACGGCGGCCTGATCACCGTGACGCGGAGCAGCGCGGGATATCGGTGGCAACTGCAGCTGGAGGGCACGCCGGTGTTCGCGGCACCCGTGCCGGTTCCGACCCGGGGCGAGGCGGTGGCGCGGGCGCGGGAAGTGCTGCGACTGTCGGGGCGGGCCGGTTTCTACGACGTCATGGACCTCGGCGGAAGCAACAACCGACGCTATGTCCTGCGAAGCGGGACCGCCGCCGGCACGCCGGTGATCGCGCACGGCGCGACCGGTTTCCCGAACCTCCCGGCGGCGGCGGCGGCGGCGATACCGGTACGCCAGGGGCTGGCGCACATGCTGATCGCCCAGTCGCGCACTGCGATGGAGCGTCGGATCGACTTCCAGAGTGGTCTGCGCGTCCGGACCCGGCGGAGGCTGTTGATGCCGCTTTCCGTCCATTTTGCAGTCGTCGATGCGGCGTCGCCGCCGCCCTTCGTCAAGTCGTGGCAGCTATGGGCTGGCGCGGGGCATACCGACCGAATCATGCTCGAAGCAACCGTGCAGTTCTCCGACCCGTCCGAAGCCGCTGCGGTGGCGGCGGCAGAGGCGGATGTGGAGCGCATGCTCGAATTCGCGCTCGATGACTGGCACTGGCGGATCCTGGAGGTGGGACCCGGCAGCTGGACGCTCGACCTCGTCGATTTCGACGATCGCCTGATCGCCGCCGCCCCGGCGTCCTTTACCGATCGCCCGGGGGCGGAGGTGGCGCGGGATGCGCTCGTCGACCTGCTCTACGATCGCTACGGCGGCGAGGGCTTCCACATCGTCGAGACTCTGCTGCTGCGCCCGCAATCCGGCACCGACGTCTTCCTGGACATTCCCGACGGCGAAGGGCCGGCCCTGTCCGACCCCTATTCCCACCGCGTCGTGGTGGTGCTGCCTTCGGGCCACGCGCGCGATTTTGCCAGCATCGGAAGCGCCCGCGTCCCGGCCCGTCCGCACCGGTTCCGCGACCCGGAATTTCGCCGCCACATTACCCGGATGATCCGCCAGTCCTGTCCGGCACACATCTTTCCCGAGATCCGCTGGGTCGATCGCGAGGTCCCGGGCAGCGCGGCCGCGCCGGGCTCGTTCGACACGTTCGAGGCCCGCTTCTTTGCGTGGCTCGACACCGAGATCATGCCCGGCGCGCCGGTGGCGACCACGGCGACGGCGCGCAACGACCTGGTTGCCGCGCTCAATGCCTTGCTGAACGGGTGACGAGATGCACCGGATCATGCGTCAGACCATCGACATAGCCACCGGAAGCGACACCCGGGCGGCAGGAATTCAGAATGTACTCTCGGACATGTGCAAGGGTGCAGCGGCGTTGGCGCTGGCGCAGGTTCTGGACCGTCATGCCGGCGCGCGGGTGCTCCGGATCGAGCGGTTGGAGCTGGACCTCGGGCGGATATCCGGGCCGGACTGGCAGGATCTGTTCCTCGCCAGACTGCGCGCGGCAGCGGAGGACGGCCTGGCACGGGTGAGCCGGTGGCCGGAGGCGGAAGAAGACGCCGCGCGCGAAGCGCCGCGCGGCCGGGCGATCGGTCGCTCGGAGGTGACGCCGGCGGCGACGCGCTTGGAGGCGCTCCGACACTATCTTATGCACGGCTGGTTGCCGTGGTGGTCAGACCTTGCGGCCGCGCCAGGCTGGGTGGCGAAGCTGGTCGCCGACCTGCCGCTCGGCGCGCAGGGCGAACTCGCAATCCGCGCCGCGGCGCATCCGCAGACCCTGGAACGGCTCGTCCTTGCACTTTCGGACGAGCAGATGGCCCGGTTGCTGGCGCGCGGCCTGCCGACCGCGCCGAGAAGGGCCGCGGCCGGACTTGCCGCGGCACTGGTGCCGCGCGGTGCACCGGGGCGATTGCGGCATGAATTGCGGTGGCGGTTCTGGCAGTCGGTTCTGGACCTCCACGTCGCCCGGCCTCGCATGGTGGCGCCGCATCGTGGCGATTCCTCCGAGCGATGGGCATCGCTGTTTGTCGACGCGCAGGCGCTCGGGACGGCGGCCCCTCGCCTTCGCGCTGTCCTGAGGGCAATGCCCGAGGGCTACCGGCAGGACTTCCTGGTGGCCCTGCGGGCGCGCCGCGTCGGGGCACGTGCACCGTCAGAGGGCCAGCCAACCGGGTCCGGCGGGGAATCGGAGGCTGCTGCAACAGGCGATGCCGGGCCAGCCAGCCAAGTGTCTTCCGAAATGCTCGCCCGAGCGCCCGGCGCTGACACGGCGCTCGGTCGCGATCCGCAGTCGCGAACCGTCACGGCCCGATCGAGGGCAGAAACCGATCAGACCCGGATCCCGGTGGCCGATGCAGGGCTGGTGTTGGTTCATCCCTTCCTGGCGGAGCTGTTCAGCCGCAGCGGATACCTCGACGACGGTTCCTTTGCCGTCGCCGAGGCCCGGCACCGAGCTGTCCGGCTACTCGGGCATGTCGCGTTCGGCACCGTGACGGCGGAGGAGGCGCATCTGGTGCTGGCCAAGGTTCTCGTGGGACTCGCACCGGAGGCGGTTCTGCTGCCCGACCTGCCGGATGAGGAGGCCTGCGCTGCGGCGGACCGGATGCTGGCCGCGGTTCTGGGCCACTGGCGTGCGCTGCACTCGGCTTCGCCGGACTGGTTGAGGTCGGAGTTCCTGCTACGACCGGGACTTCTGTCCCACACGGATGGCAGCCCGGTCCTCGTCGTGGAGACTCGCGCACAGGACGTGCTGATCGGGCGCCTGCCATGGGGCTTCGGCCTGATCGCGCTGCCGTGGATGGAACGGCCCCTCAGCGTCCGATGGATCGATTGACTAGAGATGCTTTCGGCGGAAAGCGGAAAGGGAGGTGACACGATGCGACTGATACCGGATGGGGCAACTAGGCGCCTTGCCGCTGCGCCGGCGCTTGCCATGGTCCTGATGGTGGCAACACCGCTTCAGGCCCAACTCATCGACCTCAATCTGAACGATAGCGGTGTGGCGGCCTGTGTGCCGGCCCAGAACAACTCTGCCAGCTTCGGAACGACCGCCGGGGTCAGCGAGCAGATCCTCGCCCTGACCAGTCCGGTCGGTCAGAACGTGTTCTGGGAACTGGCGGCCACCGCCGGATTTCCGACGACGGTATCCTGCACGCCGACCACCACGGGCAGCGGTTTCGTCACCTCGTTCACCTGTGCCAACGGACTTACGGTTTCGCTGCCGGCGGGGGCGACTGACGTCGCCTCGGTCAGTTCGTCCCAGCCGGTGACGGTGACCGCACCGACCACGGCCAGTCTGGGCACCGTCCAGTTTTCGCTGACTGGAACGATCGATGGCGGCGGCTTCGAATCCTGCCAGAATTTCTACACCGTCGACCTTCTGCAGCCGAAGCAGGCCTTCGACCTGGTCTTCGTGCTCGACAAGTCGGGCAGCATGGGCAGCAGTTCGGGCGCCGGGACACGGTGGGGCGCACTCAAGACAGGAGTGCTCACCTTCCTGCCGTTCATCGAACAGGCGGCCGGTGGTGACACGCCGGCTGGCAGTCGCGTAGGCGTGACCTTCTTCGATACCTCGGTCAATGCCTCGTCGACGGCGATGTTCGACGTGCTGAGCGGCGGCAACCCTTCGGCCTCGTTCGCCAATATTCCGACCCTTCTGAATCTGACGCCAGGCGGGTGGACCGCGATGGGGCAGGGGCTGTCGGACGGCATGACCAAGGCGAACAATGCGAGCCGTCCGCGCGTCGTCGTGCTGTTCTCCGACGGCGAGCAGAACATCGCGCCGATGATCGCCGAATCCGGCTGTGCCTTCGTGAGCCCGGCGACCCCGATCAATCCGCCGGACTGCCCGGCGACCAGCGGGCACAAGATCGTCACCATCGGGATCGGCAATCCGTCCGGTACCTATCTCTCGACCCTGGAGAACCTGGGCGGTAACAACCGGGGCGCCAGCCTGATCACCGACAATGGCTCGACCTTCACCGGCGTCGATGCGGTGCCGAGCGACATCGGCGCGACTTTCCAGAACTCGATCGGTGCCGCGCTCGAGAGCAACAGCCCGCAGTCGATCGCCAATTTCTCCGGCAAGGTGCAACCTGATCCTGCCGTTCCCGGAGTCAATGCGCTCGAACCGTTTCAGGTCAATCGCGGGGCCGAGGCGGTGATGCTCTCGTTCGCGTTCAGCCGGGATTTCGAGACGCCGGACCTCCTCAAGCTGGTGGCGGGGATGCGCGTCACCCGGGACGGCGCGGATGTCCTCGGCGACTTCCAGCCGCGGATCTACGGCAACTACTCCGGTGTCATCACGCTCGTCGCGAATGACAGGATGGCGGGAAGCAAGCTGCGGCGCGACCTGTCGGGCGAATACCGGGTCTCCCTGAGCTTGCCGCCTAAAATGAGGCCGGACCTCGAGTTCCGGCTCTTCGCTTTCGCGGAAGAGCGGCGGCTGAGGATCGCTGGCGCCCCGGATGTTCGCGTCCAGAAGGTCAACGACACGGTCGATGTCTCGGTCCAACTCGATTACCAGAACCGCGCGATCGAGGATGCGGACGTGGTGGTGCGGGTATTCACGCCCGGTGCGGACATGGGCGACACGCTTTCGGCGGGCGATCCGGTCGAACTGTCCGGCGCCGACGATGCGGGCAGCCCGGGCGTGCAGAAATATGACCAGTTGGTGGCAGGCGATCCCGGCTTTCTCGACCGGCTCAAGCTCTCGCCCAATGCGATCACGATGACTCATCAGGGCAACGGTCGCTACACCGGTTCCTTCAGGCTGCCGGACACCGTCGGCGTGGTGCATTTCGTCTATGACGTGTCGGCTCGCAACGATGCCCTTTTCGGGCGTCTCCAGCGGCACTGGTACGAATCCGTCTACGCCCGCTTCGACACCATCGACCTGGATGCTTCCGAACTCTCGTGGTCGATGATCGACGGCGCGCTGGTGCTGGATGCCACCTTCCGGCGGCCCAGCGGCCGACTGCTGGGGCCGGGCTTCGGCAGTTCGATCCGGTTCGATGGTGGCGGCCCGGTCGAGGCGCTGGACCGCCAGAACGGCAGCTACCGTTTTACCTTCGCCGACGGCACCACCGCGGAGACGCCGATCGAGGTCACCCTGTTGGGTGACACGATCTATTCGGGACCGGCTGGCTGGGGCATTGCTGCCGGCGGGCACGACTGGCTTACCCCGCCGAAGCTCTATTGGCTGCTGCTGGCACTGTTGCTGCTGATCCTGATTGTGGTCTGGCGCCGCCGCGGCGGCGCCTGAGCAATCTCTCCCCGGCGCGCAAGCCAGGCGCCGGGGATCGTTCCGGAGGTGCCCGATGGACCAGCACGTCATGCCCGAGCCAGCGATACCGCCCCCGCCCGCGTTACCGGACGACGGCGCGGCCGGCCTGCTGGCCGCATGGCTGAGGCGGCTGGAGCAGCTTGCGCAGATCCGGCTGAGGCAGGCACTGGGGGATGCGGCCCAGGACGGGTCGCCGGTATTGCCGGAGATGCCGGACGCGGATGACGGCAGCCCGTTCGCGACCTTCCTCGCCAGCCGTCCGATGGACGAAGTCGAGACCGTCCTGCTGACGATCACGCTGGCGCCCCATGTCCGTCCCGATTTCTTCGACCGGGCGGTCGAGGCTTGTCACGGGCAGGGTCGGGATATTGCGCTGTTCGGCGGCGTCAGGGGTCACCAGCATCGCGGTGTGCTGCCGACCGGCGACACGGCGCTGTTCCTGCTGGCAGGGCTGGATCTCGATGCCCGGTTGCACTGGCAGACCCGGCTGCTCGGTGGGCTGCCGATATTCGCCGACGGCATCCTGAGACTGGAGTCGCCGCCGCCCGGCGAGCCGCCGATGAGCGGGCGGCTGCTGATCGACCCGGACATCGCGCAGCTGATCCTGACCGGACAGGCCCGCCCGCCGCGGCTCTCTTCCGACTTCCCGGCGGAGATCCTGGACACCGTCCTGGCGTGGGACGCCCTGGTGCTACCGACGCAGACCCGGACGCGGATCGACGAGTTGCGCGCATGGGTCGAGCATGGCCACACACTGATGGAAGATTGGGGAATGCGCGGCAAGTTGCGTCCGGGTTGCCGCGCACTGTTCTTCGGCCCACCCGGTACCGGCAAGACGCTGACCGCCACCTTGCTGGGCAAGACGGTCGGTCGCCCGGTGTTTCGCATCGACCTGTCGATGGTGGTGTCGAAATACATCGGCGAGACCGAGAAGAACCTCGCCCGCGTCTTCGACCGGGCCGAGCGCAAGAACTGGATTCTGTTCTTCGACGAGGCCGATGCGCTGTTCGGCAAGCGCGCGCAGGTGCGCGATGCCCGCGACCGCTATGCCAATCAGGAGGTTTCCTACCTGCTCCAGCGGATCGAGGCGTTTGACGGCCTGGCGATCCTCGCCTCCAACCTCTCCAATAACGTCGATTCCGCCTTCAGCCGCCGTTTCGAGCATCTGGTGCATTTCCCGATCCCCAAGGCTCGGGAGCGGCTCGAACTGTGGCGGCGGATGCTGCCGGAGGTGGTCGATGTGGAGCCGGGCTTCGATCTGGCCGATCTCGCGAACCAGCACGAATTGTCTGGCGGGGCGATCGCCAACGCGGTTCGTCATGCCTGCCTGATGGCGTTGGCGAGAGGTGAGTCGACACTGCGCCGGCACGACGCCGAGGAAAGCATCCGACGCGAATTCGCCAAGGAGAACCGCCTGCAATGAGCCGGGATCCGGAGGTGAGCCTTGCGTAGATCCGCCAGACGATTCTGGTGCCGGAGCCACGCATCCCGGGGTCCATTCTTCGGGCAGGGAGGCCGCACGGAACAGCCGTTCTTCACGTCCGACGACCAGACCGCCGATTCGGAGCACGAAGCCGATCGCGTCGCCGACAGCCTGCTCCGCGGCGACACCGGGCGACCGGCGATTCGCGCCACCCCGAAAGGGCCGAAGGCGCAGGGCGACGGCGATACGGGACGCCCGCTGTCAAGCGGCGAACGCCGCTGGTTCGAACCCCGCCTCGGCGCCGATCTGTCCGCCATCCGGCTCCACGAGGGGCCCGAGGCGGGCAGCCGGGCAGAGGCGATGGGGGCGCGGGCTTTCGCCGAGGGTAGCGACATCTCGTTCGCACCGGGTGCCTACCGTCAGGACACGCCAGGTGGCAGGCGCCTGCTCGCCCATGAACTGACCCACTCGCTGCAGCAGGCACGGAGCGGCCGCAGCGCCATCCAGCGGGAGGTGGCATCGCCCGCGCCAGGGGCCGTGACGACCCCCGCCGACCTTCCCGCCGGGCAACGCTGGCACGTGGTGGTGATCGGCTCGCCGGGCCCCGGCGAGCAACGCGCCGGACATGCCGACCAGTTCATCCGTGCGGCCGAACGCCACCCGTTCTCTGCGCTGGGCAGTTCGCCTGCGGTGGTCTGGCTGGTCGAACGCACTGGCCACGGGCTGGCCGGCATATCTGCGTCCCAGATTCGCGCCCGAGGCCCCCGCTATGTATTTTTCATCGACGAGGACCATTCCCTGCCAGAGCTCATCGGCGCATTCCCAACCGGGTCCATCGTGCGTCTGAACGCCTATAGTCACGGCCTGCCCGGGCTCATGACCCTGCGCTACGGGTGGCCCGGTCTGCCCAACTACGGCTTGTCGCTCAGCGACGCGCGCAGCCTGACGCCGCTGCCATTCGCAACCGACGCCACGCTCGCCTTCGACTCCTGCAATTCGGGGACCGATGTGGCCGGCGGCGTCTCCCTGAGCCAGACCGTAGCCGACGCCACGCAGCGGCGGACCGAAGGCTGGACCGGCCGCACGTCGTACCGCCGGGTCAATGCCGAGCGCTGGCCCGAGGATCGAGAGGTCGTCGCCTCGGAAGTGCTGCCCTCCGGGGGGTCGCCGGATGTCGGCGAGCTGGGTAGCCAGCTTGCCGGTCGCGTACCCAGAGAAACGCAATTCACGCCGCGCTTCAGCTCGGGCAGCTTCTCGTCCACCTTCGATATCTCCGCCCGCCTTCCCGAGTCGCGCCACTTCCCGGTGGCCCGGAACGGCTCCGTCCGGGTGGTGCTGTTGCCCGAGCCAGAACATCCGCGTGCCGCGGGGCTGGCGTTCTTCGTCACGCTCTGGCGTGTCGGCTACGGCTTGTTCGCGCGCAGCGACGACGACAACGGCGGCAGCCGGCGGGTCCGCCTCGCCGAGGTTGGCGATCTCGAATGGCGCAGCCTGCCGCCAGGCACCTACTTCATCGAGCTGTACCATCCCCACGGCATCCATGTGCGTGGTCCGATCTCGGTGACGGTGCGGCGATGAACCGGGCCGTGGACAGTTCTCCGGGGGGCGCAAATGGCTGACGGCGGACCGCTTCACGACCTCCGCCGCCGGGCCACGACGCCGGCGCGGCAGGAATCGGGGCAGCACTTCTTCGGCCCGAGACCACAGTGCTGCAGCTGTCCCTCGTGTCGCGCCCGGCGCGAGTTGCTGCGCGCGGCCCAGGTGCCCGGGATCGGCGACCCGCTCGAGCAGGAAGCAATCGAAATCGCCGACCGGGTGATGCAGGCGGGGCCTGTACCCGCCGCCGGCGACAGCGGCGAGGGCGGGGGTGAGCACGGTGGCGACAGTGGTCCAGGCGAGGGGGGCGGGGAAGGTGGCACCCTGGCTGCCGCCACCAGCACCGACGTCGAAGCGCCTGACCTGCGGCTCATGCCGGACGATCGGGAGCTGCATGAGGAAGCGCTGCCCGCCGGCCGCCGGGATCACCGCTCGGGGCCCGAACCGATGGCGGACGGCGACATGCCCGGTCACGGCGGGCCGCGAGACGCTGCCGGCCTGCGCAGCAGGCTCGACGGGTCGGCAGGTCGGGGCGAGGCCCTGCCAGAGGGTCTCCTCGATGTCTTCGAGATGCGATTTTCGCAGCGCCTGGCCGATGTCCGGGTGCACGTCGGCGGCGAGGCTGCGGACATGGCCCGCGCGCTGGCGGCGCGAGCCTTCACCTATGGGCAGGACATCTATTTTGCCCAGGGCGAATACCGCCCGGATACCCGCGAGGGCCAGCGCCTGCTTGCCCACGAACTGGCCCACACCATCCAGCAGCGTGGCGATGACCGAGCGCCCCGGGTGCAGCCCGACGACAACATTCGCAACCCGCCGCAATCGACCTTGAACGTGAGCATGCTCGCGCTCCGCTTTTCGCCGGTCGATGGTCGGTGGCAGGCGGGGCCGAGGGTGCCGCAGGCCTATGCGATCATGCTCAAGCGCCTCAGCGGCGAAGGCTATCGCCCGGACATGGTTCAGGGGTTTCTGGACTGGTGGCCCGACGGCAGAGCGGAACGGCTGGAGGAGGTGTCAGGGGCGCTGGCCGAGGACGGCGTCGGGCAGATGGAGTCCTTCTGGGCGCGCGGCTCGATCCCCTTCAAGCTGATGATCTACGTCCGCGACCACGCCGGGTCGTCGGCAAGCCTCCAGCTCACTGCCAGCCAGCAGCGCGTCATCATGCTGGGACGCTACACGGACCGGGCGTGGCATTACCTCACCCACTACGGCGCCGCGCAGGGAATCGATCCGCTGCCGTCCTGGATGTCGCAGGCGCAATATTTTTCGATGGTCGGCTCACGGGTGGCGCTGCTGAACGCCTTCAGGACCGCCGAGGACGCCTTCGCCGCGAACCCGTCCGACGAGACCCGCACGCCTCTGGTGACCGCGCTCAACGCCATCACCGCGTCGATCCGCATCCAGACCGATGTCGTCGATGCGGTGCGCACCGACCGGGCGCTCATCGGCGAGGTCGGATACCTGCTGATCTGGCCGCCGCCGGCGCGACCTGGCGACAGCGACGCGACGACCTTGCGCGAGCGCATCCTGCGAGGGCGCCGGGGAACCGCCGGGCCGTCCCGGGCCGAGGTGAACCCGCTCGCCATCGATCCATTCACTCGATACGTTCGCACCCAGCCCGGCCTTGCACGCCGGGCGGTGGGTGGGGACGCACGGGACGCCACCGCCGCCCGACGGGAACTGCTGCAGCGCTTCGTGCGCTTCTTCAATCAGGTTGTCGGCGGCGAAGGCGATCAGCAACTTGCCAACAGCCCGGCGCGGCTCGCCACGAACCCGCCCCACCCGGCCCGCCTCAGCGCCTATCCGTCGCTCCAGCCGCCGTTCTTCGATGCCGCGATCGGCACCGATTACCAGTTCACGATGTCGCTGCTGTTCCCGAGCGTGTTCGATGCGTTCCAGAACTATTCCTACCGTTTCGCCATGTTCCGGGTGCGTGACGAAGACGTGATCGGCGCCTCGGGTGCTGCAGCGGGGGCCGAGGCCGGGCGACCGGAAGGCCGGAGCCCGGCTGTGCCACCGCCAGCGGCTGCGCCCTCGGGACCGCGGGAGGGGCCAGAAGTCGTGGCCGAGCAGACGACCCGCCTGCCGGAGACATCGGTTGCCGCCACCCCGGAAGGTACGGAGCGGGTCGAACAGCCGACGGCCGCCGTCCTTCGCACCCGTCTTGCCCGCGACGCGCGCTATCTCCGCGCCGATGTCGAGACGGTATTGAACGACTACCGGACGCAGTTCGGACCGCCGGGCACGAGTGTCGGGCTGATCTCGCTCAGCGGCATTCTGCGGTTCGCTGGCACGTTGGTCGGCAGCTTCTTCGAGACCTTGTTCGAGCCCAGATACGCGGAACAGTTCGTGTTTCGGTCCGAGGGGCTGTATTTCGTCCGCGCCATCGCCTATCCGCACCTTCAGGACGACGCCGAGGTCTCGCGCCCGCCCTCCGTCGCCTATCTGCCGCTTTTCGCCCGCGATCCCCGGCTGATGGCGGAAACCCGGGTCCAGGCGCAACTGAGCGGGCAACAGCAGACGCTGGACCGCCGGGACGAACTGCGGCGCCTGCTGGCCGACCGAAGCCTGACCGGTCCCGCCCGCGAGCGTCTGCAGCGCGAATACAACGACATCGTCCACGCGACCGGCGATGTCGGTACGCAGCTTTCGGCGAACTACTGGCAACTGGACGAGCGGATTCGAACCCTTCGCGCAGCAATCCTGAATGGCGTCGCGGCCGACAGCGAGCGAGGCCGGTACCTGTTGCGCCACGACCGCCGCGCGCCGCAACTCAATGCGCTGATTCGACAGCGCGATGCAGTGCGCCAGATCTACCACGTCCGACGCCGTCGCGCCCTGCCAGCCAGCGCCGAGCGGGTGACGGCGACCTTCGTCTCCGACCGAGGCCAGAGCATCAACCTGCTGCTCGAAGCGGTCGACCGCACACCGGCGGGCGTGACCGGAACGCAGACATGGTATGTCTCCGATGTCACCAC
Organism: Rhodocyclaceae bacterium; assembly: GCA_020445765.1. Lineage (GTDB taxonomy): Bacteria > Pseudomonadota > Gammaproteobacteria > Burkholderiales > Rhodocyclaceae > Cognatazoarcus. The sequence goes on along the minus strand of JAGRFY010000071.1, from coordinate 58,606 downwards.
GCCCAACTCCGGCGATGACGAGGGCACCGGTTCGAGCAAGGCGGAGGCGATCCTCGCTGCGCTGCGGGCGATCCTCCAGGGCGGGGCAGCTTACGGGCGCGGCCATGTCTCAGTGGTGGTGGCGGGCGTCGCCCGTTCGATCCGTATCGAGGCCAGTTCCGACCAGTTGCTGATGGAGGCACTCGAGAACCTCGCCACCGTTGCCAGCATTGCGGCCATCGCGGCTGCACCGTTTACGGCAGGACAATCGCTCTACCTGCTGATCCCGATCGGCGTCGTCGGCGCCATCCCCTCGGCCTATCGGGTCGCGCAGCGAATCGGCGACGAGACCTTCCGCTGGGACCTGCAGATGGTGATGGACGTCGTCAATATCGTCTCGTCGGTGGTGTCGGTGGGTCAGGTGGCGGCCGGCGCACGGGCGGTCTCGGCGGCAGCCAGCGGCGCCACGCGGACGGCCATGCGGGCCTATTATCTGAGCGGAGCGCTGATGGTCACCGGGATCGGCGCCGATGGCATGGGCATCCTGCTGATGGGCGCCGGGCTGATGGCACAGATCGAGGCGACGTCGGAACTGCCGGAGGGGCTGCGGCAGGCCCGGATCGCCGAGATCATCGGCAACGCGATGATGCAGGTCGGCATCATGGTTGCTGGGGCGGTGGCTTCGCGCCGGTATCAGGGCAGCATCCGGCGTGGCGTCGAGCAATCCGAGGGCGCCTACGGCCGCTGGATGCGCGGACTCGAACCTGAAACCCGCGCCCGCATCGAGAGCGATCCGCAGCTTCGCGAGACCTACGGCCGGATGCGGCCGGACATTCGCGATCTGCTGACCAGCTGCGGAAGCTGGTGCGTGCCGATCGAGCATCCGCCGGACGCTGCGATGCAGCAGCGGCTCCAGACCCTGGTGGATCGGGTCCGGCCGACGCCTGACGACGTCCGCTATCTCCAGGCCTATTTCCACGGTCGTCGCGCCAACCTCGACGGCGCCATCGCGGCGATCGAGGGGCACCGGAACATCGCTGCGCTGAGGCGTGCCCTGTCGACGATCATCACGCCTGCGGAGGTCGTGCTGATGCGCTTTGCCGCGCACGCACCGGTTTCGCGCGGCCCGGAAGCTCAGGCCACGATCAACCGCATCCTTGCGACGGGCCACACCGGGGTCGCCGAACTCGGGCAGATTGTCGATCACCATCACAGCCGGGGCCGCACCGGCCAGCCGACGGTGAACCTGCTGCACAACATCGAGATGCTGGTGACCACGGCACGGCCGGGATACGATCACGTGATGGCCGATCTGGCCCGGGGCTACGGATTCCACACCGGGGCCGAATTCGTCATACGCTACATATCCGAGAACAGCCTGTGGGGAAGCGTCTCGCGCTTCGAGATCACCAACCACCTCGGGACGCGCCGCTGGGATGCGATGATCGCGGGTACGCTGATCCAGTTCAAGAGCTGGTCGGTCTTCTACGTGGACACCTTCCTGCGGCAGTTCGCGCGGGACTTCACCGAAACCAGCGGCAATCTGACCGGAAACCTGCGATGGGTGTTCGAGAACCGGATCGGCACCAGGCAGCAGGTCGAAGCAGCGGCAATACAGGCGATTCGGGACGCCCATGGCCTGACCACGCCGCGCCCGCCGTATGACGATCCGCTGGTGGTTCAGTCGATGATCGCCGAAATAAATACCGGCAATGTGTTCATGGTCTACTAGGATCGTTCGATGTCACGCCCGCTGCCCTTGCTCGACGCCACACGGATCAGTCGGCCCGCGGGTGAGCTTCGCCCGCCGCTGGTCGAGATCGCCGGCACCGGGCTTCACCTGGCCGGGCCGGTCGCGTCGGATTTCGTCGTGGCGGGCGATGTGCTGGTGGCGGCGTTCTCCGACGGCAGCCTCCGGGGGTTCGAGGTGGCGGCGCTGGGTGAACTGTGGGCCGTCCCATTGCCCGGCGGAGCGATCCCGTCACGGTTCAACGGGGCGCCGATGGTCGTGGACGGCGCGCTCGTCCTGCAGTCGGCAGGTCACTGGCAGCGACGTGCACCCGCGACCGGGGATCTCCTGGGGGCCTATCAGGCACCCGCACTTTCTCTGCGGCGCGGGGTGGCCCTCGGCGGTGACGTCCTGGCCTGCTGGTGGCAGGACGACGGCGCCCGCATGGGCCGCCTCGATGCGGCGTCCGGCGCGATGCACTGGGAGCACACCATCACTGGGACCGCCAACGGCATCCTCGCGGTTTCGGGCGAGGTGGCGGCGCTGGCGATCTCCAACACCTGCCTCGCCGGGTTCGAAGTGGCGAGCGGGGTCGAGCGCTGGCGCCGCGACGTTTCCGACATCGGTGTCGAGGTCGGACCGTTCGCGCCGCCAACGGGACTGATCGCCGGCTGGCCGGTGGTCGTCTCCGGGCTGTTTCTGCTGCCGGTGCAGGCCGGGAACTGGCTCGGGATCGACCCCGATAGCGGCGAAATCCACTGGCGCAGCGACATCGGCGTGAAGCAGCCCGGCGTTGCGGCACGCATAGACGGGCACGTGGTCACGCTCGGCGAAGCTTTCGCAGCGGCGTTGGATTCCGCCACCGGTGAAGTGATCTGGGCGAGCGAATTCGACGATCCGGGCCGGGGCAACTATGGTGCGCCGCTGGTCAGTGGCGGGCATGTCTGGGCGGTCGGGGCGCGTGACGGCCGGATTCTGGCGTTCGACGTGAAGGCCCGTGGGCCTGGCTGGTATGGCCCCTTCGGCGATCTGACACCGCCTGATCGCCCGCCTCTGATTCTTCGCGATCGACTGATCACCGCCGACGATGCAGGCAGGGTCAGGGTGTTCGCAAGTGCGCCCTGATCGACGTGAAATGCTAGCGTTGATCCTGCCGTCCTCGATGGAGCCTTGGATCAGCACTTCATGGCGTCCGCGTTGCGGGGACAAACCCAGTTGGGGACGCTGAGGCACTTGCATCGCCAAAGCCGTGCCGGTGGCCGATCATCGGCTTTGGCGAGTCGCACGGCGAGCAGGTCCTCAGGCGAATGTGGGCCACCGAAAAACGGTTGTCGACGGCATTCGCGCCCAGCGCGTCGCAACACCGCGCTTTCCTCCCGCGCATCGGCCGTGTTTCCGCCGAGACCGGTGCATACTCCAGGGACTTCGCCAGCCGGGCCGTCCTCACCCGGGGGCGCGGGTCGAGACGGCGGCCAGGATTCCGCGCAATAGATCGATCGGTGTCGGTGGACAACCGGGAATTGCCACATCGATCGGGATGATGTTGGCGACGGCGCCGCAGCTCGCGTAGCTCTCTTCGCCGAAGATGCCGCCATTGCAGCCGCAGTCGCCGACCGCCACCACCAGCTTCGGCGCCGGCGTGGCCTCGTAGGTCCGGCGCAGCGGAGTCGCCATGTGGCGCGACACCGGTCCGGTGACCAGCAGCAGGTCGGCGTGGCGCGGGCTGGCGACAAAGCGGATGCCGGCGCCTTCCAGATTGTAGTAGGGGTTGTTCAGCGCATGGATTTCGAGTTCGCAGCCGTTGCACGAACCCGCATCGACCTCGCGGATGGCCAGTGCGCGGCCCAGCACCCGCAGTATCTCGTGCTGGATCTGCTGCCCCTCGCGCCGCCACTCGCACGCCGCGTCGGGCAGCGCCTCGCTCAACTGCCCATTTCTGACCACTTCCCTGAGAATGCGCCACATTACAGATCCTGCCCGGAATAGCTGAGGTTGAAGGACTTGTTGATCAGTGGGAAGTCAGGAACGATATTGCCGATCACCGCGTGTTCGAGCAGCGGCCAGTTCTGCCACGACGGATCGTGGCAATGGCAGCGCGCGATATGGCCATGCGAATCGCTGTCGAGGGCGACGAAGACTTCACCGCGCCAGCCCTCTACCCAGCCGGCACCGCTGGCCTGGGCCGGCAAGGCCAACTCGCCGTGGATCGGTCCGTCGGGCAGGCTGGCGAGCAGCGCGCGAATCAGCCGCAGCGACTCGAAAAGCTCGTTGAATCGGACTTCGACGCGGGCCGCGACGTCGCCCCGGTGGTTTCCGCACTTGCGCACCTCGAGCCGATCGTAGGGCGGCCACGCGAAGTCCGCGCGCAGGTCGAAGGCCTGGCCGCTGGCGCGGCCGGCCAGGCCGCACAGGCCCAGTTGTGCGGCAAGTGCCGGCGTCACCCGGCCGGTGGTGACGAAGCGGTCCTGCATGCCGGCGTGCTCGTCGAAGATGCGTCGCATCCGGTCGAGTTCCGACGCAGCTGCTTCCGCCCCCTTCACCAGCCGGTCGCGGCCGGCCGCGTCCGGTTCGCAGGTGACGCCTCCCGGGCAGATGCAGTCCATCAGCAGGCGATGGCCGAAGGCCTCGGCATTGTCGCGCAGCCACGCCTCCCGCAGGCTGGAGAAGCGCGCCAGCGCGAAGCCGAAGGCGGCGTCGTTGCCGAGCGCGCCGAGGTCGCCGAGGTGGTTGGCGACGCGCTCGCGCTCCAGCAGCAGCGCGCGCAGCCACAGCGCGCGCTCGGGCGGCTTGGCGCCGGCGAGGGCTTCCGCCGCCATCGCGAAGGCCCAGGCATAGGCCACGGTGCTGTCGCCGGAGACGCGGCCGGCGAGCCGCGCGCCCCGTTCAAGGTCCATGCCGATGAAGCGCCGCTCGATGCCCTTGTGCTTGTAGCCGAGGCGCTGCTCGAGGCGCAGCACCTTCTCGCCGACCACCGAGAAGCGGAAATGGCCCGGTTCGATGATGCCGGCGTGCACCGGTCCGACCGCGATCTCGTGCACGCCGTCGCCTTCCACCGTCACGAAGGGGTAGGCATCGCCGTCTGCCGGGTGACGCTGGCCCGGGTCGAAGTCGCGCCGCAGCGGAAACACGTCCACCGGCCAGGCCCCGTGCCGCAGCCAGGGCCGCACATCGAGGGCCTGCTCGGCGCGGAATCCGAGCAGGTCGAAGAGCGCGCGCTGCATGCGTCCGGCGGCCGGGAATAGGCGGGCGATCTCGGGGTAGTCCGGGGCCGCCCGGTCTAGATCGAGTTCGACCCACAGCAGGCCCTCGGTGGATGCGTAGGCGGCGGCCACATAAGCTTCGTCGCGGCTTGTGTCGCTGCCCCACAGGCTCACCAGGCGGCCGCCGGCCTCGGCGACGTGGCGCGCACAGGCGCTCCAGCCAGCCGCGTCGGTGCGGCCGTGGTGGATCGGCAGCGGCGCGGCGAGCGTCGTGAATTCGAGTTGGAGTCCGGCCGGCCGCATCGCCTCAGCCTCCCAGCATGGCCGCCGCCTGGCGGTACCAGGCGGTCTGGTAGGGCGGGATGTAGAGGCCCAGCATCAGGCCCAGGCCGAGGTGGATGAAGACCGGCAATAGGGCCGGCGGATGGGCCAGCGGACGCAGTTCGGTCTCGCCGAAGACCATCGCCTGGACCCGGCTGAAGATCGCCGCAAAGGCCACACCGAGCGCCACCAGCAGCACCGGGGTAGCCCAGGGCAGATTGTGCATCGCCGAGGTGAGGATCAGGAACTCGCTGGCGAAGACGCCGAAGGGCGGCATGCCGAGAATCGCCAGCGAACCCAGCATCAGCCCCCAGCCCACCGTCGGGCTGAGCTTGAGCAGCCCGCGGATGTCCTCCATCGCCTGCGAGCCGGCCTTCTGGGCGGCGTGGCCGACGGCGAAGAAGATCGCCGACTTGATCAGCGCATGCACCGTCATATGGAGCAAGCCGGCGAAGTTGGCGACCGCGCCGCCCATGCCGAAGGCAAAGGTCATCAGCCCCATGTGCTCGATCGAGGAGTAGGCGAACATGCGCTTGACATCGCGCTGGCGCAGCAGGAAGAACGCGGCGGCGAGTACCGTCAGCAGGCCGAAACCAACCATCATGTGTCCCGGCAGGCCGTTCTGCACGGCGCCGTCGGCCAGCACCTTGACGCGCAACACGGCGTACAGGGCGACGTTCAGAAGCAGACCCGAGAGCACCGCCGAGATCGGCGTCGGGCCCTCGGCGTGGGCGTCGGGAAGCCAGTTGTGCACCGGCACCAGGCCGACCTTGGTGCCGTAGCCCACCAGCAGGAAGACGAAGGCGAGCGACAGGACTTCCGGATCGAGCAGGGCCTTGGCCGCCGACAGGTGGGTCCACAGCAAGGCCTCACCGCCGCCGCCGATGCTGCGCTCGGCAGCCAGATAGATCAGGATCGTGCCGAACAATGCCTGCGCGATGCCGACGCCGCACAGGATGAAGTATTTCCACGCCGCCTCGAGACTGGCGGCGGTCCGGTAGACCGACACCAACAGCACCGTGGTGAGGGTCGCCGCCTCCATCGCCACCCACAGGATGCCCAGGTTGTTGGTGGTAAGGGCCACCAGCATCATCCCGGTGAACAGCTGGTACATGCTGTGATATAGCCGCATCCGGCCGGGCGTCATCTTGCCGTGGTCGCACTCGACGCGCATGTACGGGCGCGAGAACAGCGCGGTTGTGAAGCCGACGAAGGCGGTCAGCGTGACCAGGAAGACGTTCAGCGCATCGACGAAGAACCACTCGCCGTAGGCCTCGAAAGGTCCTTCGCCCATCACCCGCGCGGAGAGCGCAGCGGCGGCCACCAGGGTGGCCAGACTGAACAGGGCGTTGAGGTCCTGGGCGACACGTCGGTGGCCGAGGGCGCCGAGGGTGACGCCTCCGGCGAGCGGGATGAACAGCAGCAGCGTCAGCGCGTCCATCAGTCTTCCTTGAGCTGTTCGAGGTGGCGGATGTCCAGACTGTCGAACTGCTCACGGATCTGGAACATGAACACGCCGAGGATCAGGATGCCCACCAGCACGTCGAAGGCGATGCCCAGTTCGACGATCATCGGCATGCCGCCGGTGGCGGCGGTGGCAGCGAAGAACAATCCGTTCTCCATCGACAGGAAGCCGATCACCTGCGGAACCGCCTTGGCCCGGACGATCATCATCAGGAAGGAGAGCAGCACGCAGGCCAGCGCGATACCGAGGGTGCCACGGGCGATCGATGCCGACAGGCTGGCGATCGGATCGGCGAGCTGGAATGCAAAGACCACCAGCACGATGCCGATCAACATCGTGGTCGGGATGTTGAACAGGGTCTCGACATCCCAGCGTACGTTGAGGCGATCGATCACGCGGTGCAGCAGGATCGGAATCACCACCACCTTGAGCACCAGGGTGATGGCGGCCGAGAAGTACAGGTGGTGGTCGCTGGTGAGGTGCGCGACCACCACTGTGGCGGCGACCAGCGCCAGGCCCTGCAGCATGAACAGGTGGATCAGGGTCAGGATGCGGCGCTGGGCGATCATCGCGAAGGCGAGCACCAGCAGCGCGACCGCGCAGAGGTTGATCGACTGGCCGAGTATCGCGTGCGGGTTCATTCAGGCTCCGAGCAGGATATGCACCAGCAGCGCGATCACCGCCAGCAGGAACGCGGTGGCGAGGAATTCCGGAACCCGGAAGAGGCGCATCTTGGCGTTGATGGTCTCGATCAGCGCCAGCAGCATGCCGCCCACCGCGAGCTTCGCCATCAGCACCGGGATCGCGAGCAGGATCGCCAGCGGCGCCGCACCCTGTGCGATGCCCCAGGGCAGGAACAGCGCCAGCCCGATGCAGGAGTAGGCAAACAGCTTGAGTGAAGCGGCCCACTCGATCAGCGCCAGATGGCGACCCGAATACTCGAGGATCAGTGCCTCGTGGATCATCGTCAGTTCGAGATGGGTGGTCGGATTGTCGACCGGCACGCGGGCGTTTTCCGCCAGCGACACCATCGTGAATGCCACCCCGGCCACCGCCAGGCTCGGATGGATCGCGAAGGCCTGCCCGGCGAGGCTCTCGACGATGCGTGCGAGCGAGGTTGACTGGCTGATCAGCGAGGCCGCGAACAGCACCATCAGCAGGGCCGGCTCGGCCAGGAAGCCGATCATCATTTCGCGTCGCGCACCCAGCGTGCCGAAGGCGGTGCCGATGTCCATCGCCGCGAGCGAGATGAAGACCCGCGCCAGCGCGAACAGGCCGACCAGCGCGATGGCATCGGCCGCCGGGCCGAGCGGAAGGTCGGTGGCCAGTGTCGGCGCGATCGAGCAGGCCAGCGCCATGCAGCCGAAGATCGCATAGGGGGCTAGGCGGAACAGTGGCGACGCCGACTCGGCCACCACCGACTCCTTGATGAACAGCTTGTGCAGGACGCGGAAGGGCTGCAACAGACTCGGCGCCCGCCGCCCCTGAAGCCAGGCCCGCCACTGATTGATCCAACCGGTGAGCAGCGGCGCCAGCAGCAGCGCCAGCACGATCTCCAGGATCTGGGCGAGGGCGCCGCCGAGGCTCACCATCTGACCACCAGCAGCATTAGGATCAGCGTAAGGAAGCTGAACAGCAGGTAGATCGCGATGCGTCCCTGCTGCAGGACCGCGAAGGCCCGAGCGAGCCTTTCGGTGAAGTTCGCCAGCGGCCGATAGAGCCAGTACCAGAAGTGGTCCTCGACCTTGACGCGGTAGACCGGGCGCGGATCGAACGGGGTCGGAAGCTGCCGTTCGAGCCGGAAGACCGGCCCGAAGATCTGCCGGATTGGCTGGCCGAAGCCCTCGGCGCTGTCTTGCATGCGCGCGGTCTGGGCGGGATAGCCGCAATCCCACGGCGGCGCAGTGCGCAGCCGGCCGTGGTAGAAGCGGCGCACCACGATCAATGTCAGATAGACCACCGCCAGCACCGCCAGCAGGAACACCAGCGGGCTGTAACTGGCGCGCTCGAGTGAGGTCGGCGACAGCAGCAGCCAGCCGTGGGCGCGCACGGCGGCGGCGATACCGCTCTGTGTGAGTACTTGCGTGACGCGGTCGATCAGCTCGATCAGCGGAACCGGCAACAGCCCCAGCAGCACGCAGCCGGCGGCCAGCCAGAGCAGGCCGATGCGTTCGAGCGGCGACGCCGGATGCGCCTCGGCAAGCCTCGATTCACGTGGCTGGCCGAGAAAGATGACACCGTAGAACTTGACCATCACATAGCCGGCTAACGCCGCCACCAGCGCCACCGCGGCGGCCACCAGCGGGATCAGCATGTTCAGGAAGGAACTTGGCAGGCCGGTGGTGAACAGGAAGCTCTGCAGCAGAATCCATTCGGCGACGAAACCGGAGAAGGGTGGCAGCCCTGCGCTGGCCAGCACGCCGATCAGCGACAGCCAGGCGACCCAGGGCATGCGGCGGATCAGGCCGCCTAGCTTGCCGAGGCTGCGCTCGCCGGTGGCATGCAGCACCGAGCCGGTGGCCAGGAACAGCAGGCTCTTGAAGCAGGCATGGCTGAACACGTGGTAGAGCGCCGCGGTCAGCGCCAGCGCCGACAGCGCGTTCATCTGATACGCCTTGAACAGCAGGCCCAGACCGATGCCGACGAACAGCAGGCCGATGTTCTCGATCGAGGAATAGGCCAGCAGGCGCTTCATGTCGGTCTGCACCGCACTGAACACCACGCCGAACAGGGCGGTGGCGAGGCCCAGACCGAGCAGCACCACGCCCCACCACCAGATCGGCACCTGCAGCAGATCGAAACCGACCCGCAGCAGTGCGTAGATCGCGGTCTTCAGCATCACGCCGCTCATCAGCGCCGAGACCGGCGATGGCGCGGCTGGGTGGGCCTCCGGCAGCCATACGTGCAGCGGCAAGATGCCGGCCTTGGCCCCGAATCCGAAGATCGCCAGCAGGAAGGCGGCCGAACTCCAGAACGGCGACGGCGTCTGCGCGCGCATGTTGGCAAAGCTGTAGTCGCCGGTGTTGGCCTGCAGCACGCCGAAGCACAGCAGGATCGCGATCGCGCCGATGTGCGCCACCAGCAGATACAGGAAGCCGGCCCGGCGGATGGCCTCGACGCGGTGATTGGAGGTCACCAGGAAGAACGAGGACAGCGCCATCGTCTCCCACATCACCATGAAGGCGTAGGCGTCGTCGGCCAGCACCACCATGCACATGCTGGCGACGAAGACATGGTATTCGAGACACATCAGGCCGGGTGGTGTGCCCTCGCCCTGGCGAAAATAGCCGGCCGCGAAGATCGAGATGCCTGCCGTGACGACGCCGATCACCAGCAGGAAGAAGGCCGCCAGCGCATCGAGGCGCAGATGGAAGGGCAGGCCGGGCAGGCCGATCGGCAGCACCGCGGTCTGCGGCGCAGCGAACAGAGTGGCCAGCGCCGCCGCGGCCAGCGCCAGCGCACCGGCGGCGCCGAGCGGAAACAGCACGCGGGCGACGAAGCTCGTATTGCGAAGCGCGGCTACGCCGGTCAGGCCGATCAGCAGCCAGCCGGCAAGGATCAGCAGAATCCAGTCAAGAGGCAGCAAACGATTTCCTCACGACGGGATGCGCCAGGCACCGTGAACGACTACCGGCCTGCATCGCCCGCGGCCCGACCGGCGGATTTCGGGCCTTGCGTGCAGTGGGGCGCAATCCGGAGAGCCGTGCAATGCACGCAAAGCGGCGCCCAATTAGTGGCGGGCAGCGCTGGCAAGGTACCGGATTGCGGCGCAACAGTGATCAGATCGGCAACCTCGTCGCAGAGCATCGTGGATGGGTGTGGATGCAATCTCGCGATACATGTCGGACTGCAAGACCCTGCAAGTCTAATGGTAAATGCGGCCGCTTGATCAAGTGCCGCTCAGCGAGTGCGGGTGCAGGGATCGCCGTCGCCGGCAGCCGGACCAAACCGGCCCTTGCGGCGATCGGTGCCATTCTACGAACGGTCATCGGCTGGCCACAGGGCCGTGGTTCGCGCAACGGGGTGGCGATCCCGCGGCCAGTCGCCGATTCGATGGAACGGTACCGTCAAGTCGATAGATCACTGCCGCCTTCGGCGAGCCTGTCCTCCCCTTGACGCCAAACACACGGAAGCCCTGACACTCGCGATCAGCACCCGTGCCTGTGAATTGGTCATTCGCGTGCAATTGGGCGATCCGCCCGAACCGAACGCCAGGCCCGAAAACCGCTCCGGCTCACGCACGGGACACTGCGCAGCGCTGGCAGGGGATACGATCTGCGCTGCTTCTCGAGCCAGCCATGATTCACATCAGCGCCCTCGCGAAATACGCCGCCGTCCTCTTGGTGATCTCCAGCTCATCTCAAGGTGCGCGACCCTGCTGCGCAGGCGAGAGGTCTACATCTGCTCGGGGCCGATCTGCTTGTCGCCGGCCGGGTTCAACTTGCCAGCCTTGGCCGCCTTGGCCCGGTTGCGCAGCGTCTTCTCGACCAAGCCGAACTCGTCCGCGGTGTGGCCAATGCGGCCGACCGCCTCGGCTCGCTTGGCGGCCTGCCGCTTGAATTCGGGTGGGTACGCCTGCTTCCGGATGCGTTTCTCGTCGCCTTTCCTTTCGTTGCCTCGATCGTCCGACAGCTCCGTTGGAGTACGAAACTTGTGGGGCGGCTCACCCCGGCTTGCCAATGAAGATCTCGTATCTTCCGTCTTGGGCACTCGGATGCCATCTGCCGGTGAAGGTCCCCTCGAAAGTCGGCCGACGCGGCATCATCCATCGCGCCGAACATCGTGGAGATCCAGGCAGTCAGGCGGCCACGCAACGAACCCCTTGCGCTCGGCGCTCACGTGGCGGGCGGCGTCCGATCCATTCTTCTCCATGGCCAGACTGACGCTTCGCAAGGCCACCTTGCCGAAGTTCTCAGATGCCCGCCGCCGAGATATCCCGTCAGTCCTGGCGCGAAGACTGCTCGGCGCCTGAACACGCATTGCATCGATGGGACCATCGCTGCAGGCTGTTGCCAACCGCGGCGCCCGGCCGGTTCCTCGAGCCGTAGCGTGAGCTGCCGAGTACCGCCGGGATCTTTTCGTACGCCTCCGACGCCCCCCGCGCGCCCGATTCGGCGTGCGGAGGGGGCCGGGTTGGTGGTCCCGGTCATGCCATCAGGGTTCGCCTTGACCGGACAACAGAGTCAAACGATAGGCGGGCGCACGCTGCGGGGGGCCGGTGAATTCCAGGCGCACATCGGTACTCTGGCCGGGGGCGAGTTGCCCCGCCGGCAGGAAGACGCGCAAGTACGGTGCGCCATCGGACGTCGTGCCGCTGGCGTTGATCATCCTCGTGCCGGCCGGAAGATCCCGCGCGACCACCAGCAAGTGAGTGTCGATGATCGACGTTCCGGCATTGCGGATGCGAACCACGTCAGCGGTAACCCCGCCGGCGGCCTTTGGCGCGTCGGGCATCCGGGTGATCGCCGCCTGCGCAGTGACGTCCAGAAACTCGAGCCCCATGTCGCGCCTGGACAAGGGGTCGTCATTGTCCTCGGCGCGACCGCTGAGCGGGAAGCCGTCGATGGCGCCAAGCGCCGCCAGTTCGGGCCGGAAGACCGAGTACTGGACGTCGGGGGGACTGAGCTGGAACATCTGCGTCGGTGATGCCGGGTCGTGATGCACGAACGCCGTATCGTATAGCGCGTTCTCGATGAAATCGGTCAACGCGTCGACCTGAACGGTGTCGAGCCCAAGCCCGGGCGGCGAGTCTTCGCCCCGTGGATGGGTGAAGCGCTCGGATAGCGTGCCGGCGCCGGCCGCGACGGCATCCTGCGGGACGCCTTCATTGAAGTAGCGCACGACCTCGCGAACCGAACTGAACAAGCCGTTGTGGAAGAAGAAGCGCGCGTCCTTCAGTTGCCGCAAGGTGAGCACGCGGAACTTGAAGGCGTCGCTGTCCTCCCCCGTGACCTCGCGCCGCCCATCGTCCCGGAATTCGGGATCGTTCCTGCCGGGTCGATTCAACGCCTGCAGCGGATGGTCGGAAAGACCCAGGTTGTAGAAGTTCTCGTCGACGAAACGCCCGACGCCAGCCACGTCCGGATCGTCCACCTGCTTATTCAGCATTGGACCACTGTGGCAACCGTAGCAGCCTGCTCCACCGTTGCGCGCCTCGGTAAAGAACAGCCGAGCACCACGCCGCTGCGTGGGTGTCAGCGCCCCGTCGTCACCGGCGAGGAATCGGTCCCAGGCGGTGTCGCGGGTAACCGTGGTGCGCAGGAAGGTGGCGGTCGCACGAAACACCGTGATGTCGTTGATCAATCCATCGCAACTACCTGGGGCAGGCGGCATGTACGGACTGCAGTCGGGTGAAGCGGCGGCCTCCTGGGGAAAGGCATCCTGGAAGAGCTTGATGAAGGCCGGGATCTTCTGCAATTCGGCCGACTGGTCTTCCAGCATGCGGTGGGCATCGAGCAGCAGCAGCGCGACGTTTTCCTGCGCCGGGTGGTTGAACGGGTTGAGGCCGCCGGGCGAACTGTCGGGCTCGCCGGCAAAGCCGCCCATCAGCAGGCGGTTGTTGAACGCCGCCCCGATCACACCTGGGGCATTGCGACCGACGCTGTCGAGGGCGTCGAGCCGGCCGGTCGCCAATAGACGGCCCGGGTCGGGGAGCTTGCGGCCTCTGGCGGGACTGCCAACCGCGAACTCGTAGATGTCGGTGAGCGTCGGCAACTCGTCGACCAGGGCATCGCCCGCAAACAGAGGCGTCGACCGCAGCGGGGGCAGAATGTCGGTGCGCGCACGCCGCCGTGGCACGAAGTTGCCGTCCTCGTCCGTGTAGTGTCGCCCTTCGCCGCCGACTGCAAAATTGAACAAGGTTCCCGATTTGGATGCCGACTCGCCTTGGTGGCAACTGCCGCAGGAGGCGGTCTGCGCGACCTCGCGGATGCCGCCGAACGCCTCGCGCACCCTCGCCGTGCGCACTGGGTCGTGGAAAAGTTGCTTGCCGAGATAGCGCTTGGCCTCGGTGGTCTCGAAGAATGGATCCGGCGTGCCATCGGCAAGCCGCGGCTGCGGTAGATCCCTGTCTTGGGCAGGCACCATCAGTTTCTCGATGCCGCCGACCTGGGTGTCGATGAAGCTGCGCAGTGCCACCGGACTGTCATTGGCGCTTGCCGTACCCCATGCGAACGCCAAGGCAAGACCACCCGCCACCATGGCCCCGCGGCGCCGGCTTCGGGCGCCGCTGATTCGGTGTTTCGATCTTCTGGACATTTCAGTTCTCCTGAATGGAATGGATGGCCCCGTTCCGCATTCGACGGCCGGATGGCCTGCAGGTGGATGTCGGACAGGCTCTCGAATCCGGAATCCGGCATCCACTTGCGATGGAGTCTGGCGGGCTCGATTCACGCGCTCATTTCGAATGCATCGCGCATTTGTCACGCAGCGCCGGCGCTGCGCCGCTGATCCCAGTGGAAACGGGACGGCCAGTGACTGTCGCCTTCCGAGGGACAGCGCGGGGACGGAGGATCCGGCACAGATTCGGCACTGCCGAAATCGATGACCGGCGCGACACCGGATTCCGAGCCTGGCGCAATGGCCGCGGACGTCGCCGATGCTGCACCCGGCATGAATCGGATCGGATGCGCCTAGCCGGTTCGTGATCCCGAGACCGCGTCGATCGAAGGCTTGCCGCGAAGTTGCCACTCGCGGCAGTTTCACGGAAACAGGCTCGGTCACGGCTGAGCGTCGCCGGGGCATCTCCCGCTCACCGCGATGTACGGTGGATAACGACCGGTCGCGCCGCGCAGGTCCGCTGAGCATGCGGCGCCAGTCAACCCCGGCCGCCCATCTTCGAACGAAGCGCCTGTCGCGCAAGATGCTTCGGTTCGCGGATGGCGGAACTTGCGAGCGGACTTCGCCATCCCGGGAATACCCCCCATGGCTGCCGAAGTCGGGTCAGTCGCCAGTTCGGGCCGTCGCCATTGGGCGGTGGATAACCGCCTTCATTGGCGTTTCGGCCCCCAGTTCACCAAGGCCCTGCCGACCACTCAGGCTGGTTTCGCGGCGAACGTCCTGGCCGCGGTTCGCCGTATCACGATGCGCCAGACGGGACTGGACAAGGCCCGCAAATGGCAGCAAGACCAATTGCAGGTTGGCCGCCAGATCGGTGACTTCCCGGACTGAAGTGCTGGGGGCGGATGGCATGAAGATGCGATGGCCCTGAGTGCGGGCATTCATTCGGCGTTCCCCCCGGCGCCGTCCTCATCCCCATTCGGGCGGCCGCCATACAATCGCTCACACGTTTAATCTTTGGCGGCCCGACCGCCCATTAACATGCCGGTAATACGGCCGCTCGTTCCCGGCCACGTCGTAGCGCGCCAGGAGAAGAAATGATGGATGTCTGCAAATTGTGTTTGTGCGCATTCGTGTCGGCTGCCGTGATCAGCGAGCCGACCTGGGCCGCGGCGGGAATCCAGATCGGAACCAGCGGAAAGAGCTACGCGTCCGCCACCCTGGCATGCGAGGTTCATCCCACCGACGGCATGTCTCCGGTGGTTCAGGTGGGGCTCTATAACCCCAAGCGCAACAGTTCCGGCACGATATCCCTTAATGGCAGTGCCGTCGCGGTGGTGTCGTTCTTCGCCCCGGATGCACGAGTCTGGCTGATCAATGGCCGGAGCACGATCGCCGTTGCGCTGGGCAGGCGCGTGTCGGACACCTATGTATTTGACGCGACGGCGAATGAGGCAAACATCTGTTTGCCCGACACCTCCGGCAACACCGTAATCGGCGAACTGGAATATGCGGCCAGCAACAACTTGTATGCGACCACCTA
Source organism: Rhodocyclaceae bacterium (assembly GCA_020445765.1). Classification (GTDB taxonomy): domain Bacteria; phylum Pseudomonadota; class Gammaproteobacteria; order Burkholderiales; family Rhodocyclaceae; genus Cognatazoarcus. The sequence goes on along the minus strand of JAGRFY010000071.1, from coordinate 43,091 downwards.
CGCCACGGTGGCTAGCGGGTGCGCAGTGAACCCGCGCAGCGGGCAGCCAGAGCCCTTTGTCAACCTGTTCGACAACGGCGACATGCTCTTCGACGTGTCCGTCAATAGCGTTGCCCTCACCCAACTTGGCGGTGCACGGCAACATGCCCCGATCTTTCTGGTCCCGGGCTGGAACGTCATTGCCGCGACCAATGCCAACTTGGCGATCATCGACTACTATGTCCGCGACGGCGGCGACGGTAGCTGCGCGCTTCAGTAGGGTCGACGCTGTCCCGGCCGTTGCCGCGGACGACGCATTCCAGACGGGAATCCCGGGCTGTCCCGATATCCGCGAGTCGTCGAAGCTTCCAACCCGGTCCGAGCGGCTGCGACTGCGGATCGGCGATCGCCCCCGATGACCGGGCGGGAAGGGGATTCCGTTTTCGACTTGCGGGTGGCTCACCATGTCCTCAAGGGGTCGGACCCATTATCGAGGACTGCTGTCGAGGCGCATCGCCGCTTCCTGTCGAGCGATGGGTGGTTCGACGATGTGGGGCCAGATTCTCGATCCTGTGCCGCTGCTGGACGCACTTTGCCGTCTTCTCCCCGTCGCGCGCGCCAGGCACGCACGAGATCGGCAGCCGGGCCGCATGTACGGCGAGCCGAGGTCTTGGCGCGGCTGCGCCAAATGGCGCGCCAGGTCGGGTATTGACCCTGCATGCGCGCCGCCATCCGGTCAACGACTGGCACGTCTGACGGTGTCAGGCCTTTGCGCGCCGGCTTCGGTCTTCGCCGCCGGTTCGGAAACGCGGTGCCTGCGCCAATCGCACCGAGGCAATTGCCGAGAGGCTTGGCAGAGTCTTCGCCTGCGTCGGAATGTCCCGGCGTCCAGGTCTATTCGAGCATCTTTCGCAGCTCGGTCTTCAAGACCTTGCCGTAGTTGTTCTTCGGCAGGCCTTGTACGAATCGATATTCACGGGGCCGCTTGAATCGCGCGATCTCGGCGAGGCACAACCGGTCGAGAGATTCGGGCGGCACGCCTTCCGCCACCACGAAGGCCACGGGTACTTCCCCCCATTCGGGATCTCGCCTGCCCACCACCGACACTTCCAGCACACCCGGGTGCTTGAGCAGGACTTCCTCGACTTCGCGGGGATATATGTTCGAACCGCCGGAGATGATCACATCCTTGGAGCGATCCTTCAGCGTGAGGAATCCGCGGCTATCGAGCGCGCCCATGTCCCCGGTCCACAGCCAACCGTCCCGCAGCGCCTTGGCGGTTGCTTCACGATTCTGCCAGTAGCCGAGCATGACCACATCGCCGCGAACCAGGACTTCCCCGACTTCACCGGGGCCGAGGGAGTCGCCCTGATCGTCGACGATCCGGACTTCGACCTGTGACTGGGCAAAGCCGACCGAGGCCGCCATGGTGGCCCAGTCGGGATGGGTACGGTCGGCCAGCAGCTCGCGCGGCAGGACCGTGATCGTCATCGGCGATTCGCCCTGTCCGTAGATCTGCACGAAGCGCGGACCCATCACTTCGAGCGCCTCGCGAATGTCCTCGAGGTACATCGGGCCGCCACCGTAGATAATCGTGCGGAAGCCCGCGGTCGAAGCATCGCTGTCTGCGATCCGGCGAATCAGTCGCTTGACCATGGTCGGTGCGGCGAACATCGTCAGATTGCCGGGCGAGCAGGCCAGCGCGATCAGTTCATCCGGGTCGAATCCGCCGGAGGCGGGAACCAGGTGAAGGCCGGCCTTGAGCGTACAGGCGAATCCATACAGCCCTGCGCCATGGGAAATCGGTGCCGCATAGACCATGGCGTCGTGATCGCGAGGCGCATCGACATCGGACAGGTAGCTGCTGGTCATGGTCATCAGGTTGCGATGGCTCAGCATCACGCCCTTCGGCTGGCCGGTGGTGCCCGACGTATAGAACAGCCAGGCGACATCATCGGGAAGTCGATCCGCGGGCGCACGAACCGGTGCCGTCAATGCCTGCAGGTATTCGCTACCGTCGCAGGTGATTGCTGTGCATCCGCCGGGTAGCGGCTCCGCAGGATCGGTGAAATCGCCATTGCGCTCCGAGGAAGTCACCAGCATGCGGACCTGCGCGTCGGCCAGGATATAGCGCACCTCGCGCGGGTGGAGCTTGGCATTGATCGGTACCGCGACCAGTCCGGCCCACAGGATCGCGTACAGCGTTTCGAGGTACTCGGGGCGGTTGTCCATGAAGATTGCAATGCGTTCGCCGGCGTCCAGGCGGTGCCCGTCGCGCAGGAAATGCGCGAGGCGGGCGACCCGGTCGCCGAATTCGCGGTAATCATGGAGCTTGCGGTCGCCGTGCAGGATCGCCGGGCGATCGGGGAAGACCCGGGCGGCGCGTGCCAGCAATTGTGCGATGTTCATGGCAGGCGTGACCTCCTCGGCCGGATCGGGTCAGGCACCGGTGCAGTGGCGTGCGCGACCGACCGGGCGTGGTGATTCGGGCGCCGGGTGGAGCGCAGCGTCGGCTTCATTTCACCGGCTCGAGAATGCTGACATAGTTTGCCACTGCGGCACCGCCCATATTGAACACCGCGCCCAGCCCGGGTGCCGGCAGTTGCATCTCGCCGGCCGTGCCGGTCAGCTGCATGGCGGCCAACGCGTGCATCGATACCCCGGTGGCGCCGATCGGATGACCCTTGGCCTTGAGACCGCCGGAGGCATTGATCGGCAAGGCACCGCCGATATGGACCGTGCCGTCCTTCAGGGCGTCGCTGCCGTGGCCCGGCCGGGCCAGCCCCATGGCCTCGTAGGTCAGCAGTTCGGCGATCGTGAAGCAGTCGTGGACCTCGGCGAAGTCGAGATCACCCAGGCGGCAGCCGGCTGCCGAGAGGGCCGAGTGCCAGGCCCGCCGCGGTCCGTCGAAGGCCAGCAGGTCGCGCCCGGCCATCGGCAACAGATCGTTGTGCTGGCTCCGGGCGCGAATGCGGACCGCCTGCCCGAACTCCGCCAGTCGCTTCGGGTGGGCCAGTACCAGCGCGGCCGCACCATCGGAGACCAGCGAGCAGTCGGTCTTGCGCAAGTGCGGTTCGATCAGCGGATTGGCCGCCGAGACGGTGTTGCAGAACTCGAAGCCGAGGTCACGCCTGATCTGCGCATACGGATTTCGAGTCCCGTTCAGGTGATTTTTCGCGGCGATCGCCGCCATCGTCGCCGAAGGGTCGCCGTATCGCTCCGCATAGGCCGCGACGATGCGCGAGAAGATGCCGGGAAAACTCAGCCCGGTGGCGCCCTCGTCGGCGTAGTAGGAGGCCCCCGACAGGATCTCCGTCACTTCGCGGCCGCTGACTGCGGACATCTTCTCGGCACCCACCACCAGTGCCACCTCGGCGCGCCCGGCTTCGATCGCGTCAGATGCGGCGAAGACCGCCGCCGAGCCCGAAGCGCAGGCGTTCTCGACCCGGGTCGCGGGTTTCCAGCGCAGTGAAGGCTCGCCCTGGAACGGCATCGATGAACAGAAGATGTCGGGGATGAAGCCGCCATTGAGCTGGCCCAGCCAAACGCCGTCGACGGCCGTGCCGCCGATGCCTGCGTGCGCCAGTGCCTCGCGGGTGGCCTGCACCACCAGATCTTCGAAGCCGACGCCGTCGTGGCGGCCGAAGGGGGTATGGGACCAGCCGACGATGCAAACCGTCATGAATGCCTCCTGGGCACCGAAATCGACAATTCAATGAGGCCGTGCCGCGCGCCGGCAAAAGGGCGCCGAAGGCCTCCTCAGGCGATCCGACGCTGCGAGGGACAAAGTGCGGGGACGCATCCGATGGTAGAGATGCTGGGTCGGAGAGGAGGGATATCCGGCATCGGAACCCATGCGCCCCCGCGAAACGAACAGCCTTGCCAACCGGTCGGGACTCAGTGCAGCTGAGTCGCGAACGGGGTGCCGGTCTTGCTTCGGATTTCGTCCTCGGTCACGCCCGGTGCGAGTTCGGTCAGCACCAATCCGCCGGGCCCGACTTCGAAGACGCACAGGTCGGTGATGATCTTGTTCACCACCTCCACGCCGGTCAGCGGCAGCGAGCATTGCTCGACGATCTTGATTTCGCCCTTGGAAATGTGCTCCATCAGGACGATCACCCGGCGTACGCCGGCCACCAGATCCATTGCGCCGCCGATGCCCTTGATCATCTTGCCGGGCACGCTCCAGTTGGCGAGGTCGCCCCGGGCCGACACCTGCAGTGCGCCGAGTATCGCCAGCTGGATGTGACCGCCGCGGATCATGCCGAAGGAACTCGCGCTGTCGAAATAGCTGGTGCTCGGCAGCGAGGTGATGGTCTGCTTGCCGGCATTGATCAGGTCGGCATCCTCCTCGCCTTCATAGGGAAAAGGACCCATGCCGAGCATGCCGTTCTCGCTCTGGAACTGCACCCGCATGCCGGGCGGCACGCAGTTGGCCACCAGGGTCGGGATGCCGATGCCCAGGTTCACATAGAAGCCGTCGCGCAATTCCTCGGCCGCACGGGCGGCCATTTCTTGTCTGGTCCAGGGCATTTCAGGCCTCCGCGGCGAGCGGGCGCGGGCGTACGGTGCGCTGCTCGATGTGCTTGTTGATCGCGCCGACCGCCACCAGCCGGTCGACGAAGATGCCTGGCGTGACGATGTGATCGGGGTCGAAGCTGCCCACCGGAACCAGGGTTTCGACCTCGGCAACCGTTACCTCCGCTGCCGTCGCCATCGGCGGATTGAAGTTGCGGGCGGTCATCCGGTAGAGCAGGTTGCCCTCTGTGTCGCCCATCCAGGCGTGAACCAGGGCCAGATCGGCGCGCAGGCCGCGTTCCAGCACGTGCGGGTGGCCATCGAATTCGGCGGTCGGCTTGCCTTCGGCGATCACCGTGCCGGCACCGGTACGGGTATAGAAGGCCGGAATGCCGGCGCCGCCTGCCCGGATCCGCTCGGCCAGGGTTCCCTGGGGATTGAATTCGACCTCGACCTCGCCGGCCATGAACTGCTGTGCGAACAGCGCGTTGTCACCCGCGTACGAGCAGATCAGCTTGCGCACCTGGCGGTTCTTGAAGAGCTTGCCCAGGCCGTGTCCGTCGGCTCCGGGATTGTTCGAGATCAGGGTCAGGCCGCGGACACCGGAATCGAGAATGACGTCGATCAGGGCCGCGGGAATCCCGCAAACTCCGAATCCACCTGACATGATGGTCATGTCGTCATGCAGGAACCCCGCCAAGGCTGCCTCGGGCGTCGAATGAACTTTGTTGAGTGACACTGCCTTTCCTCCCGCTGTGCGTGATTGCCGACTCGGGGAAAGCCCACAGCAATTGCGGTGCCAAGCCGGTCTATTCGGAAAACAAACGACTAATCAATTGCTTGAGGATTTGCCCGAGTTGGCAGCTGGTCGGCGCTCGTAGCGAGATCGGACGAATTCGGTCGGCCACGGTCCGAAATTCGGGCGAGGCTTTCCCATTCGGCGAGATGCCGGTCGAATAAGCTGCAAGGGCGTGCCGGCGGGTAGATCGCGAATCCCATTGCGCCATAACACTCCGGTCGGAGACCTACGCCCGCGGGGCCGCTCGCGCAGGCCTCCCGCGGGCCGGACGGGAGAAGGACGATTCGCACGGCCCGAGCGCGGGCGGGTCGATGGCAAACGAGCCATGTCGATCCCCCGGGTTCACGCCTCATGCGCGGTCGGCAGGGATGGTCGGTGCGATGCGCACGCGTAGAGTAGCCGTGGCGAGGGCATCTGCAGCGAGGATTCAGATGCTGCCAATTGGACAGGCAAGCCGGGGACAGGCCAGCCGGGAAGGACCCCGACCTTGCACGGGGATCCGGGCAGCACCAATTGCACCGGGTCAGGTGCATCGACCCGCGCCTCGTAGGGCGCTCAGGCCCTGCCGTTTCGCATCGACACCCAGTACTCGCTCGGACTGGCGCCGAACGCCTTCTTGAAGGTTCGGCTGAAGTGCGCAGTGTCGTTGAATCCCCAGTCGAATCCGACCTGCTTGACCAGACACTTGCTTCCCGAACTTCCGGCAAGCGACTCCCGACACCTTTCCAGGCGCTGGTTGAGGATCCATTTCGAAACGCTCTTGCCGCTGAGTAGAAAGATCCGGTGCAGGTATCGGACCGAAATGCCATTTTCCCGGGCAATCATCGGAATCGTCATTTCGTTGTTCTGGAGATTATTCAGGATATATCTCTGCACGCGCTGAAGATGGTACATGGGCAGGGAATCGGATCTTCCGCCGTCGATTCGATCCAGTGCAGCCGAAATCAATTCGACCGCGGTCCATTTTCCGGCAATCGCCTCCGAGTCCGAGAGCCAGGGGAACTGTTCCGAGAGCGAACGCAGGTGCGAGTAAAGCATGCAGCCGATGCCGCGACCGGTGTCGAGCGAAACGGTCAGCTCGGCGGCATTGCGCGGGAGCCGCTGAAGGATCGTCGGGCCGGACAACGAAGCGGTGGCCATGCGGAGCGTTTCCGATGCTTCGATCTCGAGACTGCTTCTGGGCGGAGATATCAGCAATACACCGGTACCCAGCTTGTTCGAATGATCGCCGATTCGATAGTGGCCCATGCCGGCCGTGATGATGTGGACCGTGATTTCGCGTTCCGAGTCGTATTTCCGGAATTGCCGCAACCATCGACCTTGCGCTGATCGACAGGCATATACCGTGAGCCGGAACGATTCCAGAAGGTGCTCTCGGCATGCCATACCTGGCGCTGCCTCGGGATCTTCGCGAAACCTCCACGGAATCAGCGTCGTCATCGATTGAAGTCCCTCCAGGCGATCTCCGCCTCACGCCGGAAGGCCGGCCGAAGCACTCGCCATTTCTGCCCTGCATTGCGTTTCCTGCCAGCTTTCGAGCGCAGGGCACCAATTGCGAAGCTCCGGCAGCCGGGCGCAAAGGCCTGGCAGCGCAGCGAAACTTCGCGGCCCTTCAACTGTTCGGTTGGCCGAATTGCCGATGAGCGCCAGCGCTGCGTCGGCCCGACATTTGCTCGAGCCCGACCCCCGATATGAATGCCTGCCGGCGCTGCAAACCGGTGGCCGATTGCCGTCTTGCGTGGTGACCATCAGCAGTAACCGTGCCTGAGATGGGTGGCGTCAATCTGGCGTCGAATCGGGGCCAATCGCGCCCTTGGCGCCCACTGCAGCGTGGTCGCAAGTTCGAAAGCCGGACGCCCCCGTCCGACAGGTGGACCTTCCCGGCGTCCGGCTTCCCGCCATCGTTGCCTGCCGGGTAGTGCACTTTGAGTCATCCGATTGCGCACCCGGGCGCATGCCCGTCGAGTCCCGTGTTCCTAGACTTTTCAGGCGGCCCATGGCGAAGCGTTTGCACCGACGCCCCGTGGATGGTTTCGAGTGGCGCCCTGGCGACCACGGGCCGTGACAATTCAAATCAAGAGACTGGGTGGATCATGCGAATTACCGAATTCAAGCGGAAGGACCGGCTGATGGTCGCTGCGGCAGTCGGACTTGGCCTCCTTGCCGGCGCGAGCGCGGCCTGGGCCCAAGACGATGGGGACTGGGGGGAATATCATCGGGATTACCGGGGCTGGCGCTATTCGCCGCTCGATCAGATCTCGACCCAGAACGTGAAGAAGCTGAGGGTGGCGTGGATTCACCAGGCCGGGGAGATCGCGCAGGGTCTGCAGGCGACGCCGCTGGCGGTCGGGGGGGTGGTCTACTACAGCGCCTCCAACAATCGCGTCTTCGCGCTCGACGCGACGACCGGCGAGGAAATCTGGAAATACATTCCTGAACTCGATCCGATCCAGGAACAGTCGCTGTTCGGGTTCTACAATCGAGGGGTCTCGGTGGGCCGCGGCAAGGTCTATGTGGGCAGCGCCGATGGCCGCGTGATCGCCCTCGACCAAAAGACCGGCAAGGAACTCTGGGCGGTTCAGTTGACCGATCCGAAGCGCTGCAACGGCTGCAACTTCACTTCGCCGCCGCAGCTTGCGAACGATGTCCTGATCGCCGGTCCCACCGGCGGGGATCTCGCCCAGCACGGCCAGATCTACGGCCTCGATGCCGACACCGGCGAAAAGCTGTGGGCCTTCGAAGTTCTCCGTGACAGCCCGGAAAGCTGGCCTGGCGACTCGCGCGAACATGGTGGTGGCGCCGCCTGGCTGCCGGGGCAGTTCGATCCCGAGAGCGGGCTGTTCATCATGGGTACCTCCAACCCTGCGCCGGATCTGAACGCGTCAGGGCGGAAGGGGGACAACCTCTATACGGGCAGCATCCTGGCCCTCTCGCCGAAGACCGGCAAACTCGTCTGGCACCACCAGGAGGTGCCGATGGATACCTGGGATTTCGATTCCCAGTACGAAGTGCTGATGCTGGACAAGGAAGGCGAGAAGGTGCTGATGCACCTCAACAAGGGGGGCTTCGTCACCATTCTCGACCGATCCAGCGGAAAGGTGGTGAACGTCTGGCGTCTGGCCCAGAACGTGAATTGGGTGAAGGATGTGGACACCAAGACCGGTGCCCTGGTCGGGCGGCACGAACCGCAGATGGGCAAGCCCGATGTGTTCTGCCCGAGCGTGCTTGGCGCCCGCAGCTGGAATGCCGGCGCTTACAGTCCCCAGACCGGCCTTTGGTACACCAACGCCCACGAGTTCTGCATGAAGGTCGCCAGCGGCAAGCAGGATGTCAAGGACATGGCGTTTTCGCAGCCATACTTCGGCGTCAGCGCCTTCGATTTCGTGCCGCCACCTGATGGAAAGGCGAGTGCCCGCCTTGCCGCCTACGAGCCGCTGAGCGGAAAACAGGTGTGGTCGGTCGATTACGACCTGCCGGGCCTGGGGGGGGTGTTGGCGACCGCGGGGGGACTGGTCTTCAACGGCGATTCGCACGGGCTGGTCCATGCCTACGATAACCGGAGCGGCGAAGAGCTGTGGAAATTCAACACCGGTTCGGGCATCCGCGGCGGAATCATCAGCTATTCCGCAGCAGGCAAGCAGTACGTGCTGGTGCCGAGTGGATTCGGCTCGCTGTTCCCCGGTTTCGCGTCTAGCGTCTTCCCGGCATTCAAGGATATCCGGGGCGGCGCTGCCCTGATTGCCTTCGTCGTCGATTGAGCATCGCTTGCCGCTCGGTCGGGCGGCGGTGGAATCCCGGTGTGGAGCCGGCCTGGGACAGGCCGGTTCCGCCGTTCTCGGAAATTGCATCCATGTTCGTCAGTAGATTCGTAATCGAAGCGCTGCGGGCAGTCGCCGGCACGGGGCTGCCACGCAGCCTTGCGCTGGCCTGCGCCAGCCTCGTGGCCCTGCCGTTCGGCCCGCCCGTGGCGATTGCCGCGGAGCCGGAGCCTGTTGTCGCGCCGGTCCCGACCCTGGCGCAGTTGGCGGATCCGGAATGGATCGCGGCCGGCCGCAGCAAGTTCGTCCAGACCTGTGCCTACTGCCATGGGCAGGAAGGAGATTCCGGAAAGGTGCGTCCATTCCGGGAGCGCAAGGGGTGGGATCCGCAGCTGATCCACGACACCATCGTCAACGGGCGTCGACGGGGCGCCAACGTCATGCCGTCCTGGAAGGCATCCATTCCGGACGATCTGATCTGGAAGATCGTCGCCTACATCCACTCGCTGGAAGGCAAGCCGCGCCACTGACACGGCCGCCGGACCGGCGCGCCGATTGCCGAATCCCCGGCGCGGATCGGAAGGTCCTGGCCACCGAATCCCATCCTCGCGCCGGCAGGACTGCGCCTCGAGGATCATCGGGATGTCGGGACCCTCTGCGCCGGGCCGTTCGGGGCGTCGCGGGCGCTGGCGACGCTGCCGTCGATCCGAGCCGAGCGGGCCGACCGCCGCTGGGTGGCGGGCCCGGATCAGGCCGGCGTGCCCGGGGCCGTCGCATGGCACCGGGTGACCGAACGAAGCCGGGCTGCGGGCTGGCCCGCTCAATCCGCTGGCGAGTCGCGCCGAGCCGGAGAACGCAGGCGCCCGGCGGCGCGGAATGCGCCGCTCACCTGTCGAGACCCGAGCGCCCCGAATATCGGAACGGTCCCTGAAACCCCCTTGCACGCAGTCCGCCGGCGTCGGGAGGTGCCGCCAGGCGAACAACAGGCAGTTGAATGCGGCCGGCCGCAATCGGCGCCACAGGCATGCGTGCCGGGTTCGCAACAGGCCCGCTCGTCGATCACCGCATTGTCGTGAAACGCCGCCGAGGGACGCATTGCCGACGTCTGACCCTGCCTCTCGCCGCTCGCCGGGAGCCCGTGTCCGGTAGTCCGATAGCTGGCCGACGACGAGGAGCATAACCGGACGGACGACTCTGAGATGTTGCGACGCCGCAATCGTGGCTTCCTTGAAAACGACGAAAAAACAGAAGCTTAGTGATGCGTTCGGCACTGGCACCGAAGTTGCGATTTAGGGTCCAGCGCCCCCATCGGGAGACTGGCGGACCGCGACGCGAGGCCCCGCCAGTCCTGCCTGGGCGGGTCGATGCATGCGGCATTCGACCTGGCATCCACTCGACGCGGGGTGCTCCGTGCCACAGGTGCTGCGGCGCCAAGAGAAGGAAGGGGAAATGACCGGAGACATTCAAGTTCAATTGCAGCGGCCGCCGGCCCATTGCCGGCCGCTTGTCCGCTGCCGTGCGGAGGCCCGCCATGGCTGCTGATTCGACGCTTTCGACGGGTGGGGTGCTCCGTGCCGCCTCCGGGGTGGTGGCTTCGTCGCTGCCGCTGCTGATCATCGGCTGTCTCTTGTATGCCGCCTTCTTCATCAAGTGGGAGCCCGAGATCAGCCAGCTGCAGGTGCCGCCGATCGAACGCCGCGATGTCTTCTATGGCGTGGCCGCGCCCGGCGCGGGTGTCGTGTGGGCAGTCGGTTCCTACGGCAAGATCGTGCGCAGCGACGACGGCGGCGAGCACTGGAAGATCCAGCCGACACCTGCGGCGGTGCACCTGCAGGCCATCTCGGCATGGGATGCGGAGCGGGCGGTGGTGGTCGGCAACGGCGGCGACGTGCTGGTGACTTCGGACGGCGGCAACAGCTGGCGTTCGGTCGATGCGCCGCACTCGGAGATCGCCAACAAGCTGCTCCAGGTGCGAACCCTTCCGAACGGGACCGCCTGGGCAGTGGGCGAAGTCGGCGCGGTGTTGCGTACGCAGGATTACGGCGAGCACTGGCGTCGAGTTCTCGAGGAGAAGGACCAGGCCTGGAACGACATCTTCATGCTCGGCGCGGACGGCTGGATGGTCGGCGAGTTCGGCGCGATGCTGCGTACGCGCGACGGCGGCGAAAGCTGGTCGCCGATGTCCGGGCCGCTGAAATCCAGCCTGATGTCGGTCCGCTTCCGCGACCCGCAGAACGGCGTGGCGGTCGGCCTTTCGGGCGCCGTGCTGATCACCCGCGACGGCGGTGACAACTGGCTAGAGGTGCCTCGCGTCACCCGGGAACACCTCAACAGCGTGCTGTGGGACGGGCGGCGCTGGATCGCGGTCGGGGACAAGGGCGTGCGCCTGATCGGGAGCGAGGACGGCGCCCACTGGAAGGGCGGCAGGATCTCGGACAAGGACCTTTCCTGGCGCACCCAGATCATTGCCGTCGGCGATCGCTACTACCTCGCGGGCTCCAACCTGGCGAAGCTCGACGGCGATCACCTCCACATCTTCGGCCGCGACTAGGCGCGCCGCTCTCATCGCTACGAGGAACCGACGATGAAGAACAAGACGTTCAAGGCACTCGAACACTTTATCGACCTGATTTTGAAGTACCGCGTGATCGTGCTGGTGGTCATCGCGGGGATCACCGTGGTGATGGCGTATCTCGCCGGGCATATCGCGGTCAAGACGGTGTTCAGCGATCTGCTGCCGAAGAATCATCCGTATGTCGAAGTGAACAACCGCTTCAAACAGACCTTCGGCGGATCGAACATGGTCAGCATCATGCTCGAGGTCGAGAAGGGCGACGTATTCGCCATGCCCGTGCTGCGCAAGGTGCAGCAGATCACCCAGAGCCTGCAGAAGGTCGAGGGGGTCGATACCTACCAGATCATCTCGCTGGCTTCGAAGAAGGTGAAGGAGGTGCGGGCCTCGACCGAGGGCATCGAGTCGCGCCCGCTGATGTGGCCGAACCTGCCCGCGGATGACGCCGAGATCGCGGTGCTGCGGGAATCGGTGCTGAACAATCCGCTGGTCTATGGGCCCTACGTGTCGATCGACATGAAGGCGACCCTGATCACTGCGGACTTCACCGACAGCGAGGTCGATTATTTCAAGGCCTACCGGCAGATCAAGGAGATCGTCGACAACGCCCGGGGCGACGGCGTGCTGGTGCGAGTGGTCGGGGAGCCGATTCTCTACGGGCTGGTGAACTTCTACCTGACCGAGACGATTCAGATCTTCGGGGTTACGGTCTCGGCGCTGGTGCTGCTGCTGCTGCTGATCACCCGCACCTGGCACGGCACGCTGCTGCCGCTGACCACCGGCGCGGTGAGCGCGATCTGGGCGCTCGGCGCGGCCAAGCTGATGGGCTTTCATCTCGATCCGCTGGTCATCGTGGTGGCCTTCCTGATCACTGCCCAGGCGGTGTCCAACTCGGTCCAGCTGGTGTCCCGGTTCGAGGACGAGGTGGCCAACGGGGCGCCGAGCACCAAGGCCGCGGCACGGGTCAGCCTGCTGAATCTGTTCAAGCCGGGGATGCTGGCGGTGGTCGCCGATGCCGGCTGCGTGCTGGTGGTGGCGCTGACGCCGATCCCGATGCTGGAAAAGATCTCCTACATCGGCACCGCGTGGATTCTGTCGATCATGATCAGCGCGCTGGTGCTGACCCCGGTGCTGCTGTCGTACTGCCGCCTCGAGAAGCGCTACGCCCATCCGATCGACATTCTTCCCGCGCTGCGCGGAATCCTCAACCTGTGCTCGTCGATCGTCACTTCCCGTGCCCGCTATGGCGTGGTGATCGGTGCCGTGGCGATCTTCGTGGTTTCCGCCCTGTACGCCTTCAACCTGAAGGTCGGCGATGCCAATCCAGGCTCGCCGATCCTGTGGCCGGATTCGGACTACAACCAGGATGCCACCGCGATCAACAAGAAGTTCCAGGGCTCGGACCGGATGTTCGTCGTCGTCGGCGGCAAGAACGAGGGCGACCTCAAGGAGCCGGCGGTGCTGGAGAGTATGGAGCGCTTCCAGAAATACATGGAGGCGCAGCCCGAGGTTGGCGGCAGCCTGTCGCTGGCCGACGTGCTGCCGGCGGTCAAGCGGGTGCTGCGCGAGGGCAATGCGCGTTACCAGGAGATCGGCAACACCGCCAACGAGAACGGCGAGCTGGCCTACATGTTCGTCTCCGGCACCGATCCCGGCGACATGGACCGCTTTGCCGATCCGCAGGCGCAGAACGGGTCGGTCACGCTGTTCTTCCGCGACCACCAGGGCGAGACCATCCGGACCGCGATCGCACGCGTCAAGGACTACGTCGCCCAGAACCCGATGGAGAAGGCCGACTTCCTGCTCGCCGGCGGCCTGATCGGCGTGCTGGCGGCGGTGAACGAGGTCATCCTCAGCGGGCAGATCGAGGCCATCGCCTTCGCGCTGCTGGTACTGGTCGTTTGCTGCACCGTCACCTATCGGTCGATGGTGGCCGGCGTGTTCTTCATGATCCCGGTGATGCTGTCGAACACCCTGACCTTCAGCTACATGGCGTGGAAGGGAATCGGCATGAACATCAACACGCTGCCGGTGGTCGCGCTCGGCATCGGTCTGGGGGTGGATTACACCTTCTATATCGTCGATGGCATTCGCGAAGAACTGCACCACCACCGCGACGTCGGCCGGGCGATCGCCAAGTCCATCGCGAGTGCCGGCAAGGGCGTGCTGATCACCGCGCTGACGCTGATCACCAGTGTGGTGCTGTGGAGTTTCTCGTCCTTGCGACTGCAGGCGGACATGGGGGTGTTGATCGCGATCTGGCTGTCGATTTCGGCCGCCTCGGCACTCTTCCTGATGCCCGCGCTGGTGTACCTGTTCGAGCCGGAGTTCATCGTCGGCTCCAAGCGTCACCCGATCGAACTCGCTCCGGACGCCGAACCGGTTCCGGTTCCCGCCGCTTAATCCCTCCCGACGCAACTCGACGTGCGCGTGCCGGACGCCGGCCGCGTCGGGGGAAATCGTGCCCACACATCACACAGATACAGAGGGAGGTGTATGAACAACCGAAGATTTCGCCGCTTGGCTGTCGCCATTGGATTGGCTACTGCCGCCTGCGGCACCGCTTACGCCGAGGATTCCGACTGGGCCAGCTTTCACCTCGGTGGCTATGTCCGGGGCTGGGCGGCCTTCAACATGCAGGACATCCCGGAGACCGTCGATTACGACGATAAATGGAAGGCTTCGATGCTGCGAGCGTCGTTGCTGCTCGATGCCGACGCCTATACCGGCCCGGTGCAGTGGAAAGCCGTCGGGCGTCTCGATCGTGAGCACAAGACCGACTACCTGGAGCAGCTCGAGGAACTTCGTCAGCTCAACGGCACCGCCGGCGGTGACGAGGCGAGCATCGCCGACAACTACAACGAGAAGGACCTGCGCGAGTTCTGGGCGCAGTTCAAGGTCGGCGAAAGGGCCACGTTCAAGCTCGGCAAGCAGCAGATCGTCTGGGGCGAATCGGACTTCTTCCATGCGATGGACGTGGTCCATGGCTACAACCTGTCGTGGCGACTGTTCTTCGAGGGCGAGAACGAGGAGTGGCGCAAGCCGCTGTGGCTGGCGGCCATGAAATTCGACGTACCCGAAGCCGATGGCCAGCTCGACGTCTTCATCCGTCCCGGGCTGGACCGCTGCAAGGACATCGGCAATACCTACGATATCCAGGGCGGGCGTTGGTTTTTCCAGCCCTACCGCGGTTTCGACCTGACCGCGCTGACCACCCACGACTGTGACCATCCCGAGGCCGACAAGGATGACGTGACCGGCGGCATCCGTTGGTCTGGCACCGCCGGCCCGGTCAATTATTCGCTCGCCTACATTCGAACGTTCTCTGCCGACCCGGTCGCCAACTCGGTCTTCAATCCCTGGAAGAAGGCGCCCGAAGGGTCCTTGTTCGATCTGATCAACCCGACCATCGACGTCGTCGGTGCGACGGTCAGCGGCTACCTGCCGGAGATCGATGCAGTGCTGAGCGCGGAACTCGCCTACACCTACGGTCAGCCCTTCAACGTCGGTACCGGCTCACTGACCGCACCGACGCTGGGTGCCGCCGCCGGTCTCGGTCTGGGTGGCATCAAGCGAAAGGACACCGTGACGGTGATGTTGCGCGCCGACAAGAACCTGAACTTCCAGCGGCTGCTCGGCACCAACCGGCCTTCGTTCTCGTCAGTGCAGGTGTTCGATACCTGGATTCGCGACTATCGGGAGTCGGAAGACCTGGTGCGGCTGTTCGCCTATGGTGCGCCACTGACCAAGCACAACACCATCCTGACCGCCTTTTCGGTGCTCAACTACAAGGGCGACACCATCAACCCGAGCTTCGCAGTCGGCTTCGATCTCAACCACGGCGGCGGATTCGCGATTCCCGCCGTCGAGTTCGTGCTCGGGGACAGCTGGCGGGCCAAGGTCGAAGCCGACCTGTTCTGGGCGCACGGCAAGTCCAAGGCGCTGTTCGATCCGAATCCGTCCACCCAGCTGTTCGGCTATTTCGCCAACAACAACCAACTGACCTTCCGTCTGACGCGTCTGTTCTAAGCAGGAGACCAAAATGTCGCACTTTCAATTCCGCACTTCCCAACGCCCCGGCGTGAAGCCGCTCGCCCTGATCGGCGCGCTGCTGCTGGCCGGCATGTCCACCGCACTTGCTGGTGAACTCGAGCCCGGTTTCGTGATCGACAAGGGCAACTACGACAAGATCAAGAACGAAACCTTCGAGGGCAAGACCATCGCCAGCATGGTGCCCGAAAAGCTCGAGCAGATGATCAAGGAGTTTGGGCTGACGATGAAGATCGCCCACTCCAAGAAGATCGAGATGGATCCGAAGTATGTCCAGGCCACCAAGGAATGGTCGAAGGACGTCAAGTTCGACCCGATCACCCGGACGGTCAGCGGCTGGAAGGCCGGCATGCTGTTCCCACCCGAGGCGATCAAGATGGACGACCCGAACGCCGGCGACAAGGTGATCTGGAACCTGCGCGCGGCCACCTATGGCGCGACGATGGATCTGCGCGACATCTCCTTCGTGTTCATCAGCGGATCGAGCGGTGTCGAGCGGGTACAGCGTTGGCAGTCGCGGCGCTATTACATGGAGGGTCGGCTCGATGGTGGCCCGATCAGCGAGGGTGACGGCACGATCGCGCAGAAGACCTACCTGTTCGCGACCAGCCCGCAGGATATCCGTGGCCTGGGCACCTTCTCGATTCGCTACAACGATGCGGCATCGTCGCGGCCGGATGATACCTGGGCCTACCTGAAATCGGTGCGCCGCACCCGGCGACTGTCCGGCGGTGCCTGGATGGATCCGATCGGCGGTACCGACCAACTCTACGACGACTGGGACATCTGGGATGCCTTCCCGACCAAGTACCGGGCCAACAAGCTGGTCGCCAAGCGCTGGGTGTTCGCGATCGCGCACAGCCCCGAGCTGAGCGTGGACAACAGCAAGCGCGACACGCCCGCGGAATTTCCGTCCGTCGGCCTGACCGAGGCCCCGTACTACTTCCCCGCGAAGCACATCGAGTGGGAGCCGCGCGAGGTGTACGTGGTCGAAGGCACGCCGCCGGCCGAGCATCCGTACAGCAAGAAGGTCGTGTACATGGAGGTCGATTTCCCGCGGCCCTATCTTGGCGAGATGTACGACCAGAAGGGCGAGTTCTGGAAATTCATGGTCTTCCAGAATCGCCCGGACGTCGGCGAGGACGGCTACAAGGCGGTGATGCCGGTGGTCGGCCACGTGATCGACGTCAAGCGCAATCACTCGACCACCTGGTCCGCGAACATGAAGTCCAACCCCGAGGGCGTCGAGGAAAAGGACGTTTCGCTCAGCAAGCTCGAGCAGGTGGCGACCGGCGGCCGATAGGCAGCCGTCACCAAGGTTCGACCGCCCGGTGCCGAAGCGGCTGCCTCGGCACCGGGCGCAGGTGCAAACGAGCACGCGCGGAGGGAGGCGATCCGTGTCTCGGGGGGATGGGAATGCGGATGTATCTACCGACAGAAGCGCGGTGGGAAGAAACGCGTCTGGGCCGCTTCATCGCGCACAACGGCTTCGGATTGCTAGAGGAACTTCAGACCTGGTCCTTGCGGAACTCCCGGAACTTCTGGCGCGCAGTAGCCGAAGAGGTCGGTCTGGGGTGCGGCAGCGGCAGGCTGGCGCCAAGAGGGAGCGCGAGCTGGCTCGAACCGGCCGGCTTCGATGTCGCCACCAGTCTGCTGGGGCGGCACGCCGCCAGTGCCCCCCGGCGGCTGGCCCTGTGCGCACCAAGCCTCGATGGTGGATGGTCCGAGCGCAGTTTTGCTGAGTTGGCCGAGGACACCTCGACCCTGGCCGCCGGCCTGGCCCAGCGTGGCGTGCGCACTGGGGATCGGGTCGGTGTCGCGCTGCCGATCGGCCTGGAAGCCGTCACCACGATGCTGGCCTTGCTGCAGCTGGGCGCGCAGGTGGTATGGCTGGGCGCGATGCGCGATGCCGCGCGACGGCTTGTCGCGACCGACTGCCGCTGGTTGGTGGTGGCCCATGAGCGCGCCGTGGCCGAGCCGGTCGCCACGACGATCAGCTTCGGGTCGCTGTCGGTGACCAAGCCAGCGCCCGGTACACTGGCCCGAATCCAGCCTGCACGTCTCGAACTACCGGGCTTGCCGCCGCAGGAGATCGCCGGGATGACGCTGAAGGCGGCCTGGGATCTTGCTGCGGCGCTCGATCTGCACGAGGGCGACGTGCTGATGGCGTGCACCGGGCCGAGTTCGCCGCTCTGGCCCTGGCTGGTGCTCGGCTGCCTGCAACTCGGGGCTGGGCTGGTGGTCGCGGATCGTCTCGCATCGCATGGGGGGCAGCCGCCTCGTGTCCTGCCCGCGGTCACGCATCTGGGCATATGCGGCGCGACCCTACAGTCCGAGCGAGGCAACTGCGGCGCGCCGGCGGAAGCCTTCGATGCGGGCGCCCTGCGGCTGGTGGCGATATTCGATGGACGCATCGACGCAACCGCCTGGAACTGGCTGTTCGAGCAGATCGGCCATTGTCGCTTTCCGCTGGTCAATTGTTTCGGTGGGCCGGCCTGGGGCGGACTGCTGCTGGCGGCCTTTCCAGGGCTCCCGGTCAAACCGTGCGCCCTGGTCGGCCCGCTGCCCGGCGTCGATCTGTGCCTGAATATCGCGACCGGGCGGCCGGGCGGAAGCCTGGTGTGCGGCAACTGCTGGCCAGGCATGCCGCACCCGGACGGCAATATCCCGAGGCTGCCGGTGCGGGCCTGGATCGATCCGGACGGTTACTGGTTTCTCGATTGAGCTTGCGTCCGATTATCGGATGCTCAAGCGTCCGATAATCGGACCCTGGTAGGGGTCGGACGGAGTGTAGTGCTAAAGTGATACGGGCGCCGTGGCGTATCGCGAATCGCCTCGTTTGCGCTTGAATCCGTTCTCGTACCTGCAGGCGCTTTGATTCGCGACCGGACTTTCCGCCAACAGATCGGCACTCCCGTAGGTGGCGCGAGATTTGCTAGAAGTGGTCCGATTTGATGGATGCAGGGCATTGGCCCAGCCGTCAATCGGGGTGGAACCTTGCGGCGAGCCTATCCGCAAAGCAAATATGCACCTTTCGCGGTTTCCGGCAAGGTTGTCGGCGCGTTGGAAAGCAAACAGGAAAAAGATCGTTCGAGTCGGGGCCGGCTGGCCCCACATCGGACGGCACGAGAAAGGAGGAGTGTCGAATGCAGTCCAGACCTATGGGCAGTCAGATGTTTTCGCGTCCGGAAAACGACGGTCGGATCATGGATACCTGGGAGCGATTTCTTGGCGGCGTCCGCGGAGAAAACAACGCGCTGCGCCAGCTAATCGACGATTCCTGGCAGCGTTGTGCCGATGCCAGCGTCGATCCGGGAATCGACCAGGGGCCCGAGCCGATCGATGAATACCTGCTGGGGGAATTGCGCGAAGAGCATCAGGAGCTGCTTTCGGCCGGTACACCGGTGATGGCCGAGGCGCGCGAATTCCTCTCCGAAACCGGGACGGTGATGGTGCTGACCGATCACAACGGAATCATCCTCAACCTCGAGGGGGATTCATCGACTTCGTTGCGCGGTGCCACCGAAAGAATTCACCTGCTGCCCGGCAGCGAGTGGACCGAAGCCAACTGTGGTACCAACGCGATCGGCACCGCACTGACCCTTGGCCAGCCGGTCCAGATCCATTCGGCAGAACATTTCTGTTCCGGGATCAAGCGCTGGACCTGTTCGGCAACAGTGATCCGGGATCCCTATGACAATTCGATTCTGGGAGTGATCGATGTCTCCGGATTGAATGGTAGCTATTGCCGGCACAACCTGGCGCTGGTCGTGACTTCGGCAGGCCGGATCGAAAACCGCCTGGCCCGCTTCGAGATGGATCATCGCTATCGCCTGCTCGAGTACTGCATGCGCCGGCTCACCTCCGGCACCGGCGACGGCGTGATCGTGCTCGACCGCCGTGGCCGGCCGGTCAAGGGGAACGAGCGGGCCGCCTCGGCCCTGCAGCGCCTCGGCGAAACGGCCAGGGCTGCGGGCAGCCTCAAGCTCAATGACATCATGATCGGTTCGGCGCGTGGCGAAGAGGTGCCGGCTCAGTTGCCCGGCTGGATCAAGCCGGAATGGCTCGAACCGGTGATGCACAACGGCCAGCGGATCGGGACGCTGATGACCGTGCCGAATCCCGGGGGACGCTACATGGCAAGTCCGGCAGGGCCGGCAATCGATCTGGCGACGGTGACCGACAAGGGATCGTTCAAGCGGGTCGTCGGACGGGACAAATCCATTCTCGAAGCGGTCGGCCGCGCCCATCAGTTGGCCAAGTCGAACGTTCCGGTGTTGATGCTGGGCGAGACGGGCGTCGGCAAGGACGTCTTCGCGCGCTGCATGCATGCCACGGGCAGTTCGAAGGATGCGCCCTTCGTCGCGCTGAACTGCGGCGGATTTTCACGCGAGTTGTTGACCAGCGAACTGTTCGGATATAGCGACGGTGCTTTTACCGGCGCCCGGCGAGGGGGAATGGTCGGGAAAGTCGAGGCCGCCGACGGTGGTACCTTGTTCCTCGACGAAATCGGGGAAATGCCGCTCGAGCTGCAGCCACACTTTCTTCGCGTGCTGGAAGACGGAGAGGTCTACCGGATCGGCGAGAATAGATCGAGAAAAGTGAAGTTCCGCCTAATTGCGGCGACCAACCGAGATCTGCGTCAGGAAGTCGAGGCGGGCCGGTTCAGGATGGATCTTTATTATCGGATCGCCGTCACCAGCATCCGAATACCTCCGCTCCGCGAGCGTATCGGTGATATTCCGATTCTGGCCGATTATTACCTCGAGAAACTCGCGCAGCGTCATGGTGTGCAAAAAGGAGAATTGCTTTCCTGTGCGCTGGAAGCGCTCATGAGATACAACTGGCCCGGCAATATCCGTGAGCTTCGCAACGTCATGGAAAGCATGTTGCTTACTGCGCCCAGCCATATGCTGAGTGCGCAATTCCTTCCGATCGACATTCAGGAATATTCCGGGACATGTCGAGACGCCGGACCGAGTGCCGGCGAGACGACGGCCGCGACCGGTGATGGGCGACTGATCGATGTGGAGCGCGAAGCGATCCTCAAGGCGATCAGAGCCAATGCTGGCAATATGGCAGCCGTTGCGCGTGCGCTAGGTATTGCGAAAAGTACGCTGTACCTGAAGCTGAAGCGATTTGATCTGGAGGCCTTCGTCGAAGGCGTTCGAGGAAGTCAGGAATAGGGCGTTCAGGCAGCAGGATCTCCGAATTCGATCACATTGGGAATACGGGTGAAGTGATGCGGGCATGCATTAGCATGCCCGCTTTTTTTTTAAGCTGTCTATTCGTTGATCGAACTCGCCGGATCATGGACCCGATTGGTCGATCAGAAGTGGTCGTGATTACATTCGTCACGAATTTTCCTCCAGTTTCGGGCACTCTCGGAAGATGCGATCGATGTCACATGTGAATCGTACTCCGACATTCGGACGGGCTCCGATTACCGGACGAGCGAATTTCACGGCAATCCTGTCGCGTTCTCTAAAAAAATAAGTAAAAACAGTGGGATAGGAATTTTATCGAATGTGCGGTGCATTGGCATATCGTTTGCTGAATGGGCCCTGGACGCCCCGCAACCTATCTGGATCGAAAATCGGATGACGGCGTGTCCACATCGAGATGTCGAGTTTTGCCGTGATATTTCCGGATCCAAACCGAGTGATTTGAAACGAGAACCGCTGGCAGGAGGACATGCAGTATGGGACTACAACTCAACATCGATAACGGTGGGACGCTCACCGATATCTGCATCAATCAGGACGGCGACGTGAAGAAGACAAAGGTCCTCACGACGCCATATGACCTGAGCAAGTGCTTCTTCGAAGGCTTGCAGAAAGCTTCCGGAGTTCTCTACGGCGAGCAGAACGTCGCACGGCTGTTGGAAGAGGTGGATCTGATCCGCTATTCCACGACGCAGGGGACCAATGCGATCTGCGAGCGCAAGGGGCCACGACTCGGGCTGATCATCGACGCTTCGGCAGACGACCTGCCGGTCCGCCTTGCGGAAGAGGATCCCGAGGTGTTCGAAGCCTTGGTTGGCGACCGTGTCGTGTTCCTGCCCAGTGCGATGGTGATGGGCGAGGAGGCCGAAATCGAGGTCGTCAAGGCCATCAACAAGCTGACCGCGGCCGGCGCCAATCGGCTCGTCGTGAGCTTCGACGGTGGCGATTTCGAGGGGGTAGAAACCCGGTTCAAGAAGGTGGTCCTTCGCAAATATCCGCGCCATCTTCTTGGCGCCGTCCCGGTGCTTTACGGCAGCGATGTAGCGACGGATCGCGATGTGCTGCGGCGCACCTGGACCGCGCTGATCAACTCCTTCCTGCATACCTCGATGGAGGCCTTTCTGTTCAACGCCGAAAACCGGCTGCGCGCCTACCGCACGAAGAATCCGTTGTTGATCTTTCGCAATGACGGCGACGCCTCGCGCGTTGCCAAGACCGTGGCGATCAAAACCTACAGCTCGGGTCCCCGCGGAGGCATGGAGGGTCTGAAGGCCTTTGCCAAGCTCTACAACATGGCCGATGTCGTAGCGATCGATGTAGGCGGAACCACCACGGACATCGGCCAGTGTTTGCATGGCAAGGTTGCCGAGGTCCGGCGCGGCCACGTGGAAGGCATCACCGTGTCCTTCCCGCTTTGCGAGATTTTCAGCGCCGGCGCAGGCGGTAGTTCAATCTTCAAGGTGGTGAACGGTCGCATTGTGATCGGTCCCGAGAGCGTCGGGGCAGTGCCGGGTCCAGCAGCCTTCGGCCGTGGGGGCAAGGAAGCGACGATCACCGACGCGAGTCTCCTGTCCGGCATCTTCGACCCACAGTCGTACTTCGGTGGCGGCATGAATCTCGATCTGGATCGGGCGGCGACCGCGGTGAGCATCAATATCGCCCAGCCCCTCGGACTCGATCTGGACGCGGCCCTTCTGCAGATGGAACACGCCTATGAGGACAAGATCGCGGTCGAACTACACCGTCACACCAAGGTATCGAAGGGCACCGTGCTCCTCGCCTTCGGTGGGGCTGGTCCCCTGAATGCGTGTGGCGTTGCCGAGAAGGCCGGCATCGAGTCCGTGGCGGTACCTCAGTTGGCCGCGGTGTTCAGCGCCTACGGCATCGGCTCCTGCGACATATCCCAGCGTTATACGGTAGCCCTCGAAGACCGCAGTGATTCGGGTGTCGCAGATGCGCTGGCCGAACTCAAGGTCAAGGCGGCGCGCGACATGTTCGCCGAGGGCTTCAACGAAGGCGAGTACGAAGTCATCGCCCGCCTCGTGGCTGAGACGGTAGATGGTGAAGAGGTATCCCGTCCTGTCGGTGATTTGCAGATCTTTCTTCGGGAATTCGCTGAGGCGGAAACCGTGGAACTCGAGGTCGTAGCCGTCAAGTCGTTGCGTCAGGACGCCGGGAAGTCCGGCAAGTTCGTCAAGGATTCTCCAGCCAAGGCGGGGGGCATGCGCAATGTCCTCACGCGCGATCAGGGGCGGATCGACGTGCCGGTCTACAAGCTCGCACAACTGCAGCCCGGTGATTTCGCCGAGGGTCCCGCGATCCTGGAGGAAGACTACTTCACCTGCCGAGTGCTGGACGGCTGGACCTTCGTGGTCAGTGATGCCGGCGACATCATGCTCAACAAGAAGGGATGACAAATGAAAGTGCTAATGACTGAATACCTGCGCATCAACCTCGACACCGAGAACTGGGAGTGCCGGGTCTGTGATCACGTGGTAGGCAGTGCCAGCAAGGGCTACAAGGAAGGCATGCTGGTCTATGACCGCGACCCGCGGGAGATCCATCCACCGATCATCGATCCTAAGAAATACCGCTTCACCTTCAGTCCCGATCCGGAGTGGGTGCGCATTCTCGAGTATTACTGCCCGAACTGCGGAACCATGGTCGAAACCGAGTACGCCATCCCCGGTCATCCACCGCTTCTGGACATGGAACCCGACCTGCCGGCGCTGAAGGCCCAGTGGGCCCAGCGGGACGAGGTTGCGGAAGCCGTCGTCGGACCGGCGGTCCTGCCGGAACAGGGCCACAAGCACTGAGCATCCCAGGGATCTGGCCCCCGGGTCCATGGCCGGACCCGAGCCGAGCAAGGAATTCGAGGAGATAGTATGAGGCGCGTATCTGTTGATATCGGTGGCACCTTCACCGATTGTTTCGTGGTCTGGGATGGCAAGTATATCGAAGCCAAGGCCCTGACCACCCACCATAACCTGGCCCTGGGCTTCAATGAAGCACTGTCCAAGGCCTATCACGTGCTGGGTCTGGAACTGGAAGAGATTCTCTCCCAGGTGGACTCGGTCCGCTATGCGACCACGCTGGGCACCAACGCCCTGATCGAGCACAAAGGCCCCAAGATCGGCATGCTGGTGACGGCCGGCTACGAAGCCACCGTGCCGTTGTCGCGAGCCCGGGGCTACGGCGAGGGTCTGGACAACCTGGGCCAGCAGGACATGCCCAATGCCCAGCGTCCCGATCCGCTGGTGCTGGCGCACATGATCCGTGGCGTGCGCGAGCGCGTCGATTTCCAGGGCAACCTGGTGATGGCGCTGGACGAGGATGACGTCCGCGTGCAGATCCGGGAGCTGGTGGACCGCGGTGCCGAGATCATCGTCGTGACCCTGGTGAACGCGGTGGTCAATCCAACGAACGAGCAACGCATCGAAGAGATCCTGCTCGAAGAGTATCCGTCGCACCTGCTGGGCGCGATTCCCATCATCCTGTCGCACCAGGTGGCAGGTCGGAAGGGCGAGTACGTGCGGGCAACCTCAGCGGTCGTCGACGGCTACCTGCACAACACCATGTACCACGCCCTGTCCGCGCTGGAGCAGAACCTGCGGGCACACCGCTACGAGAAGCCGATGCTGGTGATCCACAATTCCGGCGGCATGGCCCAGCTGAACTCCACCGATGCATTGCAGACCATCCACTCCGGTCCGGTTTCCGGCATCGGTGCCTCGGAGCACCTGGCCATGCAATGCGACCTGGGCAATGTGGTCGCCACCGACATGGGCGGCACCAGCTACGACATTGGCATCGTCGTCGAAGGCGGCATCAAGCACTACGACTTCAACCCGGTGATCGATCGCTGGCTGGTGTCGGTGCCGATGGTGCACCTGGTGACGCTGGGCGCGGGGGGCGGATCCGTCGCCAGCTACGACCGCATGTACAACACCGTCAAGTGCGGCCCCGAGTCTGCCGGATCCGACCCCGGCCCGGCCTGCTATGACCGTGGCGGCATGAGGCCGACCGTCACCGATGCCGACCTGCTGCTGGGCTATCTGGATCCGACCAACTACGCCGGCGGCTCGATCCCGCTGAATCCGCGTCGTGCCAAGTCGGCCATCGAGGATGCGCTGTGTGACGACCTGGACTGCGATGTGATCGAGGCCGCGCTGCTGGTCCGCGAGAAGGTGGATGACAACATGGCCAACGGCCTGTTCACCGAACTGCGTGCCCGGGGTTACGACCCCAAGGACTTTACGATGCTGGCCTACGGTGGCAACGGTCCGCTGCACTGCTGCGGCATCGCCCAGAACCTGAACATCGACAAGATTCTGGCGCCCCCCCTGTCGTCGGTTTTCTCGGCCGTCGGTGCCGGCAACATGCACCAGCTGCACATCCACGAGACCTCGCTCTATATGGTGCTGTACGACTCCAACAGCCTGAAGCTGTTCGACGACTACGATCGATTCAACAACATCGTCGCCGAACTGAAGGAGCTGGGTTCCCAGGATTTGATCCGCCAGGGTGTCGCACGCGAGGACATCTGCCACAACCTCGAACTCGACCTGCGCTACGGCAACCAGCTGGTGCAGACCACCGCGGTGATCCCGAAGCACGAGGTGCATGGCGTTGCCGACGTGCTGGCGATCATCGAACAGTTCGCCACCGACTACGGCAAGCGCTTCGGCGAAGGCTCCCAAGCGCCCGAAGCGGGCATCCGCATCAACACCATCCGCGTCGCCGCCTTCGTCCGCCACGAAACCGTGCAGTTCGAGGACATCAAGCCGCTGCCGGCCGAGCAGCGCCGCAAGCCGCCGAAGCCGGCGAGCATGCGCAAGTGCCATTTCGTCGGCCAGGAGGGCCCGTGCGACACCCCGGTGTGGAGCCGCGCTTCGATCGAGCCGGGCGTCCAGATCGAGGGGCCGGCCGTCATCGCCTCCGAAGTGACCACCTTCCTGGTGAATCCTGGCTGGAACTTCGTGGCGGCGAAGCAGGGTGCCTCCTGGTTCCTGCGCGCCTGACGATCAACGACGCGTAGTCCACCTACGAAAGACATAGGACCGAACATGAAACAGACTGCAACTCAAGTAAAGGCGCGGAAGCCCAGCGCCGAGGAAACGGCGCTGATCAAGAAGTTCCTCAGCGACAACACCCTCTTCCTCGGGCCCGATCCCGAGATCATGCAGAACCACGATCTGATGCCGCGTTCCGCCAGCGAGGAGGAGGCGATCGGCAAGGTCAGCGACGCCCACACCATCGCCAAGATCCGCGATCGTATCCAGTCCGGCTGCGACGAAGGCTACGAGATGGTCGAGCAGATGGGGGCGGCGCCGGGCGCGAAGTGGGGCGATGTCATCACCGGGGTGTATTCGGCCTCCGGTGACCTGGCGATCGCCAGTGCCGGTGGTGTGCTGATCTTCTCCGCGCTGGTGCACCACCCGATCAAGTTCATCATCAAGAACTGGATGAACGATCCGACCGTGGGCGTGCGCGAAGGCGACGGCTTCATCCACAACGACTCGCGCTACGGCAACGTGCACAACACCGACCAGTCGATGATCCTGCCGATCTTCCATGACGGCAAGCTGGTGTGCTGGGTCGCCTCCACCGTGCACGAGGGCGAAAACGGCGCCATCGAGCCGGGCGGCATGCCCTCGATGGCCGAGAGCCCCTGCGACGAGGGCCTCAAGATGAGTCCCTTCAAGGTGGTCGAGAACTACGAGATCAAGCGCGACATCCTGACCTTCCTGCAGAACTCGGTGCGCGAGCCCAAGCTCCAGTACGAAGACATGAAGGTCAAGCTGTTCGCCTGCCTGCGCATCAAGCAGCGGATCGAAGAGACGCTGAACACCGATGGTCCCGAGGCCCTGGTGTCCACGCTGCGGCTGACGATGGAGAACGTGCGGGCCGAGGTCAAGCGCCGTGTCAGCGAATGGCCCGACATGACGGTGCGGACCTACATCATTCAGGACTCCACGCTGCGCGAGAACTGCGTGGTCAAGATCAACTGCAAGCTGACCAAGACCGGCGACCGGCTGATCTTCGACTTCCGCGGCTCGGCGCCGGAGTTCACCAACCGACCGACCAACACCATCGTGGCGGGTCTCAAGGGCATGCTGGCGCAGGTCTTCCTGTGCTATGTGTGGCCGGATCTGCCGCGCGGCCAGGCCGCCTTCGCGCCGATCGAAGTGATCACCGATCCTGCATCGATCGTGAACTGTTCCTACGCGGCGCCCAACTCGCAGTCCCTGATGTCGATCTTCACCGGCTTTACCGCCGGCCAGCACGCGGTTGCGAAGTTCCTCTACAGCTGCCCGGAGAAGTACACCAAGGTGCACGCGCCGACCTTCAACATGATCAACACCTTCATCTGGGGTGGGGTCAGCCAGCATGGCGAAACGCTGGGCAACCTCTGCGCGGACTTGAACGGCATGGGCGCCGGCGCGCGCGCCGACCTGGACGGCGAGCATGGCCTGGCGCCGATCTTCGCCACGATGGCGGACATCGGCGAACAGGAGCTGAATGAGGAAGACGTGCCCTTCCTGCAACTGGTTTCCAAGAAGATGACGCGTGACGCGATTGCCCCGGGCAAGTACCGTGGCGGCCAGGGCTATACGATGATCGCGGCAACCAAGGATTCCGAGCAGTGGGGCTTCATGACGACCTGCCAGGGGGCGAAGATTCCGCCAATCCAGGGGCTGTTCGGCGGCTATGCCTGCGGCTGCTACCCGCTCTCCAAGGTCAAGGGAATCGATGTCTATGACATTCTTCTGAACGAGCCGGAGAAGTTCAAGCATTCGATCGAAGAGATCATGAACGAGCAGCCCTTCGATGGGGCCACCTACACCACCCACCACATGGGCATGGGCTTCGAGATCTCGAAGCGCGGCGAATTGTTCATGATCTCCCAGGGGGCGGGTGCCGGCTACGGCGACCTGCTGGAGCGTGATCCGGCCGGCGTGATCCGTGACATCGAAGAAGGGCTGATCTCACCGGCGGTGGCCGAGCGACTCTACAAGGTGCAGTTTGATTCGCAAACCCTGGCCATCAACCATGAAGCCACTGCGGACGCGCGAGAGGCCGAGCGCAAGGCGCGCAAGGCGCGCGGCGTGCCCTTCGCCGAGTTCATCAAGCGATGGAACAAGCCGGCCCCGCCGGCCCATCTGCAGTACTTCGGTTGCTGGGGCGACGACGTGGGCAAGTTGTACATGGGCAGCGCAGACAAGTTCCGTCTCGCCGATCAGCCGCGCCCCAGTTACATGCGCCATCCCAAGGACGTGCGAATCGAGGAGCTGGAGGCCCGCCTGGCCGCGCTGGGTGCGCTGGAGGACGAGAAGAAATGAACCCGGGATTCGCGGATCTGCTGCCCGGTGCGCCGGGCGGCGGAAGCCTCCGCGTGTGGTTGAAATCGGCCGCATACACGCGTCGACTGTTGCTCGGGGAGGGCGGCGATCCCTGGCAGGGGGCAGCCCAGTACCTGGCCTGGTTCTCGCAGGCGCACGGCCTGCTGAGGCCGGACGTGGCGGTGATCGAGCTCGGAGAGCTGTACCAGTCCGTCGTCCGCCGCGAGCCTGCTCTGGCGACCGAGATGGCTGCCAAGCGGCGGCTGGCCTGGCCGCTCCGGCGGCTGCTCGAGACCCCCGCGCCGCGCGCGCTGCTGGCCGAGGTGATCGAGGCGGTGATCGCGCATCTGCGCGGGCAGGCACCGTTGGTGCTGGCAGTGCCCTCGCCGCGGCAATGGCTGCTGCAGGCCAACCAGATGGCCGGTCGCGATGGCGTGGAACTCGATCCCGACGCCATCGAGGATGCGGCCATGTACGTCGCCGACGTGCTGCGATCGGTATCTCACCTGCCGGTAGGTGGTTTGCTGCTCGAGGAGCGGGTTGGTGACAGCGAATACGGGCCGGTGGACTTCGAACGGTATCGCCCGCTGATCAACGTCGCGCATCACTATCGCTGGACCCTGGCCTTGCGCCTCGGCAGTTCGGGGTTGCTGGCCCAACCTGGCGAATCCGACCTGGATGTGCTGATCGGTGAGGCGGGGCTGTTGGATGGCGTGTGCTGCGCGAATGGTGTCGACGTCGGCAAACTGCTGTGGTCGGGCGCGATGCCTGCGCCGTTGGGCCCGCGGCAATTCTACTTTGCCGAAGTCCCGCCGGAGCAGAAGCCCGAGCAGGTACTGGATTGTCTGGCCCAACTTCGATCTCTCTCCATGGGGCATTCATAGCAGGCCTCCCTTGGCGGCCGGCGTGTGGCGACATGCGCCGGCCTTCTTTTTTCGTTTCGAGAGATTCGGGCCGTTTTGATTCGCGTGGTTGAGGGAATCGCGGCATGAAGACGCGCGTGTGGTATCTGGCCAAACCGGCCGGGAACGATTGTTTCGAGGCGGAGGAAGTGTTCGTCGATATCGACCTTCCGACCGTCCTGGGGCCGGGCAGCCTTCTCAGGCTCGCCGGCACGAATGAACTGGTTTGCATCGAGCGCATGCTGTGGGACGTTGACGAGCCCGACGTCGTTCATCTGTTTACGCGTGATCCGGCGCGGCTGCCCGACATCAAGGACATGCTGGCCGCAGGGTGGTCCCAGGCGGAGGGCGGCTGCTGTGGTCAGGCAGGCCGCATCCAAGGCGGTGGCATTTCCGACCGCAAATGAACCGTTCCGCGTGCGGACGGGCGGGCGTCGCCGGAACGTGCGGTGAATGGAAATGTCTGAGGCGAACGATCGATGCGGTGTGCGGCCGCCAAGGCCGTTCGGGTAATGTGGCGTGGATCGGCCGGTGGGCGGCCCACCGGACGATGCCAATGGCCGGGCAGGCAGTGGCGCGGTCCGGGACTCGCGACCGGCGGATCGAAGGCCGGGTTGGTCCGCTGCTGTCGGTCCGCAGGAAGCGTCGGCGTCGGATCCCGGTGCTCAGGGCGCACTGCGCTTACTTGAAAACCGTCTTGCCTGGACGACCCATCCATCGACCTCGATCAAGGATCGCGGCGCGGGCGCCTGTGGGTGGGTGAGCCAGCAACGGGTCGGGAGCAGCGGATTGGCCGCAACGATGCGCGCTGCCGCCGCGTCACGTGGCAGGTTGGCCAGTGCTTCGCGAATCGCGGCTTCATCGGCCGCCGTGACGTCGTAGCCAATCACCACCAGGCGACCGCGGCGATCGGCAAATGGGCTGGCCGAGGGCCATTCCGGCAAACGCATCGGAGGGTAGGCGACCCCTTCGACGCCATGGACGACAAACGGCGTCTGTTCGGATCCGGCAACCGACATCAGGCCCTTGACGCGGAGCAGATGCGGTCCGTGGTCGCGCAGGATCAGACCCATGGTCGCGACAAAACCCTGCCAGTCCACCGGCTGATCGAAGGTCACGACGAAGCTGCGGACGCGGCCATCGTGATGCGTCGGCGCCGCGGCGCCATCGTCGTGGGGTTCGTGCCGAATCCACGGACTGTGCGACCTGGCGGACGCCGCCGCAGTCTTCGCGGCGGTCAGTTCACCGAGCCAGGCTGCGACGTCGGGGGCCTTGTCCGATAGCATGTATAGACCCACGTTCAGAATCTGGTCTGCCGACACTCGCCCGCCGTAGACCTCGACCTGAGATGCCGACGGATTGAGGCGCGACAACTGCCTCGAAAGGGAGGCGCGGGTCTGGGCGTCGGCGAGATCACACTTGGTGATCAGCAATCGGTCGGCCATGGTGGCTTGCCGAAGCGCTTCCTGTTGAAGTCCTATTCGCCTCTCGCCGTGGGTCGCGTCGATTGCCGTGATGACCCCGTCGAGGCAGTAGCGGGCCGCAACAAAGGCATCTTCGATCAGCGTGTAGACGATCGGTACGGGGTCCGCCAGTCCGGTGGTTTCGATCAGGACGCGCGTGACAGGGGGAATTTCCCGCCTTGAACTCTTGCGTGAGAGTTCCTTGAGCGTGCTGATCAAGTCGCCGTGCATGGCACAGCACAGGCATCCGGAATCGAGCAGCACCACCGTTTCGTCGACGGTTTCCACCAAGTGGTGATCGATTCCGACCTCGCCGAACTCATTGATCAGGACGGCGGCGCCTTTCATCTCGGACTGGGTGACCAGCCCGTTCAATAGTGTCGTCTTTCCGGCGCCGAGAAACCCCGTCAGCAGGGTTACCGGGATCCGGGTCACCGGATTCCCGGTGGAGCTGCCGGTCCGGCGGGCAGTGAATTCCATGGGCAAATACTCCCGCGTGTGCTTCATTCCGAGTGCGTGCGACGGCGGTGATGGGGTTCGCATCGATACGCCTTGTCGCACGATGTAGAGCAAGTTGTGCGCCTGATGATTTGTCGCGATCCCGGTACGCGCCCCGGCGACAGAACCCTGTGAATGACCTGCCATTGGCGGGTGTTCGCCAATGGTGCTGGCCGGCACGGGTGACCGAAAAGTGGACGCCTGGCTGCTGCTAGTACGACATGTGGTCGCTGGCTGGCCGCGGTTCCGGTGTGCCGACGATCGGTCCGCGCAGGATCCTGTGAGCCGGGTCGATTGAGCGGCCGCCGATCCAACAGTCGATGCGATGTCGCCGGGGCTTGACAAAAGGACCGATCGGTACAGAATAGAATCATGAATCTCGGACGCCCGCTCGAATTCGATCCGGAAGTTGCCCTCGAT
This sequence comes from Rhodocyclaceae bacterium, assembly GCA_020445765.1. Taxonomy (GTDB): domain Bacteria; phylum Pseudomonadota; class Gammaproteobacteria; order Burkholderiales; family Rhodocyclaceae; genus Cognatazoarcus. The sequence goes on along the minus strand of JAGRFY010000071.1, from coordinate 11,564 downwards.
GCCGCCATGAATGTCTTCTGGCAACTCGGCTTCGAGGCGAGTTCGCTGCCCGCGCTGCTGCAGGCGATGGGGTTGTCCAAGAGCAGCTTCTACAATGCCTTCGGAAGCAAGCACCAGCTCTTCGAGGCCTGCCTGGAGCGATTTCGCGGGCGTCAGATCGAACTGATGCAGCAAGGGCTTGGACGGGCAGCCTCGCCGCTTGCATTCATTCGCGAAATGCTGCTGGCCAATGCGGCGGAAGCGCGGCAGCATGGTCCCCGCAGAGGCTGCCTGATCATGAATACGGCGACCGAGTTTGCCGGCCGTGATCCTTCGGTCGGCGAACTGGTCGGCGCCGCGGCCAGGGATTTCGCGTCGATGTTCCGCGAGGCCGTCGAAAGGGCCCAGCAGCAGGGCGAGATTCCGAGCTCCGCCGATCCCGAAGTGCTTGCGCACTACCTCGTCACGACAATGGCGGGACTGCGCACGATGGTCAAGGCGGGCCTGCCGGCGGACGAACTCGAAAAGGTCGTCGTGCTTGCCGTGCAGGCGTTGCGCTGAAATTTTTTTGCGCCAATTTTGGACCATTTGGTCCATTAAACCGAAAGGAGACACCCATGCTCGCCGAATACCAGATCACCCTTGCGCCACAGGTACGCGAGACCGCCCGAAGCGACGCCAGGGAGGTGCTCGACAAGGCCCTGGCGCAGGTCGGTTTCATCCCCAACATGTACGCCAACATGGCGCACTCGCCGGGCTTGCTGAATACCTACCTCGAGGGCTACGCGGCGTTCCGCCACGGGTCGGGCTTCACGCCGACCGAGCAGGAAGTGGTGTTCCTCGTGATCTCCCGCGAAAACGGATGCGAGTATTGCGTCTCGGCCCACAGCTTCCTTGCCGACAAGGCCTCGGGCGTACCCGCCGAAGTCACCGACGCGATCCGTGACGGGCAACCGATCGCCGATCAAAGACTGCAGGCGCTGGCCGAATTCACGCGTGTGCTGGTTTCCAGTCGTGGGCTGCCGAGTGCGGCACAGACCGACGCATTCCTGACGGCCGGCTACAGCGAGCGGCAGATCCTAGAGATCGTCCTCGCCATCGCGGTGAAGACGCTCAGCAACTACTCGAATCACCTCTTCCATACCCGGCTCGACGACATCTTCGCCTCGCGCCGCTGGGTCGATTCGCGCTGAATGGCAACTGCCCCCCGGGATTCGTCGGGCGGTGCTCGGCGGGTTGTCCTGGGGGCGTCGCGACGCCGATCGATTCCGGGTATGAGCGGGTCGCGCAGAGACATCAGCGCCATGGTGCGACCCCCTTGCCATCCACCCGGCAGGCGCATGTTCGGTGTGCCCATGGCGCCGGTCTTGGTGCGACATGTCGGCCGGAAGGAGCGACGCGCTCTACGCGGCGCTTCGCGGGCGGCGCGTGTATGCCGCTGTGAGGGGCCTCTCACCGGGGAGGGTGGGTCGGCGATGTGTTTCGAGACGGTTGGCTGCGCGTCGCCAGTGCCTCGGCGGCCCGCGCCTCGCCGTGCCTCATCAAGTCCGCGATGTACTCGGGCGCGCGATCAAGCTTCGAGGCGTAGTCGAGCGGGCCGGAGACGTCCTCGCCCATCGCGATCTCGAGGATGTCGATGGTCTGCTTGTTCTCGTTTACAAGCTTCTTCTCGCCGAGCCACTTGTTGACCTGTTCGATGAAGCGGATCTCCTGGTTCAGCGACAGGTTGCCGGCCAGTTCGTTGCGCCGATCGTGGATGTCCTCGCTGGTCTTCGGCTCGCTTGCCCGGGTCTGCGGATTGATGCGGATGATCCAGATCTCGTTCGGCTTGTCCGCAGCCGGCAGGTCGGCGACGAACTCGCGCAGCGGCGGGTTCTGCGAGAACAGGCCGTCCCAGTAGATCTCGTCACCGATCGGCGTGGCGCGGCCCAGCCAGGGCAGGCTGGCCGAGGCCAGGATGGCGTCGATGTCGATCTCGCCGGCGCGCGAGTCGAAAGCCTTGAACGCACCGGAACGCACGCCGACCGCGCCGACCAGCAACTGCAGGCCCGCGCGCCGCTGTTCCACCTGTTCGAGGGGCAGGTGGGTTTCGAGCAGTCGACGCAGGTCGAGGAATTCGGGTCTCGGCGCAAACAGCCGGGCGAGGTGTACGGCGCCTTCGACCGCCGGCTGGTAGGGGCTGGCGGACAGCGACGGCAGCAGGCCGCTGTCCTGGAGCTGGCGGGTGGTCACCGTGAGCCGGTTCCACAGCCATTCCGAAGGCAGCTTCGCCGAGTTGTCGTGCCAGAATGCATCGAGCATGCGGGCGGCACGACGGCGACCGGCTGCCCGGTCCTTCTCCAGCGACAATGCGCACCACACCAGGGCTGCGCAGATGGCGCCGCCGGAGGTGCCGCTGAGGCCGACGATGCGGTAGTTGCCCGGCGCCTCGCCGGCCACCAGGGCTTTCAGCGCGCCTGCGGTGAAGGCGGTCTGGCTGCCGCCACCCTGGCAGGCGATGGCGACCTTGGTTGGGGATGTGCTGCTGCGCGCGAGCATCGTGGGTACTCCCTGTTGGTGCGATGGCAGCCCTTCGGGGTGCCGGATCGTCCGGTTCTCGCCTGAACGGCCGCAGGTCCGACCGCGGATGGCGGCGCGCATGGTCTGGCAAGAGCGGAAGCAGGCAGCAGTGTAGCGCGCCGCGCTGGCGATGCCCATGGCATTGCCGTCGTTCGCCTGTCCCGCGCCGGTGCCCGACCCGAATGTCCCGGTCCGGCGCAGGGCAGCCCTGATGGTCGACGGACGTCGGGTCAGCCCTGCGGGCGCCGGCGCGCCCGATGGTAGGCGCCGGTGCCGTGCTGCAGGACCCGATCGCCCGCTGCGATGTCGCCGGGCGCGAAGTCGGGCCGGTGGCGAATGCGCTGGTAGAGCGGGGCGAAGTCCGTGCGATCGAGCGCCAGCAGTTGGTCGAAGTCGTCGAGCACGAAGTAGCTCTCCTGGAAATCGTCGATGCGATAGTCGGTGCGCATGACCCGTTCGAGGTCGAAGGCGATGTGGTTCGGCGACGGGTCGTCGAGGCTGAACAGGGTTTCGGTATAGGACGAGGCGATGCCGGCGCCGTAGATGCGCAAGCCTTCGGCCTGCCGGACCAGCCCGAATTCCACCGTGTACCAATAGACCCGTGCCAGCTTCGGCAGCACGCCGAGGGATTGAGCGCGCAGCCCGCCGCGGCCGTAGGCCTGGATGTAGTCGGCGATCACCGGATTCATCAGCATCGGCACATGGCCGAAGACGTCGTGAAAGACGTCTGGCTCTTCGAGGTAGTCGAGTTCGTCGGCGTGGCGGATGAAATTGCCGGCCGGGAAGCGCCGATTGGCGAGATGCTCGAAGAACACCGCGTCGGGCACGAGGCCGGGTACGGCGACGATCTGCCAGCCGGTGTGGCGCATCATCACGTCGGACAGGCGGCGAAAGTCCGGGATCCGTTCGGCACCGATCGGCAAGCGGCGCATGCCGTCGACGAAGGCATCGCAGGCCCGGCCCGGCAGCAGCCGGGACTGGCGCTCGAACAGGGTCTTCCAGATGCCGTGCTGCTCTTCGGTGTAGTCCGCCCAGCCCTGATCGACCGTCCAGTCGGCGCGCGCAGGCAGCCCGGCGTCGCCGGCGGCGGCACCATGCTTGGCGGAGACGGGTTCGGAGGTCTTCATGGCCTGGCTCCGTCGTCGGCTCGGGCTGCGATCCAGTCCACTCGCGGCCTTTGGACCGTGCGAAGCGCCGACCGTGTCGTTCCGCCGGTGGTCCGGCGACGATCGACGCGCAGCGCGCAGGCGATGGTCACCCATCGAATTCCTTTTCGTGCAGGAAGGCGGCATGCTTCGGCGCGCGCCGGGTGTGGGACCACTCGTCGAGCATCTCCCACTTGACCGCGTCGAGCCGCTGCATCACCTCAGCCTCGTCCGGCGCAGGGCAGGCCAGCTCGATTCGATGGCCATTGGGATCGAAGAAGTAGATCGAGTGGAAGGCGCCATGGTCGGTGACGCCGAGCACGTCCACGCCATTGGCTTCGAGATGGGCCCGGAACGCCAGCAGGGTGTCCCGGTCCCGCACCCGGAAGGCGATGTGCTGGACCCATTCCGGGGTATTCGGGTCGCGTCCCATCTCGGGCTGGGTCGGCAATTCGAAGAAGGCCAGTACGTTGCCCTGGCCGGCGTCGAGAAAGACATGCATGTAGGGGTCGGGCGCCTTGGTCGATGGCACCCGGTCCTCGGCAATCGCCAGCACGAATTCCATGTTCAGCATCTTGCGGTACCAGAGCACCGTCTCCCTGGCGTCGCGGCAGCGGTAGGCGACATGGTGGATGCCGTCGATCTTCATGTCGTGCCCTCCGTGTCGAGTACGCCGCGTCGGATCTGGTCGCGCTCCATCGATTCGAACAGCGCCTTGAAGTTGCCCTCGCCGAAGCCCTGGTCGCCCTTGCGCTGGATGAACTCGAAGAACACCGGCCCGAGCAGGCACTCGGAAAAGATCTGCAGCAACAGGTGCGGCCGGCCCTCGCCGCTGGTGCCGTCGAGCAGGATGCCCCGGGCCTGCAGCTCGGCCACCGCCTCGCCGTGGCCGGGCAGGCGTTCGTCGAGCATTTCGTAGTAGGTCGCCGGCGGTGGACTCATCAACGCTACGCCGCCTTCGCGCAGGCGGTCGACGGTGGTGATCAGGTCATCGGTCAGCAGCGCCACGTGCTGGATACCCTCGCCACCGAACTTCATCAGGAATTCCTCGATCTGGCCGGTGGCGCGGGACGCCTCCTCGTTCAGCGGGATGCGGATCATGTCGTCGGGCGCGGTCATCGCCTTCGAACTGAGACCGGTGAATTCGCCTTTGATGTCGAAATAGCGGATCTCGCGAAAGTTGAACAGGCGCTCGTAGAAGCTCGCCCAATGGGCCATGCGGCCGCGATAGACGTTGTGGGTCAGGTGGTCGATCAGGCGCAGCCCGTGGCCCGCCGGGTGACGATCGACGCCATCGACGAAGCGGAAGTCGATGTCGTAGATCGAGTCGCCGTCACCGAAGCGGTCGATCAGGTAGAGCGGGGCACCACCGATGCCCTTGATCGCCGGCAGCCGCAGTTCCATCGGTCCGGTCGGGATGTCGATCGGCTGGGCGCCGAGGGCCAGCGCGCGGCGGTAAGCCTGGTGCGAATCGCGCACGCGGAAGGCCATGCCGCAGGCCGACGGCCCATGCTCGGCGGCAAAGTACGAGGCCGCGCTCCTCGGCTCGCGATTGATCACGAAATTGATCTCGCCCTGGCGATACAGCGTGACGTCCTTCGAACGGTGTTCGGCGACGAGAGTGAATCCCATGCGCTCGAACAAGGGTTCGAGCACGTCCGGCGTCGGCGATGCGAATTCGACGAACTCGAACCCCATCAGGCCCATCGGGTTGTCGGACAGATCGAGCATCGTGGTCCCCCTTCTTCGATCCGGCTCGGCGCCCAGCGGCAATCGGATGGCCTTGGCCGGTACACCCTGAGGCCGTCTGCCGGGGGACTTTGTTCCTTGCATACGCATGGCGAACGACGCGTCCGTGACGAAATTCCGCTTGAAGGCGCCTTGGCCCGCGCAAACGCGCATCGGGCTGCGGAAGGTCGTCCGAAGGGTCGCCAGCAGCAGGGGCTGGATCGGCCGCACGACTGTCCCGTTTTGCAGCATTGGCTGCTCCAGCACTGTGGCGCAATGCAGCAATCGATTGGCAGAAATTGCGCAACCCGGACGGCGGAAATGCGTAATTACGAATAATGGCGCGGAAAACTGCCGATACAGCCCACATCTTCCGCATGGTGCATCGCAGTATTCACCAGCAAACAAGCCGTTTTTCCGGGCGCATCGCATCCACCGGACACGGCCCGCGTCTGCCATGGGACCCGTTCTTGCGCTGAAGGCATATGGTCCGGCGCAGCACAACGGAGTTCTTTCTGCGGCCCGACGACCGATCCGCCCGGGTTCGCCAGCGGTTCGGCCGCCGGGCCGCGGCGCACGGATCGCGACCGGCCCTTCATGGGCACCGACCACGCAGAGAGGCGATGAGCAAACGAGACCTTCTGGCCGAATCCGACGACGACCGTGTCGGCTCGAGCCCTGCCGCAGCCGAGACCGGCCAGGCGCCGGCCTCGGCGGGGGACGGGACGACGCCGCTGGTCGAGGCGTCGTGGCATCGCAGCCGGCGACACGGTCTCGAACACGAGGTCGACGAAGCGGCGGGCGATGCCTACCCGCCGGAGGTCCTGACCCAGCTCCTCGAGCGCAACGCCTACCTGCTGACCCATGCCCGCGGCATCGTGCACAACATGTTCGAACAGATCCGTGGCTCCGGCAGCGTCGTCGGGCTGGCCGATGCATCGGGTGTGCTGCTCGAATGCTTCGGCGATTCCGAATTCGGCATGCGCGCGAGGCGCATCGGCCTGCAGGCGGGGGCGGACTGGTCGGAAGGCGTACGCGGCACCAACGCGATCGGCACGGCGGCTGCCACGCAGCTCGCAGTCGAAATCACCGGGCGCGAGCATTTCCTCGACAGCTACACTTTCCTGACCTGCGCGGCCGCGCCGATCCGGGATGCCGAGGGCCGCCTGGTCGGCCTGCTGGCGATCGCCAGCGACGTGGACAACCGGCAGCAGCACACGCCGACCCTGGTCGCCATGGCCACCCAGCTGATCGAGAAGCGCCTGTTCGAGGCGGACCACGTCGACAGCTACCTGCTCGCCTTCCATCCGACGATGGCCTGCATCGGCACCTTGCAGGAAGGTCTGCTGGCACTCACCGACAGCGGCCGCGTGCTGGCGGCAAACCGCAAGGCGCTCGAACTGCTGGCGATCGACGCCCACATGGTCAGCCGCCTCGACTTCGATCTGCTGTTCGACGAGCCATTCGATCTCTGCCTCGAGCGCGCGCTGCGCGACCCGGTGGCGGTGTGGGCGCTGCCTGGCCGGCACGGTCAGCGACACTTTGTCCGCATGGCGCTGCCGCGTGGCGCTGTCGAAGCCCTTGCCAGCGCGCTGCCGGCGCCGCCGCGGCCGGCGGGCCGGCCGGGCGGTCGTCGCAAGCCGGCCGGCCAGCCACCGACGCTGGCGGCCTATGCCGATGCCGACCCGGCCCTGCAGGCGCTTGCCGAGCGGGCGCAGCGCATCGTCGGCAAGGACATCCCGCTCTTGATCCTCGGCGAATCGGGCGTCGGCAAGGAGCATTTCGCCAAGGCCTTCCATGCCAGCGGTCCGAGACGGAACAAGGCCTTCGTCGCGCTCAACTGTGCAGCGATGCCGGAGGGTCTGATCGAATCCGAGCTGTTCGGCTACGTCGGCGGCGCATTCACCGGAGCCCGCAAGGACGGCAACCGCGGTCGGATCCAGCAGGCCTGCGGCGGGACGCTGTTCCTCGACGAGATCGGCGACATGCCGTTGGGCCTGCAGGCCCGCTTGCTGCGGGTCCTGCAGGAGCGCATGGTCACGCCACTGGGTGCCGCCGAACCGGTCGAGGTCGACCTCTCGCTGGTCTGCGCGACGCACCGGGATCTGCTCGACGCCGTGCGCCACGGGCGTTTTCGCCAGGATCTGTACTTCCGCATCAACGGCCTGACGGTCACGCTGCCGCCGCTGCGTGAGCGCGCCGACCTGCGGGACCTGGTGCTGGCGATCATCGAGGCGGAACGGGAGCCGGATCGCCACGCGCACGTGTCGGAAGAGGTCTTCGACCTGTTCGCCTGGCACCGCTGGCCCGGCAACATCCGCGAGCTGCAGAACGTCGTTCGCGTCGCGCTGGCGCTTCAGGGCGACGACGAACCGGCGGTCGCGGCCCATCACCTGCCCGAAGACTTCGTCGAGACCGTCCGCCAGGTCACTGTCGAAGCCACCCCGGACGCGGCGGCGGCGCGCAATGCGGGGCCGGCGTGGCCGCCAGGCGCCGACGATCCGGAAGCCGGCGATGGCGACGACTCGCTGGCCGGGATCGAGCGCCGCGCGATCGAACGGTTGCTGGCCGAATGCGGCGGCAACCTCTCCGCTGCGGCCCGCCACCTCGGTGTCAGCCGCAACACGCTCTACCGCAAGCTCGGGCGCGCCCGCCGCGGGCGGTGAGCCCGTCGGGCGCCGCGCTACGGCGCGGCCGCCGCTGCCGAGCCTTTCCGCAGCACGTCGATGCCGAATATCGGCTCGAACGGCGGCACCAGGCATTCGACGATGTCGTCGGGCGCCACCTGCAGACGCACGCCGACGATATCGGCCTGAATCGGCAAGCGCGCGACGCCACGATCGGCCAGCACGGCGACGTGGATGCGCGCCGGCTCGCGGCGCAGCAGGTGGCCGATGGCGGTGAACAGCGAATGCCCGGAATAGAGCACGTCATCCACCAGCACCACGGTGTGGCCACGCAGATCCACGCTGGCGTGCTTCGGGTCCTCGGTGAGCCGGGTCTGCGGAAACAGCAGGCTGAGATCGTCGGCATAGCGCTTGATGTCGAGATCGATGCGCAGCGGCGGTGGCAGATTGTGGTGCGCGCTCAAGCTGGCGCACAGCCGGTCGGCCAGCGGTGCGCCGCGACGGCGGATGCCGATCACCGCAACATGCTCCAGGCCGGCGATCAGCGCCGCCGCGCGGCGAGCCATCGCGGCAATCACCGCATCGAGCTCGTCGCTGTCGTAGAGCGTGACGCGGGTCGGTGCATCGCGGGTCATGATGTTCTCCCTCGAACCAACAGGCGTGTCATGTATGGGCACACGCTACGCCCGATCGCCGGGATCGGCGACGGGCTCGCGCAGGCGATGCACGCCACCGTTCGCGCGCTTCGCCGCACCGACCATCCGTCGACGGCTCAGTCCCGCTCCTCGGCATAGCCCCGGATCGCCACGACCAGCGCTTCGGCCGCCTTGCGCTCCTGGGCCTTGTTATCGCTCACGAGCAGGTCGTGGAGGACAAATTCGAGCTGATCGCGCACCGAATCCCAATACGAGCGCGTCGACACGCGGTTCCAGAGATCACCATACTCGGTCAGCAGGCACGCCAGCGCCGGCTGCAGCCGGCCGTCGGCCAACGCCTCGTAGAAGCGCAGCTCGATCTGGCCGGCGAGGCTCCAGAAATCCGGATCGTCGCGCTCCTTGCCGACCAGGGACTGGCGCACCTCGTCGATGCGCGCACCATTGACGGATGACCGACCGCCGCCGGCGCCCGTCATCGCCAGGACGGCAGCGATGCGATTGAGCGCCGGATAGAAGACGTCGGCGGCGTCCGCGCCGGCGCTCTGCGCCTCGGCGTAGTAGTTGCGCATCTTCTCGATCGCCTCGCCGATTTCACTCGCCGGTCCACCGGCCGCGCGCAGGATCATCGCGCGGCGCTTGAAGGCCGAGCCCATCAGGCTCAGCCGTTCCATGTTGCTCTGGATCGCCAGCAGGTTCGTGAGCTTGGCCATGGCGTCATCGATATCGGAATCCGCCGCGGCGATGACTTCCTGCAGCCGCCTTTCAGCGTCGCGGCTTCGATCGCGGGCCGCCTGGGTGGCATCGCGCACGCCGGCGTCGGCGCTCGCCGCGTCACGTTCGCGCGCGGCCGTCCGCACACGCTTCCAGGCCCGCCTGACCAACTGGTTGCACAGTTGCTCGTTGGCCTTCAGCGTCGCACCGCCGTCGTTGGCGGCGATGGCCTTGCGATAGGCGGCGATCGCCTGATCGCTGTCGCCGGCTTCGCTCCAGGCGCGCCCGAAGGCTTCCGCCACGCGGCCGGAATCGTCGTGCAGCTTGGCGAGGTTTTCGGCGAGATAGCGGATGCGGGCTTTCTGTGCGCGCAGATCGGCGCCCGGCACGCTGCAGTCCACCGCCACCGCGTCGAGCGCCAGCACCAGATCCTCGGCCGAGCCGATACCGCCGAATTCGTCGCGCGGTGCCACGCGGGACGGGCTGCCACCGCCGTCGGGCCGTCGGAACACCCATTCCGGATCGCCATAGCATTGATAGGCCGCCCAGGTATTGCCGTCGTAGGCCTTGGCGGCTTCGCGGGCGGCGGCGACGGCATCCATGAAGCGGTTGCCGCGCAGCAGCGCCTGGTAGAAGGTGACCGAAAAACACTCGGCGGCGGCGTCGTCCACCGCCCAGCCGGCGGCGACCACGCAGCGCACGCCGATGCGAATCAGTTCGGCGGCGACGCCGCTGGCGAAGGCGGCGGGGTTGGGCAGCGCGCCACGTTGCTGCTGCAGCTTGCGTTCGCCGCCGAGACTGGCCAGGTGACAGCAATTGACGAACACCAGCTCCGGCACCACCCGCAATGCACGAATCTCGGCAGGTCCGAGAAAGCTGCCGCCGGAGAGCACGACGCCGCGCGGGTTGGGTTGCCAGTTGCTGTCGCACTGACACCGGGTCTTCGCTTCGTCGGCCGACTCGGGCGGTTCGCCATGGCCGGCGATATGCACGATGCGCCAGTTGCGGCCGGCATCCATCAAGGTGTTGATCAGGTCGTGGGCGTCGAAGCCTTCGTCGTTCTCGTCCTCGCTGCAGATGCGTTCGACCACCGAACCCAGGGCCAGCGCGCCGGGCCCCTTGGTCAGCAGTTCGTATACGCGTCGCGCCTCCTTGCGGGCGCCGGGCAGGCGCGGGTAGAGCTGCCGATCGCAGCGGGGCTCGCCGATCACCAGCACATGGGCGTCGCGACGGGCATCGCGAACGCTCGGGCGGAAGTCCTCCATGCGCAGCTTGCGTACCATCCGGGTACGGATCGCCCATGGATTCTTGTCGCCGCCGCCGTCATTGCCGGCAGGCGTGTCGAGCAACTCCCACGGGATCGCCGCGGTCTCGTTGTCCAGCTCCAGCAGCATCTGGCTGGAGCCGCCCATGGTCGGTTCGAGTTCGACCGGAATCAGCAACTGGAACAGGGTACGGCCGATCTGGTCGTCCACCGAACGGCTGTTGGCCGCCGCCTTGACCAGTTCGCCGACCAGCGCCGACTGGGTGGTCTGGGCGCGCACCTCGGCCCGCGCCCGGCGGGTGTGCACCGAATATTCGATCACCGCGGCAGCAGTCGGGCCGGCACGCCGTGTTGCCCGGATGATGTCGTACGAAGCGCCGCGGTAGCCGAAGTTGAGCGGGCGCAGGCGCGAACGGTTGCCGTCATGGATCTGGCGGTCGAGCTCGAAATGACGCGGCGCCGTGGCCGCCAGTTCGTCGAGGGCCTGCCAGGCCTCGGTGGCACGGTTCAGGTATTGCTCGATCAGTTGCAGGCCGCCGACCCGCGGCCAGGGATGATCGCCGTCGAAATCCTCGTTCATCCGCGCCAGGGCCTCGTCGGCGTAGCGCACGCCGCGGGCGATGAACTGGGCCGCCTGACCGGCGGATACGTTGGCGCCACCGCTGCCGAGCAGCGTGGCGGCCACCTCGAAGCGCAGCGACTCGCTGCCTTCCTCCATCAGGCGCTGGGCCAGCGCCAGCACTGCCAGCCGCACCGACAACATCAGCTCGGACGCGCTCAGCACGCTTTCCTCGCCGAGGCCGACCACCACCGCCCGTTCCGGACGGGGCGCCTGCAGCGGATTCTCGCGATTGGCACTGGTGTTGGCGAAGATCTGATGGGTGCCGGGCTGATC
>JAGRFY010000070.1 GCA_020445765.1 Rhodocyclaceae bacterium | reverse complement strand
GGTCACGTTGGGGTGGAATCTGTACCATGTCCACGTTGCCTTCGCATTCGCGCTTGCAGCCCTTGCAGGCAAGGCACAGGTCCATGGCCTCGGCCAGTGCCGGATCGGCTAAGGCCTGTTCCGCCAGATCATCGGACAAGGCGGCCTTCAACATGCGCACCCGGCCGCCGGTGGACAGCGCCGGATTGCCGCTGACCTGGTAGCTCGGGCACATCACCTGGCGGCCCCGGGTTTCGCACACGCGACTGTCGATGCAGGCCGCCACCGCCTTGGCGAAGTCGCCGCCATGCCGGGGAATGTCCGCGTAGGCGTCACCCATGCCGGCGTCGCGGTAGGCGGACCAGTCCAGATGATTCTTCATGCCGGTCGTCGGTTGATTGCGATCCGGCAGCGCGATGCAAATGGTGCGCCAGCCAGCCGGCGTCGCCGGAGTTCCGCCCGGTGCCCCAGTTTCCGGGGGGCGCGGGCCGGTGCGTGGCGGCGAATCGCTTGTCGCAGAACCGACAATCGGCCTGCGTGCAGCGCAGATGCATCATGCGCGGCAGCGGTGATCGCCATGGCTTCGATGCCGCGAACGAAGCGGCGTGATCGCGCCGCACCGCCAGAGCTCAGCCGATCGGGCCCTGCCGGTCGAGGGCCTGCTCGACCGCTTCCGGCCGCAGGATGCAAAGTCGCCCGCGCACCAGGCGGTGGCGCGCCAGCCGCAGCAGTGCCTTGTCACGACTGATCAGCAACAACGCTCCGGCAGCGGCCGCAAGCTCGAGAAACTTCTGATCGTCGGGGTCGCGACAGGTCGGCAGCGTTTCCGCGGTGCTGTCGACGATGTCGATGCCGCGGCAGCGCCCCCAATAATCGTCGGCGATCTGCCGCTGGCGGTCGGGGGACAGCTGGAACCGGGGGTAGGCGAGCACGCGACGCAGCTCTTCGAGCGTCGCGTCGACACACAGCGGCTGCAGCACGCCACCTTCGACGCTCGCCCGCAGGCGGGCGAGGGCGGGATCCTCGAACAGCCACAGCGCGAGCACCGTGTTGGTGTCGAGCACGCAGTCGGCGGGCAGTGGCAGAGGAGCTGCGGTCATCGGCGGCAACGCAAAAGAAAAGGGGCCGTTCGGGCCCCTTTTCGGTGTCGCGGCGGGAAACGCTCAGGCCGCCTTCTTGCTGTCCGCGCGCATCTTGACATAGGAGCCCGGCGCGTCCTCGATCGGCTTGAGCTTGCCCTTGGCGGGATCGCGCGGCGCGACCTGGGTGTCGTCGTGGGCGGTGACCCAATCCTGCCAGTCGACCCACCACGAGCCGGCGTGCTGCTGCGCGTTGGCGAACCATTCGTCGGAGGTCTTCGGCAGTTTGGCCGCCGGATTGATCCAGAAGCCGTACTTGTTGGCCGCCGGCGGGTTGATGATGCCGGCGATGTGGCCGGAACCGCCGAGTACGAAGCGGGTCGGGCCGCCGAACACCGTCGCGCCCATGTAGGTGCTCTTCCACGGTGCGATGTGGTCTTCGATTGCCGAGATGAAGTAGCACGGGATCTTGATCTTCGACAGGTCGATCGGCGTGCCGTCGATCTCGATGCCGCCCGGCTCGATCAGCCGGTTTTCCATGTACATGTTGCGCAGGTAGAAACTGTGCATCGTCGCCGGCATGCGGGTGGAATCGGAGTTCCAGTACAGCAGGTCGAACGGGAACGGATCCTTGCCCATCAGGTAGTTGTTCACCACGAAGGACCAGATCAGGTCATTGGCACGCAGCATGTTGAAGGTGCCGGCCATCTCCGAGCCTTCGAGGTAGCCGCGCTCGAACATCTTCTTCTCGAGGCTGGAGATCTGCCCCTCGTCGAGGAACACACTGAGTTCGCCCGGGTCGGAAAAGTCGGTCATCGTCGTGAAGAAGGTGGCCGATGCGATGCGCTTCTGCTTCTTCGCCGCCAGGTAGGCGCAGGAGGTCGCCAGCAGGGTGCCGCCGAGGCAGTAGCCGGCTGCATTCACTTCTTTCTCGCCGGTCTGCTTCTCGATCTGGTCGAGGGCGGCCATGACGCCATCGAGCACGTAGGCGTCGAAGCTCTTGGCGGCCAGCTTCTCGTCCGGGTTGACCCACGAGATGACGAAGGTGGTGTGGCCCTGGTCGACGCACCACTTGATCAGCGAGTTCTTCTCGCGCAGGTCCATGATGTAGAACTTGTTGATCCACGGCGGGCAGATCAGCAGCGGACGCTTCATCACCTTGTCGGTGCTCGGCGTGTACTGGACGAGTTGCATCATCTCGTTCTGGAACACCACCTTGCCCGGTGTCGTCGCGACGTTCTTGCCGAGCTCGAAGGCCGAGGTATCGGTCATGCGCACGCGCAGGTTGCCGCCGCCGTCCTCGATGTCGCGCAACAGGTTGTTCAGGCCCTTGACCAGGTTCTGGCCGTGGCTCTTGACCGTCTCGCGGAACACTTCGGGGTTGGTCAGCGCGAAGTTCGACGGCGACAGCGCATCGATGTACTGACGGGTGTAGAAGTTGACCTTCTTCTGGGTCTGCTCATCGAGGCCGTCGACACAGCAGACGGTGTCGTGGATGTTGCGCGCGGTGATCAGGTAGGACTGCTTCATGAAGTCGAACAGGAAGTGCTCCTGCCACTGCTCGTCCTTGAAGCGCTTGTCGCTCTTGTCAGGGGCGGCCACCGGTGCGGCATTCATGCCGGCGAAGCGCAGCATCGACTGCTGCCACAGCGAAAAGTAGTCCCACACCAGGTTCATCTGGGCCTGGGCGAGGCGATACGGGTTGGACAGCAGCTTGGCCATCATGTCCATGAAGGCCTGGGCGATCCCGAGCTCGTCCTGCGGCGGCGTGATGCCGCGCTTGACCTGGCGCTGGATGTGGTCACTGATCAGGGTGGAGGCGCGCTGAGCGACCTCGGCATAGGTCTTGGCCAGCTCCGTCGGATCGGGCAGGTCTTGCTTTTCGGTTTCGGTGGGTGCTGCCATTCTTGTCATCTCCTGGTCTATTCGGTTCGGATATATCGCGTCCGCCCATCACCGTCCTTGGTGCAGCTCAGGGTCCCCTGATGCGTCAGATGGTTGAGGTGGGCGATCGCCTCTCCCATCGCAAACATCACTTGGTGCGTGTCCAGCTCGCGCGGGAACAGGATATGGAGCAGTTCGCCAGCGCTGCGGGGTCGATCGCATGCCGCCAGCAATTGCTCGCAGCGGTCGCGATGGTGTTGCTCCAGCTGGGCGACCCGCGCATGCAAACCATGAAACGGCAAACCGTGCGATGGTAGCACGAGCGTGTCGGCCGGCAAATCATTGATGCGCTGCAGCGATTCGAGAAACCACGCCAGTGGATCGGCGTGCGGCGCAGCAGCATAGACGCTGACGTTGGTCGAGATCCGCGGCAACACCATGTCGCCCGAAATCAGCACTCCGAGTTGTTCGCAATAGAGCGCCATGTGCTCGGGCGAGTGGCCGTGGCCGACCAGCGCGCGCCAGCGCCGGCCGCCGATCTCGAGCTCGTCGCCGTCGAACAGGCGCGCGAAGTCGGTCGGCAGCGACGGCACGCCGCGACGGTAGCCGTTGCCCCGGTTGCGCAGTGCATCACAACGGGCCGGATCGAGGCCGTGGGCTTCGTAGAGGGCCACCATCGAGGCCGGATCGTGCCCCGGCAACCCATGCCAGACGGCTTGGCCGGTGACGAATTCACCGTGACTCATGATCAGCTCGGCACCGGTCTCGGTCCGCAGCCAGTCGGCCAGGCCGAGGTGATCCGGGTGGAAATGCGTGACGACGATGCGCCGCAGACGCCGGGCGTCCTCGGCGGCCAGCAATTGCTGCCAGCTCTGGCGGACCTCGTCGAGACCGAAGCCGGTATCGACCGCGCACCAGCCATCGTCGCCATCGTCGAGCAGCCACAGGTTGATGTGGTCGAGCGCATACGGCAGCGGCATGCGCAGCCAGTGCACGCCAGGCGCAACCGTCGTCAGGCACGCCGTCGCCGGCGGCTTCGACCAGGGATACCGCAAGTCACTTTGCTTCATCTTCGAATCCGTTTCCCGACACGGGCCGCCAGCGAGCGCCCTCTCCTATAATCTCGCATGGGGCACGCCGATGGGTGCCGCCGATCTTCGCCTGGGTGGCCATGAGCAGCGAACAGACGTACACCATCACACAACTCTCCCGCGAATTCGACATCACGCCGCGGGCGATCCGCTTCTACGAGGACCAGGGCCTGCTCAGACCGTCGCGCCAGGGCCGCAGCCGCGTCTACTCCAAGGCCGATCGTACCCGCCTGCGCCTGACCCTGCGGGGCAAGCGCCTGGGCCTGTCGCTGGCCGAGATCCGCGAGATCATCGGCATGTACGACGGCGTGCGCAATTCGGTGCCGCAACTCAAGCGCTTCATGGCGGTGCTCCAGAGCCGCCGCGCCGCCCTCGAACAACAGCGCGAGGACATCGCGGCGGTGCTGGCGGAGATCGACATGCTGGAACGCCAGTGCCGGGGTCTGCTCGGCAACGACGCCGCCGAGGCTGCCGCCGCCAAGGCCGAACTGGACGAGCGGATGCGCTCCGACGCTTGATTTTCGTCGAGTTTAGTTTACGTTAACGTAAACGTCAATCAAGGCAGCAGCCATGGTCACCAGCATCGACGAATCGGGCTTCCAGCCCGCCGATCCGAATTTCGAGCAGCGCGTGCGCGGCAGCTTCGCCCGTCAGCCGGCGATGACGCTGATCGGCGCCGAGATGACGCGGGTGGCACCGGGCCACTGCGAGATCACGCTCGACAGCCGGCACGAACTGACCCAGCAGCACGGCTACGTGCACGGCGGCATCGTCGGCATGATTGCCGACAACGCCGCCGGCTTCGCGGCGGCCAGCCTGGTCCCCGCCGGCACCAGCGTGCTCACCGTCGAATACAAGCTGAACCTGATGGCGCCGGCCGACGGCGAGTGCCTGGTGGCCCGTGGCGAAGTGGTTCGCCCCGGCCGGACGCTGCTGGTCACCCGGGCCGAGGTGTTCGCCGTGCGCGACCACACATGGACGTTGTGCGCACTGATGCAGCAGACCATCATGGCAATGCACGGCAAGGCCGAACGCCCAAACCCGGCCGCCCCCTGACCGATCGAACGACAC
>JAGRFY010000205.1 GCA_020445765.1 Rhodocyclaceae bacterium | reverse complement strand
TCACGATCTAACCTTATTGGTTAGACAAACAGTTGGCCAACAGGCGCGGCTTTCTGTAACGCTGGCTGAATGAAGGTGACCGAGATTCAGCATTTCTCGCGCGAAAGGCTCTTGCCTCGCCTGGGCGAGGACTATCGCATGATGTCCCGCCGGGACATTGCTCGAAGTCGAGGTCCATTCATCCAGGCACTGCTGTTTTTGACCAAGCGATCGGGATCGCAGCAATTGATTCCAACGTGTTACTAACTTTCCTGAAAGTAGAGTCATGTAGGCGATAATATGGCCCATGAAATGCAAACGAGCTTCCGACGGCCGCGCCATCGACCATCACACCTTGCAGGTGATGCGCCAGCAGGCGGTCAAGGCGGTGCGCGAGGGGCAGACGGTGGAAAGCGTTGCGGCGACTCTCGGCGTCAATCAGCGTAGTGTCTTCCGGTGGCTTGCCGACTTTGCGAATGGCGGGCAGAACGCGTTGCTGGCCAAGCCGATCCCGGGACGTCCGAGCAAACTTAGCGCCGAGCAGCTTTCGTGGATCGCGAACGCGGTTCGTGACCACAGTCCGCAGCAGTTCAAATTCGAGTTCGGCTTGTGGACGTTGTCGCTGATCCGCCATCTGATCCAGCGCAAGTTCGAGAAGGAACTGTCGGTCTCGTCGGTCCATCGGCTCATGAAGACGTTGGGCTTCAGCGCACAGAAGCCGCTCTATCAGGCTTGGCAGCAGGACCCGGTGCTGGTGCGCCGGTGGGAGACGGAGACCTACCCTGCGATTCGCGCCGACGCCAAGCGCCTCGGGGCAACGATCTATTTTGGCGACGAATCGGGCATCCGCTCTGACTACCACACGGGCACGACGTGGGCGCCGCAAGGTCAGACGCCCGTAGTTCAGGCGACGGGCCGGCGCTTCTCGCTGAACATGATTTCGGCGGTCAGCGCACAGGGCGAGTTTCGGTTCATGCTGCATGACGGATCGGTCGGCGCGAAAGTGTTCGTCGAGTTCCTCAAACGCTTGATGGTCAATGCCAAGAAGCCGGTGTTTCTGATCGTCGATGGTCATCCAATCCACAAGGCCAAGATGGTCAAGAACTTCGTCGATCGCTTGGACGGCAAGCTCAGGCTGTTCTACCTGCCGCCTTACTCCCCGCACCTGAACCCGGATGAAACCGTCTGGGCTCATGTAAAGCGCAGGGTTTCACGCCAAGTGGTCGAGAGCGCCGACGATATGAAGCGGCTCGCACTTGGCGCATTGCGCAGCATTCAGAAACTCCCCGATCTCGTGAAGTCATTCTTCCGGCAGCCGGAGTGCCAATACATCTTGGAATGACACTACTTCTTGAAAGGTTAGTATGTGATCGGTGCAGATCCGGCAGAGGCGTCAATGACACAGACGATGTCTTTGCCAATGGATGGCGTCGACAGGGACCGACGGTGGTACATCGGCGCCGACGTACCTGCGGATGACAGTACGGCCAATCAAGTCATCGATGCCCTCCGGCGCGAGGCGATCCCTAACGCGTTCGCGCCGCTGACCGATGCCGGCATCGGTTTGGCGTTGGCGGAATTCGCACGCCGCAAGCGGCACTGGTTGCCATCACTTTCCTTGGCATTCTGGAGCATGGTGCTTGGTGATTCCATGGCAGCAAGACAATTGACTGAGGCGCGCAATCAACTCGTGCGGTACAGCCGGTACGGAAGCGGAAAGGCACCACTCGATTTCGAAGTGGCACTCATGGCGCGGATAGATACGCTTTCGAGTCGGCTTGGCAAACCGGACTGCGTCGAACTGTGCCGCAATGATGCAGAAGAGCACGCGAGGGCATTGGGGTTGCCGGGAGTCGCATGGCCGGAACAATGGCCTGGCTCGGTATGCGGATTTCCAATCTGAGGCCCATGGCATGAGCAGCCAGATTCGGCTCAGAGTCATAAATTCGAGGACCGCATTGCGTGCATTAATGCAACGGCGCGCAACTCTAGGCGCTTGGTCCGTTCGGGGTCTGAGTTCCATGAATGCCGATCTGATTGGGCACTTACCAACAGTGCTTCGATTGGAGCAGCAACCGAACCGCTCACATTCGACGCCTACCCATACGGAGCACCGCGAATGACCGTGCAACGAATGCTCCGCGCCCAGCTCGATGCGGCGCTGTGGGAATGCTGTCCGGCCGAGCTTGTTTGCTCGGTACAGTGCACTCCGTGGCTGCATGGGGTGTGCGAGCTCTGCGAGGAGGACGCGCTCGCGTTCGCGCACAAGGACCCGGCGGCGCGCGGCAAGGCCGAGGCCGTCGTCACGGGCTACACGTCGTTCAAGGCGGTGTTGCACTATCGCTTGGCCCATGCGCTGCTCTCGTCGCAGGCGTTTCCCGGCGAGGACGTGGGCGCAGAACCCTACGCGTTGCTGGTGTCCAGCCGAGGCAAGCTGCTCTCCGGCGCGGAACTGCATCCCCGCTGTCGCATCGGCCGCCGCTTCGTGCTCGACCATGGGGTCGGAACG
The DNA here is from genome assembly GCA_020445765.1 of Rhodocyclaceae bacterium. Taxonomy (GTDB): domain Bacteria; phylum Pseudomonadota; class Gammaproteobacteria; order Burkholderiales; family Rhodocyclaceae; genus Cognatazoarcus. The sequence goes on along the minus strand of JAGRFY010000205.1, from coordinate 1,322 downwards.
GTGTTCGGCGAGACCGCCGAGCTGGGCGACGACTGCTACGTGCTAGGCGGCGTCACGCTGGGGGCGGCGGGCATCGCCGGCAATCCCGCGGGCAAGCGCCACCCGACCGTCGGCCATCGCGTCCAGATCGGCGCATTCGCCCGCATTTTCGGGCCGGTTGCAATTGGCGACGACGCCTTCATCGGCCCGCACAGCGTCATCACCGAGGATGTGCCGGCAGCGTGCTCGGTCACCGTGCGCACAAGCCATCAGGTGATCCGCCTCCGTTCGCCGCGCGGCGTTCCGCAGGATCAGCCCGTCACGCCGGCGCCATTCTCCTTTTCCCCTCCCACAGTCCTCGAGCAATGAACCTGATCGGCAGAACGACGCGCAAGCGCTATTACGAAGACCCCTATCTCGCCCGCTCTGAGGCGGTCGTGGTGCGTCGCGGGGAAGACTATCTCGAACTCGATGCGACCGTCGCTTACCCGGAGGGCGGCGGCCAGGAATCCGACCGAGGCGTCATCCACCTGCCCGATGGGCGTGCGATCCGCTTCATCGAAGCGAAGCGCATGTACGGGCACGCGCCTCGGCTGGAGGGATTTCCCGACATCGAGGTGGAAGGCGTGATCTGGCACGTGATCCACCCCGACGACCGGCCGGTGGCGGCAAAGATCGAGGCCGGGACCGCGGTGGAGGTCGAGATCGAGGTCGAGCGGCGCGCGCGCCTGACGCTCAGTCATTCCGCCGCGCATCTGGTCTATCTCGGCATCGCGCGCTACCGCCCCGACGCGATCGCCGGGCTCTTCGGTTGCCACATCAAGCTCGATGGCGCCCGTTTCGACTTCCGCGTGGAGGAGCGCTTCACGCCGGATGTCGTGCAGTCGATCGAAGCGTTCGCCAACGCGCTTGTCTCGCGAAGTGCCGCGATTCGTGTCGAAACCCATCCGCAACACCCGGATGCACGGATCTGGTGTTGCGAGGATGCGCGCATCCCCTGCGGAGGCACGCACCTGCGGGCAACCGACGCCGTCGGCCAGATGCGGGTGCGCCGCAAGTGCCTTGGCTCCGGGAAGGAGCGCCTGACATGCGAATTTCCCGAGGCGCGGATCGAGTTGGGCCCGTACCGCAGCGAAACAGCAACTGTCTGCTCCTGAGGGAAGTGCACATGCATCGATACTTGACGGGGAGTGCTCCCGGGCTGTTGCTAGGCGCCGAAAATTGACCAGTTTTGGGTGGTGATTTGCGCTGAAAATTGACCAGGGTGATTCACTCGTCTGCTCATTTTTTGAGCGGGCATATCGAGGATGATCACCATGAACATGCTGGGCAAGATTCGGCGC
>JAGRFY010000204.1 GCA_020445765.1 Rhodocyclaceae bacterium | reverse complement strand
CTGATCTACCTGGTGCTGTTCCTGCCCAAGGCCACCGTCCAGGTGGTGGACAAGACCGGCAACGCGGCGCCGGCGGTCATCGACAACGTGCCCCTCGGGCTTGCCTTCCAGGCGAGCATCGTGAGTTCGGTCAGCAACACCCTGACCGATCTCTTCGAGGCCGCACTCCAGGTCCTGCCCCCGGCCGCGCGGCTCGAGAACGAACTGAGCTTCAGCAATCATGGCCTGATGTTCGGCGCGCATCTGGTCGAGCGCTCGCGCGCGGTCGGCTTCACCGATGCGTTCTTCCGCGCCGACATGATGAGCTTCATCCAGAACTGCACCTTCTACGATGTCTCGCAGGGGCTCATCTCGGCCGAGGCCTTCGCCGCCTCGACCGACCTGTGGGCGCTGATGGCGACCACCAATCCGGCGCGCTTCGCCAGCGTCACCGACCCTGTCACCGGCATCGCCGCACCCGCGCCCTGTCCAGTGGCCTACGCCCAGATCAACAACCGCATGCCGGCCACGGTCGGCCGGCTGCTCGCCAAGCTCGGCATCGAGACCAATCCGGCGCTGCAGCTCGCCGGCGGCCCGATGCCGGCGGCTGCCGCCACCGCGGCCATCAATGCCCAACTGCCGGCGGCCTACGTGCGNNTCGCCAATGCGGCCACGACCGCGGCCGAGATCCTGCAGCAGAACGCGATGATCAATGCGGTGCAGGAAGCCAACCTGATGATGAGCCAGCAGACCGAGGATCCCTCGGCGACACTGCTCGGCGTCTCCCGCGCCCAGGCGGTGGCCCAGTTGAACGCCCAGCAGATCACCGGCGGGCGGATCACGGCCGAAGCGCTGCCGCTGGTGAGGAACAGCATCGAGGCCGTGCTGTATGGAATATTTCCGTTCGTCCTGCTGCTGGCGATCCTGTTCGGCGGCGTGGCCGGCTTCAAGCTCTTGAAGAGCTACGGCATGGGCCTGATCTGGCTCTCCCTGTGGCCGCCGATCTACGCCATCATCAACTACCTCGGCACGCTGGCATGGGCCAAGTCCGCAGCCTCCGGCGCCTATCTCGCGGCGACCAACACGACCGGCCTCGCGCTCCTCACCGCCTCGCCGGTGTACTCCAACACCGTCTCCGCGATGGCGAGCGTGGGCAACCTGGTGATGGCGGTGCCGGTGATCGCCGCCGCCGTGGTCTTCGGGTTGAACAAGATCGCCGCCGCGGCCAGCGGCTTCACGATGGCCGCCTCGTCGGCGGCCGGGCCGATCTCGAATCAGGCGGTGTCGGGCAACATCAACCAGGGCCATGTGAGCTTCCTGCAGCAGCAGCTCGACCCGAACCGCAGCAGTGCCCACATGAACACCTTCTCGGATCTGCGCGGCAGCACGCAGACCGACAGCCAGACCGGCGACGTGCGCTACCGGCAAAACGCCGGCTCGAGCGTGGTGGGCATCAAGAGCCTGAACGAACTGGCCACCCGCAACTCGGAGGCCTCGGAGGCCTCGCACGCCCGCGCGACGGATCTTTCTCGGCAGGCCGATCACGCCACCAGCACGGCCTTCGATCGCATGCTCACCCATGCCTCGTCCACCTCGACCGGGACCGCCGGCAGCGCCGGCTATGCCGGACGGCAAGGGGCGGGGCATGAGAGTGCATGGAGCAAGGCGACGCAGATCCGGGATCAACTGGCGCGGGACCTGGGGATTACGGATACGTCCAAGGCAGCCTCAGCACTATCGCTGACGCTTGGGGTCGGCGGAGCGGCTTCACGGGGGGATGAAAGCGGCGTCATTGCTGGAATCAAGCAGCTGTTGCCGCTTCGGGCCAGCACGACGGGGCAGCAAGCCACTTCGAATGACATCGTCGCGGCAGTCCGGAAGGCTCGGACCGCGGCCGAGGACGCCGGCATCACGGACGCCGGCAAGCTGGTCGACGACTACACGAAGTCCGAGGACTTCCGGCGCCTGCAAGGCACGAACCGCGAGGAAGCGGACCGCATCGCGGCAGCCAGCAGCGATGCCTACAGCCTGCGCGCAAGCGCCTCGGCCGCCTTCCGCGAGTCGGAGGCCTATCGCCAGTCGGCCGAGGCCATGCGCTCTGCAGCGCTGCGCGGCGAGCTGGACTGGGTGCCCGAATTCAACAACTATCTGGCGCGTCACGGCGCGCTGGGAGTGACCGGGCAAGAGGCCTCGATGTGGGCCGAGCGCTTTTTCCGCGAGACGGGCGTCGGCATCGGCGCGGACGGGCAGCCCAAGGCGGTGCTCTTCGACGGCGCGGGGCCCGTCCATGTGACGGTGACGCCGGGCTCCTACCGTGATCCGAACGCGCTGCGCCGAGCGCACGAGACTGATCCGCTGGTCGTGGACGGCGAGGCGGTGACGGCGGAGCGCCTCGCCACCCGCAACCTGGGTGAGCGGGTGGCGGTGCGCATGCAGGGCACCGGCGAGGCGCCGGGCGTACCCGCCTCCGAGGACGATCTGCGCTTCCGCTTCGACCAGGAACGCTTCGTCCAGTCGGTCAATCGGGATAACGCGCAGGTCGACGCGGAGGCGGGAAGGCAGGAGCAGGACGGCCGACTCCGCGAGGCGGCCGAACACACGTCGCCCATGCATGTTCTCGGCAATCAGAGCGATGGCCGCAGCGGCGGCCAGCAGCTTGAGGGCGAAATGGAACGGGATGCGCGTGCGAAACGCGGCCGCTGAACCTATTGGGACTAGCGGTCGTCCAGGTCCTGATGTTCGTAGAGGTGCGCGTAACTTCCGATACCAATGGATCCATACGCGTGCAGCGCTGCCTGTTGTTCAAGATCCCCTGCGTCGGGAACTTCCCACGGATCGATGACCCGAGTTGGCTCGTAGTCACTGTCGTCGTTGTCGATGGTATTCATCTGTACGCCAAAGAACAGCCACGCCACGCCCCCTGCGAGCGCCCCAATCGCCCACGACCCAGTGAGCCCGCCCAGCAGGCCGCCCACCGTCAGGCCGCAGACGAGCGGCCACAGTCTGCGCAGCAGACGGAGTTTCGTGTTCATGTTCCATTCTCCCGTCATGGGACCATCCATCACTATAGACGCCTGCGGGCGCGACAGGTTCACGCATGCCTCTGACCGGCCGCGCATGCGACGGCCGCATCCGGCTTCGTCACAGGCTTCTGCACAGGCATTGGCCCGCGCCTGACCGCCTCGATTCCATCTGCCTGAGACCCTGCCACCATGTCCCAGTCCACCCAATCGTCCCCCTCGAGCTTCGACGCCGGCGCGGCGCCTGCAGCCGCCTTGCGTCCGCTCGAGCTGGCCGGCGCGCGCACCGAACAGCACTACGAGCGGGTGCTCAAGGCGGTGGCCACGTTCTTGCATGCAAACGCCGGCGGCGAGCACCAGAACCTCACCGCCGAGGCGGCCTTGGCATACCTTGAGGCCCTCGGCCAGAAAGTCCGCCAGAAGACGCTCGATCTCGACCGGCTGGTCCTGCAGGCGGTCCTCGGCGAGGATCTGCCCGCCATCCGCTCCGAGCGTACTGGGAGCGGCCTCCATTTCGTCGAGAGTCGGCGCTCCCTGGTAAGCGAGGTCGGCATCGACTCGATTCTGGCCGAGGCGCTGGAAACCAGTCGCCTCCCCGAGCCTCGCACGGTTCGCGATCGGGAGATCGCCTATTGGCTGCACCACGATCTGGGCGGCGGCAAGCAGTGGAGCGACAGCTTCGGCGCCGCCGCGCGGCGCGAGCTGGGCCGGAGCGCCGGCGCCCACGGGCTGCGCGTCACTATGCCTGGGCGCGAATGCGCACGCTGCAGGCGAATGGCTACTCGTACCGCATTGCGCTCGACGTCGTGGGCCAGAAAATGGGTCACGTCGAGCCGGCGATCACGGAAGCCTAGCTGCGCTGACCGGCCGGCAACCCACCGGCAGGAAACGAACACTCGTGCTGGCCACCGTGATCTCGAAAACCCCGTCTTCGCCGTCGACCGGCTCGCACCGGAAGGCCTGTCTCGCTGTGATCAGCGTGCAGGCCACGCCGCGTGCCAGCTGCTCGCCCCTGACCCGGACCCGGTGTTCCGTCGCCATGGCTTCGTTCTGTTGTCTGTTGGCCATCAATCGCAATCCCGATACACCAGCACCTGGCCGACGCCCGCGCCGATCATCTCCTCCAGCGCAAACCAGATCGGTTGCGGGGGCTGCCAGCCTTCCATGAAGCGCTGTTCGACGTCCTCGCGTCCTGCCATGGCGCCGCTGCGCCAGGCCGTCAGCAGCGCGGCCGTGGGCAGCTCCACCAGCACTTCACTGGCGTTGGTGTTGGCGAGCGTCGCCCGCGAACACAGCCACGCCCAGGCCTCGCCGGCACCGGCCTCGAGGATCTCGCCATCCTCGCCTTCAGGCAGCAGATCCCCGCAAAGGTCCGCTCGGGCGATGATCGACAGGCTCGCTCGCATGGGGGCTCCGGTGTCAGGCTTCGGTCCAATCTTCCGAAGGGCACGCGAGGATGGTTCCGTTCGCCGGCTCCGCGCAGAGCGTGCGAAGCAGCACCTCGTAGCGTTCGGCCAGATCGTCGCTCTTGAGGGCGGCGCGAATCTCGGTCTCGGAGAGGACGTGACCGCGCGCCTGCTCCAGCGAGACGACGGCCGCATGGATGAGCGGGTCCGCGGCTTCAAGCAGCTCCCGCAGGCTGGCCCGCTCCTCGGTCGCGCCTGCCGCGCCGGCGGTGAGGCCCAGCAACACGGCCGCGGCCGTGAGCGCCACGCCGCGGCGCTTGAAATTCTCGTATCGATCCATTCGATGACTCCCGTTGGTTGGCGGCATGCGTGCCGCTGCAGCGCACTCTGCACGGTTCCAGAATAGTACGCAGAGCGTACCTAATCAAGCACCATTTGATGCTTTTGACATGAGCTGTTGGTGCTGCGCGAGGAGCTGATCAATCGACCTGCGGGCGAGCGCGGGCAAGGGACGGTGGTCTTGGGAATGTTCCGGCATCCGGTAGGTCTTGAAGGCGCGAGGATGGATGCCGGCCTGCGCGGCAAACTCGTCCCATGTAAGGCCGAGTGCGCGCTTGGCGGCCTTCAGGTAGGCCTGCTGGGTGGGCTCGGACATCGTGGTCGTGGCGTGGTACATATTGCGTACCAGATTACCAGTCTGAGCGTCGCAAATGCGGCCACCCGCAGAATCCCTTCACTGTCCGGTCGCATGGGAGGGTTCAAGCTCCGGCCACGGAAGCGAGTGTGCTCGCTCAGAGGCGAAAGGCATCTTCTTCCAGGTCATCGACGATCGGCCCGATTCTGTCCCAGGCCCCGCCGACGCTGCGCTCGAGTGCATGGTGTGCATGCAGCGCTTCATGCTTGGGTGAAGCAGAGTCGGCAAGCGCTCGGAAAATTTTGTACTGACGTAGACGTTACGTCGTGCTATGTTGGCCTATCAACGAAGGATTGCGAGACAGGGCCATGACCAGCACCACAAAGCCACGCCGTGACACGCTCAATCTACGCATACCGCCGGCCGAACGGATGCTGATCGATCGAGCAGCCAGCTCAGCCGGCAAGACCCGCACGGATTTCATTCTGGAAGCAGCGCGCCGCGCCGCGGAAGAGACGCTGCTAGATCGAGCGCTGCTGCTGGTCGGACCTGAAGCCTATGCCGAGTTCGTGAAGCGCCTGGATGCGCCGGCACAGCCCAATGAACGCCTACGAAAAACGATGCAAGCGACGCCGCCCTGGACGAGCACTTGATGCTGTCCGCGCCGGAACTGCTAGCCGATCATCACAACCTGGCAGATTTTGATTCCGGCTCGCCGTCGCTGAACGAGTGGCTCACGCGTCGCGCGGCGCAGAACCAGCAAAGCGGAGCAT
>JAGRFY010000069.1 GCA_020445765.1 Rhodocyclaceae bacterium | reverse complement strand
AGCGGTGCGAAATGCGCGGTAGCACAAAGACTGAAGCGGTGGCTCTGCACGCCTTGCTGGAACTTGTGGATGCCAAATCGCACGAACTGCGCGAGTGTCTTGGCGCGCTACAGATCGCTCGATCCCCGGAAGACGAGCGATTGGCCGTGAATCGAGCGATTGGCCTACTGGCACGGACAAAAATTCAGCTTCGAGCTGGGTCCGACGTCGTGGATCTCTCTGCCGAATGGACCGCGGCAGGCATGTCGAGCGCCGGAGCGGCGGATCGCGATATCCGGGTGAAGCACGCCTCCCTCGCCTTACTCAAAGCCGAATTCTTGGCGTTGGGAGCGGCCGGCGTCGAGGTCATTCACGAATTTAGCGCCACTCACGCATGATCGGCGCCTGAGCCGCGACACAGCAAGTGTGCGCTGATGTGCAACTCAGGCGGCACGCGCCCGGGATGGATGCGATTGCTCTGCGATGGACCACTGCAGCAGCGATCGACCGATGAGGCGCCACACCGCCACGAAGGCGGAATGGACGATCGACTGGCCGAGAATTTCGTGCGCGAGCGTCGTACTGGCCCCTGCTACGAGGAGAGCCGGAATGTGCTTAGCCCGCGCGTGTTCGGTCGGGGTGAACTGGCGAAGCAGTTCGGGATTGGAAGGGTGGCGCAAGCGCGGATCGGTACTGCGACGCTTGGCGTAGCCCTTGGTGAGGGTGCCCAGCTTCGGGCTGTCCTCATCGAAAACCTGCATCCGGAACCCCTTGCCGGCGGCCAGATCCCGGACCTCCTTTGTCTTCAGACCCTCCATCGCCGACCAGCACGGGTCGTCAAGCGGAATCGGCTCGAGGATGTCGCCCAGGCGTTGAGGCTGGGCGTGTGGTCGCTCGAACGCGTCGAAGGAGAACGGCACGCCCTCGGTGACCGCGACCAGACACAGCCGCTTGCGATGCTCCAGAGCATTGAACTCAGCCCCATCGAGCACGATCTCGTGCACCACGTAGCCCCAGTCGCGGAGCTGATTGCGCAGAATCCACGCCGAGGCGGTGTCCTGATAGAGCGGCACGTTCTCGACCGGAATAATCAGCGGATTGACCCACGCCACCAGCGCCAGAAAGCCCGCCACCAGGTGGCCGACTTCGCGATGCGCTTCGGGCGCCACCAGATGCCGCTTGGCGCGACCGCTGGCACTGGCCCCGGAGCACGCCAGGCCGGCTTCGAGCACATCGACACAGGGCAAGCGCGCGAGCGCCTGCCGATCGAAGGCGAGCTCCTGCAAAGGCGCCGCGAGTCCGATGGTGTCGGGCTCCCAGCACTCATTGACGCCACTGACATGGTCGATCAACTCAGGCCTGATCTCATTGGCCCAGGCGAGCGAACAATCCACACCGGCCTCGGCGAGGCCCTGGTGGGCCGCGTGAGAGAGGATGCCGCCGCCATGACAGACCGAGCCCGCGGCCAGCGTGTCGCCGGCCAGCAGCCGGGACAAGGCGCCGGCAATGCGCTCGAGTCGCCGCTCTTCAGAGGCGGTGGGCGTCACCAGCAACTCACCGAGCCTGAGGACGACGATGCGCAGCGTGCGAAAGACCGACAGCGCCGCGAGCAAACGCCGGCTGTTCACATCGATGACCGCCAGGGTTCGATCGGCGCGGCGCTTGCCGGATACCACTCGGTTCCCTTCGGCAGCGACACGCAGGTGCAACCGGCGCTCACCGATCTCCACCGAGTAGGTCATGCCGGGCGCGAACCCGGCCACTTCGAGGACCCGGCCCTGAAGCCACAGGCGCGGGGTGCCGCGGTTCTCACCGAGGCACTGGACTTGGTAATGCAACATGGATGACTCCTTCGCTGAGACGGAGAGCCATCCGCTGGGGATGGACTCCCCAGAGGGTGAAATGCAAGAAGCTGCTACGTGGCCACGGGCCGAAGGCCCGACAGTTTCAGTGGCTGACTGTCATTGGATTGCCGACGAAATGTCGGCGCTCTTTCCCGCAACGCCCTCACTCGAGGGCGCTCCGGGAAAGCCCCGCGGGTGCGGGGCCGGGCTTAGATGAGTTCAGATCGCGATTGAACGCCGAGTGCTGCCTGACGTAACCGATCCCTGAGCTCGACGATTTCGGGGTCATGCAGCCCCCAAGTGCAGCGCAGGTAGTCGTACTCCTTCATCAGGAAGGAC
>JAGRFY010000014.1 GCA_020445765.1 Rhodocyclaceae bacterium | reverse complement strand
GGGCGCCGACATGTCCGGGCGCCTGTTCGATGGCCCGGCGACTGGCCGTTTCCGCCTGGTCGAGATCGCCGAGCTGGCGGTACAGCGCCCCCAGATTGTTCCAGGCATCGGCAAATTCGGGGCGCAGCGCGAGCGCCTGGCGATAGGCCTCGGCCGCTTCCGTCGGCTCGCCGCACTCGAGCAGCACGTTGCCGAGATTGAGGTGATAGTCGGCGAAGCCCGCTTCGTGGGCAATTGCCGCGCGGATCGATTCGGCGGCCTCCCGGGGCCGGCCCTGATGATGGCGCAGCAGGCCGGTCAGATGCAGCACGTCCGGGTGATCGGGCACGACCGCGAGAATCTGCCGGTAGGCCGTGTCCGCCTTGTCGAGCTGGCCGGCGCGGTGCAGCGTCACGGCCAGCGCGATGGCTTCGTCGAGCGGCATCGCGCTGCCTTGGCCGGACTCCGGGATGTCGCCGTCGTCGCTATTCACCGCCCGGCCTCGCAGCGACGACGACCAGGCCCGCGACCGGATGCCCGCCTTCGAGGCGCAGCTCGGCGGGCTCGATCGCGACGTCGGTGAAACCGGCGGCGTCGATTGCCCGGGCGACGTAGTCCGGGTCGTGCTGGTAGCGGCCGTTGGCGCTCAGTCGCGAGCCTTCGCCGGCGCTTGGCTGCACCATCCGCTCGACCGTGAATGCCAGTGTGCCGCCCGGCGTGAGCGCCGACCGCGCGGCGCCGAGCACGGTCTCCAGCGGGCCGAAATAACACAGCGTATCGGCCGACACGATCAACTGGAAACGGCTGCCGGCGGACTGCAACCAGGCCGTCAGTTCGGCCTGGTGGAGTTCGTCGTAGCAGGCTTTGGCGCGCGCCTGCTCGAGCATGCCGGCGGACAGGTCGATGCCGACCAGACGCCGGCACCACGGCGCCAGCAACGGGCCGCACAGACCGGTGCCACAGCCGGCGTCGAGGATCTCGAACTGCTGCGCCGGCGCCGGCAGGCGCCCGGCCAGGGCGTCGCACAGCAGATCGGGTGCGCGGTACTGCAGGTCGGTGCGCAGCTTTTCCTCGAAGCTCGCGGCAAAGCGGTCGAAGGTGTAGCTGACATACGCGTCGCTGGCACGCTCGGGCTTCACGTCGGCACATACCGCAGCATAGTGATGGCGCGCGGCGGGGTTGTCGGGGTCGAGTTCGAGCCAGCGGCGGAAGGCCTCGGCGGCCTTGTCCGGCAGCCCGTGGGTGGCGTACAGGATGCCGAGGAAACGGTGCCCGTCGGGGTCTTCCGGGTCGACGCCGATGGCCGCCGCGCAACACGCGATGGCGCCTTCGATGTCGCCCCGCTGCCAGCGGATCAGGCCGAGGTTGTTGTGGGCATTGGTCAGCCGGTGGTCGAGTTCGATCGCCTTGAGGTAGGCCTGCTCGGCCGCCGCCGCCTGCTCGCGGGCGTCGTGGATCGCGCCGAGGTTGTTCCAGGCGCGAGCGCAGGCCGGGTCGATCGCGAGGGCCTCGCGATAGGCGGCCTCGGCCTCGTCGATGCGCCGGGCTTCGAGCAGCACGTTGCCGAGATTTACATGAAAGTCGACGAAATCGGGGACCTGCGCGATCGCCCGGCGGATCAGCGCGATGCCGTCATCGGCGGCGCCGGTCTGGCACAGGAAGACGCCGTAGAAATGCTGCAGGTCGGGATGCTCCGGCGCTACCTGCAACAGTTGCTGGTAGAGTTCGCGGGCGGCATCGAAGTGGTGCTCGCGGTGCATCCTGAGCGCGAGCTGGATGGCTTCGGGCAGGTCGAGAACGACTTCGCGACGCTCGGTCATGGCGGGGTCTCGGTGCGGCGGCCCGGCCGCCGAGGGCCGGGCCGGTCCGGGTCAGTCGAACTGATAGGTGAACTGGTTGTCGGCGACGCCGACCTCGACCTTGGCCACCGAGCGGCCCTCCATCAGGCGGCCGAGGAACTCGCGCGCCAGGTCGGGCAACAGGGTGTTGGTCAGGATGGCGTCGATCATGCGGCCGCCCGACTCCGATTCGGTGCAGCGCGCCACCACCAGCTTGACGACGTCGTCGGTATAGCTGAACGGTACCTTGTGCCGCTCTTCGACGCGCTTCTTGATGCGGCCGAGCTGCAGCACCACGATCTTGGCGAGTATTTCGTCGGACAGCGGGAAGTACGGGATCGTCACCAGTCGGCCGAGCAATGCCGGCGGGAAGACCTTCAGCAGCGGTTCGCGCAGTGCCTTGGCCAGCCCTTCCGGATCGGGCATCAGTTCCGGATCCTTGCACATGCCGTCGATGAGCTCGGTGCCGGCATTGGTGGTGAGCAGGATCAAGGTGTTCTTGAAGTCGATGAAGCGCCCTTCGCCGTCTTCCATGAAGCCCTTGTCGAAGACCTGGAAGAAGATCTCGTGCACGTCCGAGTGGGCCTTTTCGACCTCGTCGAGCAGCACCACCGAGTAGGGCTTGCGCCGCACCGCCTCGGTCAGCACGCCGCCCTCGCCGTAGCCGACGTAGCCCGGCGGCGCGCCTTTCAGCGTCGACACCGTGTGCGCTTCCTGGAACTCGCTCATGTTGATGGTGATCAGGTTCTGTTCGCCGCCGTACAGCGCTTCGGCCAGCGCCAGCGCAGTTTCGGTCTTGCCGACGCCCGAGGTGCCGGCCAGCATGAAGACGCCGATCGGCTTGTTCGGGTTGTCGATGCCGGCGCGCGAGGTCTGGATGCGCTTGGCGATCATCTCCATCGCATGATCCTGGCCGATCACCCGCTGCCCCAGCAGTTCCGGCAGGCGCAGCACGGTCTCGACCTCGTTGCGCGCCATGCGGCCGACCGGGATGCCGGTCCAGTCCGCGACCACGCTGGCGACCGCCTGGTAATCGACGGTCGGCAGGATCAGCGGGTGCTCGCCCTGCAGTTCCGCGAGTTTTTCCTGAGCGTCCTTGAGCTCGGCCAGCAGCGCCGCGCGTTCCTCGTCGCCGAGTCCGGCCTGGGCCGGCTCGCCTTCGGCGGCAGTGGCGGCTTGACCTTCGCTGCCTCCCTGCTTGACCGCCTCGGCGGCGGCTTCCAGCGGGCTGCCGGTGCCTTCCACCGGATCGTCGTCGCCGCGCAGCTTCGCCCGCAGCGCCAGGATCTGGTCCACCAGTTCCTTTTCGCTGCCCCAGCGCACATCGAGGGCGGCCAGGCGCTCGCGCTCGGCAGCGAGGGCTTCGTCGGCCACCGCTTCGCGCTCGGCGACGTCGATGCCGATCGCCTTCTCGCGGCCGATGATCCGTTCCTCGACTTCCAGCGCCTCGATCCGTCGGCGGCAGTCCTCGACCTCTGCCGGCGTCGAGTGCAGGCTGACCGCGACCCGCGCGCATGCGGTGTCGAGCAGGCTGACCGACTTGTCCGGCAACTGGCGTGCTGGAATGTAGCGGTGAGAGAGCTTGACCGCGGCCTCGAGGGCCTCGTCGAGCACCTGCACCTTGTGATGGCCCTCCATCATCGTCGCGACGCCGCGCATCATCAGGATTGCCTTGTGTTCCGACGGCTCGTCCACCTGGACGACCTGGAAGCGCCGGGTCAGCGCCGGGTCCTTCTCGATGTGCTTCTTGTACTCGGCCCAGGTGGTCGCGGCGACGGTGCGCAGCGTGCCGCGGGCGAGCGCCGGCTTCAACAGGTTGGCGGCGTCGCCGGTACCGGCGGCACCGCCGGCACCGACCAGGGTGTGCGCCTCATCGATGAACAGGATGATCGGCTTGGGCGACGACTGGACCTCCTCGATCACCTGCCGCAGGCGGTTCTCGAACTCGCCCTTCATGCTGGCACCGGCCTGCAGCAGGCCGACGTCGAGGGTCTTCAGCGAGACATCGGCCAGCGACGGCGGCACGTCGCCGGCGACGATGCGCTGGGCGAAGCCCTCGACCACTGCGGTCTTGCCGACGCCGGCCTCGCCGGTCAGGATCGGATTGTTCTGGCGCCGCCGCATCAGGATGTCGATGACCTGGCGGATCTCCTCGTCGCGTCCGACGATCGGATCCATCTTGCCGCTCCTGGCCTGATCGGTCAGGTCCACGGTGAATTGCTTCAGCGCTTCCTGCTTGCCCATCGCCGCCGGCGCCACGGCGCCGCTGGCCTCGCCCGGTTCGGCGCCGGCGGCAAAGCCGTCGGTCGGCGCCTGCCTGTCCTCGGGCGAGCCCGAGACGACCTGGGCAAAGTGATCGGACAGGTCCTCGACCTTGACCTTGTCGAATTCCTTCGAGATCTGCAGCAGGGCATTCCTGAGGCGGCTGGTCTTGAGCCCACCGACCAGCAGGTGCCCGGTGCGCACCTGGACCTCGCCGAACATCAGCGAGCCATAGACCCAGCCCCGTTCGACCAGGTCGGAGATCTGTTCGGACAGATCGGAGATCGAGGTCGAACCGCGCGGAAGCTGGTCGAGGGCCGAGGTGATGTCGGCCGCGAGCCGCGACGGATCGACTTCATAGTGCTGCAGAATCCGGTGCAGGTCGGAGTCCTGGTTGTTCACGATCTGCTGGATCCAGTGCACCAGCTCGACGTAGGGGTTGCCCCGCAGCTTGCAGAATACCGTTGCGCCCTCGATGGCCTTGTAGCCCAGGCTGTTCAGCTTGCCGAAAAGTGCCACTCGGCTGATCTCGCTCATGCTTGCCCCTCGCGGTTTCGTTGTTCGGTTGGTCGGATCAATGCTTCCCGGTTGCTCACGCGGCCAATGGCTCGGTTCCCGGCAATCCGGAGACACGGTCGACGTCGAGCACCAGGTCGTCGGCGTCGCGATCGCTGGTGCGGCTGCCGAGCCAGGTCGTGTAGCCGAGGCGGCCGCTGCCGCCCAGACGCGTCTGCGGGACCTCGTCGGCCGCGAGCAGCAGTTGTGCGTCCCACGCGAATTCGAGGCCGAAATAGTTGCGTACCGCCGCCGCCAGTTGCGCCAGGCTACCGTCGCCCGGCAGGAAGGATTCGTACTGCGCGAGGCTCAGCGCGCCGATGCGCAGTCGGAACTTGTGCTGTCGGTCCCACACCCGCGAGCCGACCACGATGTCTCGTCCGAGCCGACTGAAGGCGCCGCCCAGCCGGCTGCGCTCGTTTGTTGGCACCGGCATCCAGTGGCCGACGAACTGCTCCACCGTGACCGGCACGCGGAAGAAGCCGGACAACATCTTGCCGAGCCCTTCCGCGTTGCGGATCTGACGATTCAGCAGGCCGATGAAATGGAGCTTGGCGAAATCGGGAAAGGCGTCGCGCTGGCGGACCTGCGGCGTGCCGAGACCGCCGAGCGAGCCCAGCCAGATGCCGAAGCGGTCCTGTCGCGGGCGGTCCAGACTGACCGTCGGCTGGGCGTCGGCCCAGGCGCGATAGAACATCTCCAGATAGCGGTGCTGCAGCACGTCGAGGAAGCGCGCCAGGGTCGGGTCGTTGGCGTGCAGCAGGCGCGAGCGCGCGTACTCGGTGATGTGAAGCGGCATCGGACCGTTGGGACCGAGCAGGCCGAAGAAGCGGACCTCGAGCCGCGGCGCGCGCTCGCCGCCGGCAGGCACCGCGCGTGCCAGCGTGGACTGGGCGAACGCCACCGACGGCTCCTGGCCGAGGCGCACCGGCTCGTCGGATGGTCGCAGCGCCCGGCCGATGCGCGGCTTGTCGGGATTCAGGCACTCGGTGCGGCGCAGCGCCTGGTAGAAGTCGTACGACCAGGGCTCGCGGGCCAATTGCTGCAGGAATCTCAGAAAATCGGGCGAAGTCCGCATCGTGGCTTCCAGTGCATCAGTTCGCCCCGGCCCATCGACCGCAACGTGGTCTCGGTAAAGCTGTTGACGCTGGCATGGCGCGCGAAGAAGCGCTCGAGCACGCTGCCGAGCAGGAAGGCGCTGCCGCCCTCGAAATGCATCTCGTCGAGTTCCAACGTGATGCCGATGCCGCGCCCGAAGCACAGTGGGCCCGGCATCGGCAGGCGCTTGAGCACCGGCTCGGTGTGGATGCTGCGCACGCCCTCGATCTGGCGTGCGCTGGCTACGTCCTCGGTCGGCGAATGCAGTTCCAGCAGTTCGCGCAATGCGGCAGCGCCCTGCTGCGGGCTGGAATCGAGCAGCGACAGGTAGTTCAGCGACAGGTGGCTGATGAAGCGCCAGGCGGCGGAACCGTGGGCCACCGATGCATACGGGCGGGAGGGGCCCCTGACGCAGTGGATCGACGCCACCGGGGCGGCCACCTCCAGCGAGAAATCGGTCGCGGCATTGCCGTAGGGCATCAGCAACGGCAGGTCGCGATTGGTGCACAGCGCCTTCAGCGAGAGCTGGCGCAGGTCGGCCCGGTACGGTGCCTCGTTGGGATCGACCAGTGAAATGAAGACTTCGCTGCCGATGTAGCTGGTTCTCGAGCCGTAGCGCTTCTGGCGCTCGGAAAAGATGCGAGGCTCCCGGCGCAGCGTGTAATAGGCATGCGGGCTGTCGCCGCTGGCATGGTAGCTGGCGTAGAAGGCCTCGAAACGCTGCTCGCTGTCGGCGCCGGCGCCGAAACCGGTGACCTCGGTCAGGTCGAAGATCTCGTAGTCCATCGGCCGTGTGCGGTCGCCGACGACGTGGTGCTCGTGGCCGCTGTCGCTGATGCGGATGCGGTCGGTGCGCTTTTCGAACAGGTTGATGGCCGGCACGCAGTGCAACGCGAAGTTGTTGGCATCGACCACGCTCTCGAGGACCGAGTCGCCGCGACCGAACAGCAGCACCAGATCGATCGCCTCGCCGGTGCAGCGCGATACCGCACGCGCCAGCCCGTCCACTTCGAAGAACAGATAGCGCTGCGGGAAGGCGAAGTACTCCTGCAGCAGACGATAGCCGCCGAAATTGCGCGCGGACACCGGCAGCAGCGCTTCGTCGTCGTCGAAGCCGACGGTTCGGATGGCGTCCGCCGGCACGAACTCGTGCCAGGCCGCCGGTCGTTCGGGCGGGCACAGCAGGGCGCCGACGATATTGGCGCCGATCAGCTCAAAGAGCTTGAAGGCGACTTCGTCGGCACCGCCGAGGAAGATCCGCAGCGAGGTCAGGTCGAGTTCGCTGATCGGCATCCCGGGGGCCGCCTTCAGTCGCAGCCGGACGCCGCCCTTGATCCGTGATCCGACCGGCAGCGAATTGAGCGGCAGGTCGGGCGCGAACGAGAAGTAGCGGGCCTCGACCAGCTCCAGCGGCCACAGGGTCAGATCCTGGGCGGTGGTGAACTGGCATTCGGTGGCGTCGGCCTTGCCGCCATTGGCGCGCAGCACCGTGCCGCGCGGCAGCGTGATACCGCGTGCGAGGTTGGATTCCTCGAGCTGCGGCCGCAGCTGGGCCACCAGCATCGACGGCGTCGGTGCCAGATACTGCGGATAGACCATCTCCAGCAGCCGCTGCGAAAAGCGCGGGAACTCCGCGTCGAGGCGCAATTGCACCCGCGCCGACATGAAGGCCACGCCCTCGAGCAGGCGTTCGACGTAGGGGTCGGACACTTCGATGCCGTCCATCCCGAGTCGATTGGCGATCTTGGGAAACTCTCGAGCGAATTCCGCGCCCATCTCGCGCAGGTGCTGGAGTTCCTGGTTGTAGTAGCGCAGCAGCCGTGGATCCACGTCGTTCCTGTTTCGATGACGCCGGGATCAAGCCGTCCCGTCGGTGATTCGTTGCAACGGCATCAGTTTGCGTCCAGTACCTGCACCTGCCCGCTCTCGAGGTCGAACTCGGTGCGCAGCAGCATTTCCAGCGGCACCGGCTGTGCCCACAGCTGTGCCGAGATGCGGATGTTGATGATGTTGTGCCAGTCGAGCACGCTGCTATCCTCGACCACCTCGATCTTCAGCGACTCCGGCAACAGGCGGGGCTCGTAGCACAGGATCGCGTTGCGGATCGCTTGCTCGATGTCGCCGATCTCGATCGACGCGGCCGTCTCGCCCGACATCGACGGCAGGCCGAAATTGATCACCGATCGCTGCACTTCCGGGTAGGGGCCGAGGTCCTCGCCGGACGACATCTGCACCGAATTGAGCAGCCAGGTGAGGTCGCGCAGCACCGCTTCGCGCAACTGGCTCTTGGTCAGTACCCGGCGCTCGCGCGGCTCCTGCTTCTTGTCCGGTTCATTGTCGGTCAGACGGTCGAGCAGCGCGGGCTGCAGACGGTCCTGGGGAACGCTCTCGGCCATCGTCAGGCCTCGCCCGCCGTCGCCTCTCCTGTGGTCTCGGGCGCTTCGCCTTCGAGCACGATCTCGCGCACCTCGAGCAGCGGGAAATCCCCCTCGTTGGTGGTCAGCACGCGCTGGCCGCGACCGTGGTAGACGTCGTTGCCGACCTCGAGCCAGTCGGTCTTGCGGGCCAGCCGGATCAGCGGGTCTGGGTCGCTTTCCGAACCCGGGTAACGGGTCGGGATGATGCCGACCATCTCGCCACCGTTGGCAAACTCGAAATGCGCGGGCAGCCAGACGAAATCCCGCAGATCTTCCGGCGCCTCGAGCACGATCCGGTTCAGGCGAGCGTACGGAAGCCAGTAATAGCGGCCGTTGATCACTGCCTCGCACACCGGACCAAGGCGCATGTCGGCATCGGCGATCCATTCGAAGGGCTGACCGTTGATCGTGCCGGCGGTGGTCGGCGCCAGGTCGAAGGCCTTTTCCCGCAGTTTGGCGCCGTCCGCCGTCCGGCCCTGGCCATCGCTCAGCAGCGCTTCGATCAGGATCGCGATCCAGTCCTCCGGATGCCCGAAAAGGAGCGGCGCAGTGCTGCCGGCCATGACCTTGCCGCGCACCACCTCGCAGCGCAGGGCCTCACGGTACATCTGGACCATCGGCAATGCGCCGGCGTCGAGTTCGCCGACCACTTCGAGCTGGTTCGCCGCCCGCTCCCAGTTGCCCAGCACCGACAGCAGCTGGAACAGGAAGGTGCGCAGGCTGGCATTGGCCGGCTCGCTGCGGATCGCGTTCTGCAACTGCGCAAGCGCCTGTTCGGGATCGCCCGCGCGCAGCGCCTCTTCTGCTGCCTTGACTGTAGTCATCGATGGTTTCCGTGTCTGGATACGGGTCAACTGCCCGGTGTGACTTCGATTTCGGCGGTCGAGGTGCCCCGCGACCCGCCGCCCTTGTCCTGATCCTGGTGTTCGACACGGATCTTCTGGAACGCGATGCGGATCGTCTCGACCGTGGTCGGACCCTCCGGGCTTTCGCCCGCGCCGGCACGGTAGGAGACGATGCGACCCTTCTCCATGGTCACCTTGAGGTATTCGAGGGCCTGCGGACCGCCCGCCTTGCGTACGGTCAGCACCGCCTTGGTGATCGGTTCGTTGTTGTACAGCGCCGACATCAATGCGGGCGTGGCGGCGTCGGCGCGCTTGACCACTTCCATCGTATGGACGGTGGTACGGCTCGCGCGTCCGGAATGGGCGTCGAGGTTGCCGTCCATGCCCCAGGTCCATCCGGTCACGTCGATCTCGCCGGCATGCACCTTGTCCTTCGAATTACCCTTGATCGGACCCTGACGACCGCCGTCGATCTTCAGAAAGATGTCGTCCTTTGCGTCTACTGGCATACCCGTCGTCCTTGGTGGTTGCGATGCGCGCAGCTGCATGGCGCGGGCGGTGCGCCCGTGCCATGCATGACGAAGGGCTTACTCTTCGGCGTTTTCCTGGATGTTGTAGGTCACGGGAATCTTGCCGCCGCCGGAACCGGACTTTTCCTGCGGGGTGTACTCGACCTTGACCTTGGCGAAGTTCAGCGTGGCGTTCTCGGTCAGCCGGTCCTCGCCGCCCGAGCCGCCGGAGCTGACCGAGGTCACCAGCACGTCGGTCATCGTCACGGTCAGGTAGACCAGCGGCTTGTCGCCGGCCTTGCGCACCGACAGCGTCGCTTCCGGGTAGTGCTTGCCGGTCATGCATTTCTGCATCAGGTTCGGCGTCGCGCTATCGACGTACTTGGTGAAGGACAGGTCATTGACGTTGCACTTGCCGGCGCCGCCGCCGCCGCCCAAGTGCATCGAGCCGCTCTGGCTCATGCCCCAGCTCCATGCCAGAACGTCGATGCAATCCTTGAATTCCTTGTCCTTGGACTCGCCCTTGACGTCGCCCAGTTTCATGAACATATCTACGGCCATTTTTGCTCTCCTTATGTGATTTCAACCACTTGCTGCGTTATGGGCATCGTGTCCCGCAGACCCGTCGAGGGCGGGCGAGTCGTACCCGGAAACCCGGCGGCCGGCATGCCGGCCGGATCCGGATCCTATAAATCAGGCGCCCTTGGCGGAGGGCAGCTTGGAAACCAGTCGCAGCGACACCGTCAGTCCTTCCAGCTGGTAGTGCGGCCGCAGGAAGAACTTCGAGGTGTAGTAGCCCGGATTGCCTTCGACCTCCGCCACCTCGACCTGGGCGTCGGCCAGCGGCCGGCGCGCCTTGGTGGCTTCCGACGAATGGGCGGGGTCGCCATCGACGTAGTTCATGATCCAGCTCTGCAGCCAGCGCTCCATGTCGTCGCGCTCCTTGAACGAGCCGATCTTGTCGCGCACGATGCACTTCAGGTAGTGGGCGAAGCGGCAGCAGGCGAACAGGTAGGGCAGGCGGGCCGCCAGGTTTGCGTTGGCAGTCGCGTCGGGATCGTCGTACTCGAAAGGTTTCTGCAGCGACTGGGCGCCGATGAAGGCGGCGAAGTCCGAGTTCTTGCGGTGGATCAGCGGCATGAAGCCGTTCTTGGCCAGCTCCGCTTCGCGCCGGTCACTGATCGCGATCTCGGTCGGGCACTTCATGTCCACGCCGCCGTCGTCGGTCGGGAAGGTATGCACCGGCAGGCCCTCGACCGCGCCGCCCGACTCGATGCCGCGGATGCGCGAGCACCAGCCGTACATCTTGAACGACCGATTGATGTTGGTGGCCATCGCATAGGCGGCATTGGCCCAGGCGTACTTGCTGTGGTCGGCGGCGCCGGTGTCTTCCTCGAAATCGAACTCGTCCACCGGGTTGGTGCGTGCGCCATAGGGCTGGCGGGCGAGGAAGCGCGGCATGGCGAGGCCGAGGTAGCGCGCGTCGTCCGATTCGCGCAACGAACGCCAGGCGGCGTATTCCGGGGTCAGGAAGATCTTGGTCAGGTCGCGCGGGTTGGCCAGTTCCTGCCACGAATCCATCTGCATCACGGTCGGCGATGCGCCGGCGATAAACGGGCAGTGGGCCGCCGCAGAGACCTTGGCCATCTCGCCGAGCAGTTCCACGTCGGGTGGGCTCTGGTCGAAGTAGTAGTCACCCACCAGGCAGCCGAAGGGTTCGCCGCCGAACTGGCCGTACTCCTCTTCGTAGATGCGCTTGAACAGCGGGCTCTGGTCCCAGGCGGTGCCCTTGTAGCGCTTCAGCGTCTTGTGAAGTTCCTTCTTGGTGATGTTCATCACCCGGATCTTCAACATTTCGTCGGTCTCGGTGTTGTTCACCAGATAGTGCAGGCCACGCCAGGCGCCCTCGAGGCGCTGGAAATCCTCGTGGTGGAGGATCAGGTTGATCTGTTCGGTGAGCTTGCGGTCGAGTTCGGCGACCATCGCCTCGATGGTCTTGACCACGTCCTGCCCGATCACCGCGGTGCCGGCCAGTGCCTGCTGGGCAAGGGTTTGCACCGCTTGTTCGACGGCGCTCTTGGCTTCTTCGGTCTTGGGCTTGAATTCCTTCTGCAGCAGGGACGTGAAATCGTCGCCCTCCAGCGTGACGCCACTGAGTTGTGAAGCCTGTTCTTGCATGTCAGCCATTCGCTTTCTCCAGTTGCTCAGTGGTTTCGATCAGGACTCGCCGCCTTCGCCGCCGGCCGATTTCTTGGCCGACTCCGCCAGCGATTTAAGCAGCGCGGGATCCTTGACGACCTTGGCGATGAGTTCTTCGGCACCGGTCTTGCCGTCCATGTAGGTGATCAGGTTGGACAGCTGTTGACGGGCCTCGAGCAACTGGCTCAGGGAGTCGACCTTGCGGGCGATCGCTGCGGGGGAGAAATCTTCCATGTTCTCGAAGGTCAGATCGACGGCGATGTTGCCCTCGCCGGTCAGCGTGTTCGGCACCTGGAACGCGACCCGCGGCTTCATCGCCTTCATCCGGCTGTCGAAGTTGTCGACGTCGACTTCGAGGAACTTGCGGTCGGCGACCGGCGGCGACGGATCTTCCGACTTGCCCGACAGATCGGACATGACCCCCATGATGAAGGGCAACTGGACCTTCTTGTCGGAGCCGTAGAGCTCCACGTCGTATTCGATCTGCACGCGGGGCGCGCGGTTGCGGGCGATGAATTTCTGACTGCTGGTTGCCACGTCCAATCTCCTTTAATGCTCTCTTCACCGAGAGTGGGTTTGGCGAAGATCGCGTACTGAAACGCAGGCGAGGGCAGGGCCGGCGAATACGCTCAGTACTCCTCTTCGTCGGTCTTGATACCGGCAATGGTTTCGATTTGCGTGAGCCCATCAGGAACCATGTCACGGATGATATCCACGAAGTTCATGTCGATCAGCCGCTTTGCCCGCTCCAGCAGGAGAGGGGCGGGGTTGGAAGGTTCGTGTCGGGCGAAGTAATCGATGACCTTGTCGATCATCACGATGGCGTCGCGCCGGCTGCGCACTTCGCCACTGATCGGCTGCGTGACGCCACCGCCGGGCGCCTCGCTGCCGGCTTCGTCACCGCCTTCGGCCACGGCCTGGTCGTCGCCGTTGCGGCATACCTGGGTCAGATGGGTGACGGTCGCGACCAGCGGACGCAGATCGGGGGCACGGTCGGCACCGACCCGTTCATTGAGCGCCGAGGACAGCGCCTTCAGCGATTCGAGCGTGCTTGCGATCAGCGCCCCGGCAGCCTGACCCTCCTCGCCGGCCATCATCTCGGTGATCTGTGACAGCGAGACGGTCTCCGCGTCTTCCTTCGGCGGCAGCTTTTCCAGTGCGACCTCGACGTCACGCACCAGCAACTGGGCCTGCCGCGAACGGATCAGGTGCGACTCCCGCAGCTGGCGCAGCAGGCCGTCCGGGTCTGCCAGCGCGGCCAGCGCGTTCATGCGCATGATCGGGTCGTTGTCGTCGTCGGGATCGAGCTGCGGATGGACGTCGTCCCAATAGCGCTCGATCAGGCCGAGCAGCAGATCGCAACCGGGCTTCAGTCCGGCAAAGCCCTCGGTGCTGACCATGGCCTGGACCAGCAGCGCGGCGATGCGCAGATCCTTCGATCGGACCAGCAGTTCCTCGCCGAGCCGTCTGACCTGAGCCCAGGCCGGTTCCTCGGCCGGCACGACGGTGTCGCCGTATTGCTGCTCGGGCTTGCCTTTGGCTGCTTGCTCCAGTTCGAGGAAGGGGGCTTCGTATTCGAGGTCCGGGCCGCAAGGGGGGGACTCGGACGCCTCAGCAAGCAACTGATCGAGATCAATCACGTCTCATCTCACTGGTCAGGGTGTGTGCCTGTGCTCGCCGGCAGGGATCGTCCGCCGACTGACTTCGCTCGCGCGAATGCGCCATGCGGACTTGTTCTGGTCGTTAGGTACATTGGCTCAGCGATTCCACCGCGTCAACAGTCACAGGGCATCGATCGGGGACGTTACGCCTCTTATTTCACGCCATGGGCATATATCGGCGCGCGTCGGCAGGCGATTCGCTCGTCTACGGCTTTGCGGCGGTGTTCTTGAGCGTGGTGTGGCCCTGATTGGTGCCGGCGCTGCCGGCTCGGCGGCGACGCGCTACAGTAGGGGAAGAAGCCTCCGGTGGCCACCGGCATTCCCGCCCGGTGGCGCATTCGCGACATGGCATTTGATGGGAGCCCGAGATGAGACCGGCCCGAGCCCTGATCGACCTTGCGGCGCTGCGCCACAATTACCTGCTCGCACGTGCGCGCCACGGCGGGCGGGCGCTCGCGGTGGTCAAGGCCAATGCCTACGGACATGGCGCAGTGGCCTGCGCATCGGCGCTGGCCGGGGTCGCCGACGGTTTCGCGGTGGCCTGTCTCGAAGAGGCCGAGACACTGCGGGCGGGCGGGATCGAGGCGCCGATCCTGCTGCTCGAAGGCATCTTCGACGCGACCGAATTGCCGCGGGTCGACGCGCTCGGGCTGTGGATGGTGGTGCACGACGCGAGCCAGCTCGACATGCTGGCGGGTTTCGTGCCGCGGCGCCCGCTCACCGTCTGGCTGAAATTCAATACCGGCATGAACCGGGCCGGATTCGCGCCGCCGAGGGCACGTGAATTGTATTCGGCGCTGGCCGCCGATTCGCGCATCGGCAACATCGTCATGATGACCCACCTCGCCCGCGCCGACGAGCCGGGCAGCGACGCCAGCCTGGTGCAATGGCAGCGCTTCCGCGAAGCGGTCGCCGGGCTCCAGGTGCCGTGCAGCGTCTGCAATTCGGCCGGCGTGCTCGGCTGGCCGCAACTGCATATGGACTGGGCCCGTCCCGGCATCATGCTCTACGGGGCCGACCCGATGCCGGGCGAAGGCCACGGACTGCGCCCGGTGATGACCTTCGAGAGCCGGATCATGGCAATCCGCGAGCTGCAGGCGGGCGATCCGGTCGGCTACGGTGCCCGCTTCGTGGCCGAGCGGCCGCAGCGCATCGGCCTGGTGGCGATGGGTTATGCCGACGGCTATCCGCGGGTGGTGCCGGACGGTACGCCGGTCGCGGTCGATGGCAGGCCGAGCCGGATCGTCGGACGGGTGTCGATGGACATGCTGACGGTGGATCTCGACGGGGTCGACGCCGGCCTCGGCAGCGTGGTCGAGCTGTGGGGTGCGCGGGTGCCGGTCAATCGGGTCGCCGAAGCGGCTGGCACGATCGCCTACGAGTTGTTGTGCAACGTCAAGCGGGCACGTTTCGAGTACGTCGATGACTGACCGCGTTCGATCGCGTCAGTCGATCGCAATTGCGGCTTCGCGGTGCCGATCGGACGCCAGCCAGCGCTGAAGAATGCGGTATCGGTCGAGATCGAACGCGCGCGGCGGGCGTCGGGCCAGCAGATCGGCGAGGCTGCCTTCGTCTTCGGCGGTGCCGAGCAGGCACCAGCGATCGATCAGATGGCTGGCATGGCGCATGGCGTCGGGCGACGTTTCGCGTATCACGATCGCGCCCGGCCACGGCCAGCGTGCGAGGCCGAGCGGGGCGAGCGCCGCGACCAGGCGCTGGTCGTGTGCGGCGGGCGATTCGCGTCCGATGCAGACGCCGTCGCAGTGTCCGGTGCCGTGCGCGGAACACGCGCCGGGATGAGCCGGTTCGAGGCCCAGGCGTGTCAGACACAGGCGATGCATCGCGGCCAGGCGCGCAAGCGTGCCGTCGAGTTCGCGTTCGTTGCGAAAGATGCCAAAGGTGTCGCCGCGCCAGTCGCAGGGGTCGGTGCCGTGCAGTGGAACCCGGGCGAGTACCGGTGCTTTGCGCCGGTGGTACAGCGGCCGCAGTCCGGTCACCGCACTGCCCGCGGTGGTTCGATTGCACGGGGGGCGTCGCCGCGCCACGAGTTGCGCGGCGAGCAGGCTCGCGCCGAGTTCGCCCGCGGTTTCGATCACTTCCAGGTGTGCGACCCGTCGCGCCAGCCCGCTTCCCCCCGACGGCGAGAAATGGCCGGTGACGCGACTGCGCAGATCGTGCCCGCTGCCGACGTACAGCAGCGCATCGGTCGCCGGGTGTGGCCCGCCATAGAACAGATAGACGCCGGGTGACGCGGGCAGCGATTCGAGTATGCCGTCGGCCAGGCCCGGGGCCCGCGGCGGCCGCTTCATCGCCGCGGCGACGGCCGCCTGGAGCTGCCGAGGGTCGCACGCGCCGACCACCCGCAGCAGGAAGTCGGCCAGTGCCTCGACATCGCCCATTGCCCGATGGCGTGCGCTGCAGGCGAGCCCGTGGCGATCGATCAGCGCGTCGAGCCCGTGGCGGGCGTGCTCGGGATGGAGCGCCCGCGACAGCTTGACGGTGCACAGCACTTCGGCTTCGAAGGCAACGCCGCAGCGACGGAAGGCGTTTCGCACGAAGCCATAGTCGAAGCGGGCGTTGTGGGCAACGAAGACCGCATCGGCAAGCAACTCGCGAAGCGTGTCGGCGAGCGCCGCAAAGCTTGGCGCGCCGGCCACCATGGCGTCCGAAATGCCGGTGATGCTGCTGATCTGCGGGGGAATCGGAACGCCTGGATCGACCAGCGAGGTCCAGCGTGCGACCTCGCGGCCGTGCTCGACGCGAATGACTGCGACTTCGGTGATGCGATCGTCGACCGGGCGGGCGCCGGTGGTCTCGACGTCGATGATCGCCAGTGCCGCCGGCAGGCCGGTGGTGATCGCCGGCCCCGGCGAGGGCGAAGGCGGTCGGGTCAGCTCTCGGTCTGGTAGTAGTAGGGCTTGACCGGTACCGAGGCGTCGTCGAAACGCTGCTGGGTCTCGAGCTTCTGCGGCTTGTCCCACCACAGCGCGCGGCCCTTCTGTTGCTCGATGCGCTCGGCCGGGTGCTGTTCCATCCATTCGCGCATGAACTTGGTGTGCTCGGACTCGTAGCTGGTGTCGACTTTGACCATGGCATTCTCCCCTTCAGGAGCGCGGATTCTACCAGTAGAGTCCGATCGCCGGAAAGCGGTGCGGTCACGCCGCGACTGGGTCGTCACAGGCGTTCGAAGGCTTCCCGCAGCCGCGACGGTTCGTCCATCTTGAGCAGGCGCTGGGCCTTGGGCGCGATGTCGCCGACGTCTGCGCGCAGCACCTCCTGCTTGACTTCGAGGATCTGCGCCGGGTGCATCGAGAACTGGCGCAGGCCGATGCCGAGCAGCAGCCGGGTGTAGGCCGGGTCGCCGGCCATCTCGCCGCACACCGACACCGGCAGGCCGAACCGCACGCCGGTCTGGATGGTCGAGCCGACCAGCCGCAGCACGGCCGGGTGGAGCGGATCGTAGAGATGGGCGACGGCCTCGTCGGTGCGGTCGATTGCCAGCGTGTACTGGATCAGGTCGTTGGTACCTATCGACAGGAAGTGCAGGCGGCGGACGAACATGCCCAACGCCAGCGCTGCGGCCGGCACCTCGATCATGCCGCCGATCTGCACGCCCGCATCGAACTTCTGCTTCCGATCCTTCAACTGCTCCTTGGCGCGCCCGATGAACGCCAGCGCCTGATCGATCTCGTGGGCGTGAGCCAGCATCGGGATCAGGATCTTCAGGTGGCCGTAGTGCGATGCTCGCAACAGGGCGCGCAGTTGCGCCATGAACATCTGCGGCTCGGACAGTGAATAGCGGATCGCCCGCAACCCCAGCGCGGGATTCGGTTCCATGCGCTGGTTGACGCCGTTCAGCGCCTTGTCGGCGCCAATGTCCAGCGTACGGATGGTCACCGGCTTGCCGGGCATGCTCTTCAGCACGCTGCGGTAGGCCTCGAACTGCTCGTCTTCGTCAGGCAGGACCTCTCGGCCCATGAACAGGAATTCGGTGCGATACAGGCCGACGCCATCGGCACCGATGGACTTGGCGTGGGAGGCGTCGGCGGGCATCTCGATGTTGGCCAGCAGCTCGACCTCTTCGCCGTCGAGGGTGGTCGGTTTGGCGTTGGCGAGGCGCTTGAGCTTGGAGCGCTCGAGCTCGAGCTCCGCCTTGCGCAGGTGGTATTCCTCGAGGACGCGCTCGTCCGGTTCGACGATGACGACGCCGCGGGTGCCATCCACGATCACCAGCTCGTCGTCTTCCACCAGCTGACGTACGTTGCGCAGGGCCACCACCGCCGGAATGCTCTGGCTGCGGGCGACGATCGCGGTGTGGCTGGTCGGGCCGCCGACATCGGTGATGAAGCCGGCAATGTTGTGATCGCGGAACGACAGTGTGTCGGCCGGCGCCAGATCGTGGGCGACGACGATCGTGCCGAGGCCGTCGCGCCGCTTCGGCGGCAGGTGACCGGGGTGGCCCAGCAGCACCTTGACCAGTCGTTCGACGACCTGCACGACGTCGGCCTTGCGCTCGCGCAGATAGGCGTCCTCGATCTGGTCGAACTGCTCGATCAGTTGCTCCATCTGCTGCACCAGCGCCCACTCGGCGTTGCAGCGGCGCTCGGAGATGTGGGCACGGGCCGCATCGACCAGCATCGGGTCGTCGAGCAGCATCATGTGCAGGTCCAGGAACGCACCGACTTCGCTGTGGGCATGGCCGCTGGCGGTGGCCGCCTTGAGGCCGGTGAGTTCGCCGCGCACGGTCTCGACGGCATCGTCGAGCCGCGACAGTTCGGCCTTCAGGTGCTTTGGCGTGACATGGTAGTGACTGACCTCGAGCAGAGCGTGCGAGACCAGATGGACATGGCCGATCGCGATCCCGTTCGAGACGGGCAGTCCGTGCAGCGTGAAGGGCATGGCTGTAATGGCGCCGGGCGGGTGCCTATTCCTCCTCTTCGAAGCGGTTGGCGACGAGTGACACCAAGGCATCCATCGCCTCGTCCTCGTCCTCGCCGCTGGTGTCGATGATGATCGTACAGCCCTTCGCGGCCGCCAGCATCATTACGCCCATGATGCTCTTGGCATTGACCCTGCGCTCGTTGCGTTCGAGCCAGACCTCGGCTGCGAAGCTGCTGGCGAGCTGGGTCAGCTTGGCGGACGCGCGCGCGTGCAGCCCCAGCTTGTTGATGATCTCGACTTCGGTTCGCGGCATTCGGGCCTCATTTAATGTGGATCACCCCGTCGCAGCCGCCGCTGACCGCGCGCTGCACCAGGGTCTTCATGTCGTGCTCCCGGTAAGTCAGTACCCGCAGCATCATCGGCAGGTTGACCCCGGTGATGACCTCGTAGCGACCCGGTTGGCGCATCTTCATCGCAATATTGGCCGGCGTTGCGCCGAAGATGTCGGTCAGGATCAGTACGCCGGAGCCGGCGTCCACCAGCTCGACCATGCGACGCGCCAGCGGCAGCAGGTCGAGCGGGTCGTCCTGGCCGCTGATGCCCAGCTGGAGCACGTTCGGCGGTCGCCGGTTGAGCACATGGCAAGCGCATTGCAGCAAGGCCTCGCCGAGGCTCGCGTGGGTGACGATAAATACGCCGATCATGGTCCGACCCCCGAGATTGCCCAGATTGTAGCGGCAGAGCAGCTCTGCGCGCAGCCCCGATCAGGCGCCCCCGCCGTCGCCCTTGCAGCGGATGATGCGCACCACCTCCGGTACGCGCCGGACGGCCCGCAACACCTTCGCCAGGTGGATGCGGTCGGCCACCTGCAGCGTGAAGTTCAGCGTCGAGTAGGGAATCTGGTCGGCGTCCATGCCGACGTTCTGGATGTTGGAGTTCTCTTCGGCGATCGCGCTGGCGACCCGTGCCAGCACGCCGCGCGCATTCTGCGTCATCACCCGGATGGCGACGTCGAACAGACGATCGTGGGCCGGCTCCCATTCCACGTCCACCCAGCGCCCGCGCTCGCCGCGAACCCGCTGGATGGAGGGACAGTCATGCACATGCACTTCGAGCCCCTGTCCCTTGCGGATGATGCCGATGATCGGGTCGCCCGGTATGGGCCGGCAGCATCTCGCCAGCTGTACCGCGATGCCCTCGCTGCCACGGATCAGGATGGCGCCGGCCGGTTTCGGCTTGATGACGTCGGGGCGGCCGGTTTCCATGTCCTGGGCCTGCGACAGGCGGCGCGCGACGATCACCGGCAGGCGCTTGCCGAGGCCGATGTCGACGAAGACGTCGCGGCGGGCGCGCACGCCCCGGTCGCGCAGGAAGCGCTCCCAGGCGAAGTTGCTGATCTGGCCGACCGACAGGCCGTGAGGCCTCAGCGCCTGGTTCAGCAGCCGTTCGCCCAGCGCCGCGGATTCTTCCTGCTGCACGTTCTTCAGGAAGTGGCGGATCTGCGAGCGCGCCTTGCCGGTGCGCGCGTACGACAGCCACGCCGGATTGGGGCTGGCATGGGCGGCCGTGATGATCTCGACCTGATCGCCGTTGCGCAGTTCGGTGCGCAATGGCATCAGTTCGCCATTGACGCGGCAGGCGACGCAGCGGTTGCCGACATCGGTATGTACGGCGTAGGCGAAATCGACCGGCGTCGAACCGCGGGGCATCGAGAAGATCTTGCCGCGCGGCGAGAACACGTAGACCTCGCCCGGGAACAGGTCGATCTTGACGTGTTCGAGGAATTCGGTGGCCTCGCCGCTGGTCGATTGCAGCTCGAGCAGCGACTGCAGCCAGCTGTGGGTCTTGTGCTGCAATTCGGACAGCGTGCGCTCGTCCTCCTTGTACAGCCAGTGCGAGGCAACGCCGCTCTCGGCGATGTGGTGCATCTCCTGCGTGCGGATCTGCACTTCGACCGGCGTGCCGAAGGGCCCGATCAGCGTCGTGTGCAAGGACTGGTAGCCATTGCCCTTGGGAATCGCGATGTAGTCCTTGAACTTGCCCGGCACCGGTTTGTAGAGGCCGTGCAGCGCCCCCATCGCAAGGTAGCAGGTCGGCACGTCGCGGACGATCACGCGAAAGCCGTAGATGTCGAGCACCTGAGAGAACGACAGGTTCTTCTCGACCATCTTCCGATAGATGCCGTAGATGTGCTTCTCGCGACCGTGGATCTCGGCCGCGATGCCCCACTGCGGCAGGCGTTCGTCGAGGGCGGTGAGCACCTTGCCGATGACTTCGCGACGGTTGCCGCGGGCCGAACGCACCGCCTTCGTCAGCACCCGGAAGCGCATCGGGTACTTGTGTTCGAACGACAGCTCCTGCAGTTCGCGGTACATCTGGTTGAGACCCAGCCGGTTGGCGATCGGCGCGTAGATCTCGAAGGTCTCGCTGGCGACCCGGCGCCGCTTCGCCGGGCTCACCGAATCGAGGGTTCGCATGTTGTGCAGGCGGTCGGCGAGCTTGATCAGGATCACCCGCAGATCGCTCGCCATCGCCAGCAGCATCTTGCGGAAATTCTCGGCCTGCGCCTCTTCCTGCGACTGGAACTCGATCTTGTCGAGCTTGGACAGGCCGTCGACCAGTTCGGCGGTCACCTTGCCGAAGGCGTCGGCGATCTCCTGCTTGGTGATCGCGGTGTCCTCCATGACGTCATGGAGGAGGGCGGCGATCAGCGCCTGCGGGTCCAGCCGCCAGCCGGCGACGATCTCGGCGACCGCCACCGGGTGGGTGACGTAGGGCTCGCCGCTCTGGCGGAACTGTCCGTCGTGGGCGCGCGCGGCAAAGTGATAAGCGGCCTCGACGCGGCCGATGTCCTCGATCCTGAGGTATTCGCCGAGGGTCGCGCGCAGGCGCTCGAAATCGAGCGCGACGACGCTGGAGGCGGGCAGTGGCCTTGCCGGGGAGGTCGCGGGCTGGGCTTCGGCCACGGTTGGTGCGCTCCTCCCGTACAGCGGATCAGGCCTGGCCGCGATTGAGCATCTCCAGTCCGACCTTGCCGGCGGCGATCTCACGCAACGCGATGACCGTCGGCTTGTCCTTGTCGGTGCGGTCGGTTTCGATCTGAGGCATGGCGCCGGCCGTCAGCTGGCGTGCGCGATAGGTGGCGGCCAGGGTCAGCTGGAAGCGGTTGGGGATCCTGTTGAGACAGTCTTCGACGGTGATGCGGGCCATGCTTCAATCCTGTTCGAGAGATTCAAATAAAGAGGGGTGGCGCTGCTTCTGGTTGCGGTAGCGCAGGCGTGCGGCCTGCAGTACTGCCTGCAGGTCGTCGAGGGCCACCGGTAACTCGTTGTTGATTATAACGTAGTCGAATTCCGCCAGATGACGCATCTCGTCGTATGCGGCACTCAGCCGTCGCGCGATCACGGTTTCGCTGTCGGTGCCGCGTCCGCGCAGCCGTCGCTCGAGTTCGGCGAGCGACGGCGGCAGCACGAATACGCCGACCGCTGCCGCGAAATGTGCTCTGACCTGCTGCGCCCCCTGCCAGTCGATTTCGAGCACGATGTCGCGGTCCTTGGCGATCTGCTCGTGCAGCCATCGCGACGACGTGCCGTACAGGTTGCCATGCACTTCGGCCCATTCGACGAATTCGCCGCGTTCGCGCCTGGCGACGAAGTCGCCGTCATCGATGAAATGGTAATGCACGCCGTCCGACTCGCCCGGGCGCGGTGCGCGGGTCGTGAATGACACTGACAGCCCGAGCGCGGGGTCGCGTGCGAGCAGGCCGCGCACCAGGGTGGTCTTGCCGGCGCCGGACGGTGCGGTGACGATCAGCAGCGTGCCGGCGCCGGACTCGGTTGCCGCGGTCATTCGAGGTTCTGCACCTGTTCGCGCATCTGTTCGATATAGAGCTTGAGTTCGACTGCGATCGACGTCAGGTCGGCGGAAAAGGACTTCGAGCCCAGCGTGTTCGCCTCGCGATTGAGTTCCTGCATCAGGAAATCGAGGCGCTTGCCGGCAATGCCGCCGGCCGCGAGGATGCGCTCGACCTCGTCGAGGTGGGTCGCCAGGCGCGCCAGTTCCTCGGCGACGTCGACCCGCTGCGCGAACACCGCCACCTCCTGGCGGATGCGCTCCTCGTCCATCGACGCGACGGCTTCGCGCAGGCGTCCCGCCAGCCGCTCCTGGTAGTCGGCGACCTGGGCCGGTACCAGCGGCTCGGCACGGCTTACCAGGGCACGCATCAGCGCCACGCGCTCGCGCACGATGTCGGCCAGTTTGGCGCCCTCGCGGGCGCGGCTGGCGATCAGTTCGCCGAGCGCTTCGCCGGCGAGTTCGACCACCTCGCCCTGCATCTGTTCGTAGCGCAGGCTGTCGTCGTCGAGCATGCCCGGCCAGCGCAGGATGTCGTTGACCGAAAACGGCGTGGTGCCGGGCAGCGCGTCGAGTACGCTCTGCTGGGCGTGGCCGAGCTGGGCGAGCAGGCTCCGGTTGAGATTGAGTTCGCGCGGGGCGGTGTCGTTATGCTGCAGGTTGAGACGGCATTCGACCTTGCCCCGCTTCAGGCGCGCACCGATCAGCTCACGCAGCTGCGGTTCGGCCTGGCGCAGGTCTTCGACGATGCGGAACGCCAGATCCAGGTAGCGGGAATTGACGCTGCGCAGTTCGAGGTGCAGGGTCACTGGACCGAGGTCGCGGCTGTGCGAGGCAAAGCCGGTCATGCTATGGATCATGCTGGTTTCCGGAGTTTTCGCTGCAGTGCAAACTTTACAGCGCTGGTTTCAAACAACGACAATCGGGACGTAACCATGGATAGTAGCGCCCCGAGCGGGATATTTCACGGTTAGCCGGCTGGCGATGGCTGGGGCGTCGGCCCGCCCCTCGCCGGGCGGAACCTGCCGACCGGCGGCCACAGCCAGGAGGAGCGGGCTGGATCCGTATTCTGATTGCATGGACTTGATGCGCCGCCACTGACCGATGCCTGCCCAGGCCAACTACCCGCTTCCCTCTGGATTCCAACTGGAGCAGTACCGCATCGAGCGCCAGCTGTCGCTTGGGGGCTTCTCCATCGTGTATCTGGCCTACGATCAGGCCGGCACGCCGGTGGCCATCAAGGAGTACCTGCCCAACTCGCTGGCGCTGCGCAAGGAGGGGCAGATTGCGCCGCAGATCACGGAGGAACATCAATCCGCGTTCCGCTACGGCATGAAGTGCTTCTTCGAGGAAGGGCGCTCGCTGGCCCGGCTGATGCACCCCAATGTGGTCCGGGTCTTGAACTTCTTCCGCGCCAACAATACCGTCTATATGGTGATGCACTTCGAGCGCGGGCGAACCCTCAACGACTATGTCCATCGCCATCGTCAGCGGGGGGACATCAGCGAGCGCTTCCTGCGGGGCGTGTTCACACGCATGCTCAACGGCCTTCGCGAAGTCCATGCCCACAAGCTGCTGCATCTCGACATCAAGCCTTCGAACATCTACCTGCGCGCCGACGGCACGCCGGTGCTGCTGGATTTCGGTGCCGCCCGCCAGACCCTGATGAGTGACCAGCCGGTGTTGAAACCAATGTATACGCCGGGCTTCGCGTCGCCCGAGCAACTGGCGGGCCGCAGCGGGCTGGGGCCCTGGAGCGATATCTACAGCGTCGGCGCGAGCCTCTACGCCTGCATTGCCGGCGGTCCGCCGCAACGGGCCGACGAGCGCGACGAACGCGACGAACTGGTACCCGCAGTGAAACAGTTTGCGGGCAAGTACAACCGTCAGTTGCTGCAGACCATCGACTGGTGCCTGCAACTCGATCCGCTCAAGCGGCCCCAGAGCGTCTATGCGCTGCAGAAGGCCCTGGCCAGCCCGTCGGGCGCGGATCCGGTCCCCGGCACCTGGTTCACAGACTGGAGTACGCGCTTGCGTACCTTCATCGGACGCCAATGAAGTTCACGATCTTCCAGGAGAGCCGCATCGGGCGGCGACGAAACAACCAGGACCGCGTGGCCTATTCCTACTCGCGCGAGGCCCTGCTGATGATCGTCGCTGATGGCATGGGGGGGCATCTGCACGGTGAAGTGGCGGCGCAGATCGCGGTGCAGTTCGTCGCCCAGGCCTTCCAGCGCGAGGCCCGGCCGGCGCTCGCCGATCCCGTGCTGTTCCTGTCCCGGGCGCTGACCAATGCCCACCACGCGATCCTCGACTACGCGTTCGACAAATCGCTCGACGATGCCCCGCGCACCACCGTCGTCGCCAGCATCATCCAGGACAGCCAGGCCTACTGGGCCCATGCCGGCGACTCCCGGCTCTACCTGTTGCGCCGGCGCGAGATCGCGTCGCGAACCAAGGATCATTCCCGTGTCCAACTGATGATGGATCAGGGACTGCTCGACGCCGAAGGCGCGGCCAAGCATCCGAGCAGGAACCGCATCTACAGCTGTCTCGGCGGAAGCCATTCGCCCCAGATCGAGTTCTCGAAGCGCACGCCGCTGTATCGCGGCGACGTCATCGCGATCTGTTCGGACGGCGTCTGGGGGCCACTCGACGACCAGCTGGTGATCGCCAACCTCGCCAACGGGCGGGTCATGGAGACGGTACCGAAGATTATGGATCTGGCCGAGCAGCGCGCCGGGCCGACCTGCGACAACCTGTCGCTGATTGCGCTGAACTGGGAGGAGAACTACGCTGAGGGGCAGCCCGGAAGCGTCTCTACCAAGACCATGGAGCTGGGCGCTTTCACGACGCAGATGGAGGGCTTTCTGCGGACCCGGCCGGCAGGCGGCAGCGGTCACGAGGACCTTTCCGACGACGAGATCGAGCGGGCCATTCGCGAAATCAACCAGGCCATTCAGAAATACACCAAATGAGACCCAGTCATCGCGCCGCGGACCAGTTGCGCACGGTCCGCCTCACTCGCGGCTTCACCCGCCACGCCGAAGGCTCGGTGCTGGTCGAGTTCGGCCACACGCAGGTGCTGTGTACCGCCAGCGTCGAAGAATCGGTGCCACCCTTCCTGCGTGGTCGAGGGCGCGGCTGGGTGACCGCCGAATACGGCATGCTACCGCGTGCCACCCATACCCGAAGCGGCCGCGAGGCCGCGAGGGGCCGCCAGAGCGGGCGCACCCAGGAGATTCAGCGCCTGATCGGGCGCAGCCTGCGCGCAGTGGTGGATCTCGAAGCGCTCGGCGAGCGTCAGGTGGTGATCGACTGCGATGTGCTCCAGGCCGATGGCGGCACCCGGACCGCCGCGGTCACCGGTGCCGCAGTCGCGCTGCACGATGCCCTCGGCGCACTGGTCCGCGCAGGCCGGCTGGCTTCGAGTCCGATGCGGGAACTGGTGGCGGCGGTGTCGGTCGGGATCTATCAGGACATGCCGGTGCTCGATCTCGACTACGCGGAGGATTCCGCTTGCGAGACCGACATGAACGTGGTGATCACCGAGTCGGGCGGCATCGTCGAAGTGCAGGGTACCGCCGAGGGCAAGCCCTTCTCCCGGGCCGAACTCGATGCGCTGATGGATCTGGCGGCCGGTGGCGTCGCCCACCTGGTGACCAGCCAGCGTGCGGCGCTCGAAGTGCGGACGTGATCGCCGGCTGTGGAGAACGACATGACGCGGCTGGTGCTGGCCAGCAACAACGCCAAGAAGGCCGACGAGTTGTCGGCGCTGCTCGAGCCGCTCGGCTATGACGTGCTGCTGCAGTCGAGCCTCGGTGTGACCGAGGCCGACGAGCCGCATCCGACCTTCGTCGAGAACGCGCTGGCCAAGGCGCGCCATGCCGCGCGAATCACCGGCCTGCCGGCGCTTGCCGACGATTCGGGCCTCTGTGTGTTTGCACTCGGCGGCGCGCCTGGCGTGCACTCCGCCCGCTTTGCCGGCGACCCCAAGTCCGACGCGCGCAACAACGAACTGCTGCTGTCGCGGCTCGCCGACTGTGACGATCGGCGTGCCTTCTTCTCGTGCACGCTGGTGTTGCTGCGGCATGCCGACGACCCGCAGCCGTTGATCGCCGATGGCCAGTGGAGCGGCGAGATATTGCACGCCCCCCGTGGCGACAACGGCTTCGGCTACGATCCGCTGTTCCTGCTGCCCGAAATGGGCCAGACTGCGGCCGAGCTCGACGGCGCGCTGAAGAACACCCTCAGCCACCGTGCCCAGGCGATGCGACACCTGCTGACACGGCTCGAAGCCACCCGGCTCTGAAACCGCGATGCACCGCATTCCGATCGTTCCGGCGCCGGCTCGACGGACGAACGCCCAGGAGCCGAGCCTGACCGCGCCGCCGCCGTTGTCGCTGTACGTGCATTTCCCCTGGTGCATCAGAAAGTGCCCTTATTGCGATTTCAATTCGCATGCGCTGCGCGGCGAGATCCCGCAGGTGACCTATGTCGATGCGTTGCTGGCGGATCTCGAATCCGCCCTGCCGCAGATCTGGGGGCGGCGCATCCACAGCGTATTCGTCGGCGGCGGCACGCCGAGCCTGATCGATCCGGAGCAGCTCGGCCGGCTGCTCGACGGGGTACGTGCGCTCGGCAACCTGGCGCCGGCCGCCGAGATCACGCTCGAGGCCAATCCGGGCGCTGCGGATGCCGATCGTTTCACCGGATTCCGCGACGCCGGAGTCAATCGGCTGTCGGTCGGCGTGCAGAGTTTCGACGACGGTCTGCTGGCCGCGATCGGCCGCATCCATGACGGCGCCGAGGCGCGACGTGCGGTCGCGGCGGCCATGGCCTGCTTCGAACGGGTCAATCTGGATCTGATGTACGGGCTGCCGGGCCAGACCCCGGCCTTGCTGGCACGCGATCTCGACATCGCCCTCGATTTCGGCCCGGAACATCTTTCCTGCTACCAGCTCACGCTCGAGCCCAACACCGAGTTCCATGCCAGCCCGCCGCCACTGCCCGACGAGGACAGCGTGGCCTGGATGCAGGAGACCGTCGAGGCCCGTCTGGCCGGTGCCGGCTTCGAGCACTACGAGGTTTCGGCATTCGCCCGTCCCGGTGGTGGTTGCACCCACAATCTCAATTATTGGCGCTTCGGCGACTATCTCGGCATCGGCGCGGGTGCCCACGGCAAGCTGTCCGGGCGCCATGGGGTGGTGCGCGAGGTCCGCCACCGTCACCCGCGGCGGTATCTGGAAGCCGCTGTCGAGCGCGCGTTCGTGTGCGAATCTCGCCAGGTGGCCGCGGACGAACTACCCTTCGAGTTCATGATGAACGCGCTGAGGCTGCGGCGCGGCTTTCCGCGCACCTTGTTCGCGGCCGTCACCGGCGTGCCCCTGTCCGTGGTCGAAGCGCCACTGGTCGCCGCGCGACGCGACGGACTGGTCGAGATCGACGCGGACACCATCCGTCCGACCGAACTCGGAAGTCGCTATCTGAACGAATTGCTGCAGCGCTTCCTGCCCTAGTGCAGGAAGCGGGGCAGCCGATGCAAGCCCGCACAGGCCCGGGCCGAGTAGGCCGACCCACCAGAGCAAGGAGACGCAGAGATGGCAAATGTGACATTGGCAGGCAACCCGATCGAGGTCGAAGGCAGATTCCCACGGGTCGGTGACAGTGCGCCGCCGCTGAGCTTGACCAATAACGCCCTCGAGGAGGTCGGGCTCGACCGCTACGCCGGCAAGCGCAAGGTGCTGAACATCGTGCCGAGCCTCGATACACCGACCTGTGCCACGTCGACCCGCAAGTTCAATGCGGAGGCCTCGACCCTCGCCAACACCGTGGTCCTGGTGGTCTCGTCCGACTTGCCGTTCGCCGCGAAGCGTTTCTGCGTGGCCGAAGGACTCGACAATGTCGAGACCCTGTCGGATTTCCGCAATGACGGATTCGCCCGCGACTACGGCGTCGCGATCGCTTCCGGCCCGCTGCGGGGCCTGACTGCGCGTGCCGTGGTCGTGATCGACGAGAACGACCGGGTGCTGCACGCCGAACTGGTGCCGGAGATCAAGCAGGAGCCGGACTACCAGTCGGCGCTGGCCGTACTGGGCTGAGCCGGCGGGCCACGCCGGGTGTCGGCCGTCGGGCATCTGCCGGCGCGCACGTTGTCGGCGCTGGCACTGCTGACACTGCTGTGGGGTGTCAACTGGCCGGTGATGAAGCTGGCGCTGCGCGAGATGCCGCCGCTCACCTTCAGGGCGCTGACGATGACGGGCGGCGCGGCACTGCTGTTCGCCTGGTACCGGACACGGGGCGTCCGCTTGCGGCTGACGCCTTCGGCGCTGTTGCAGCTTGCCCTGCTGGCGCTGCCGAACATTCTCGGCTGGCACGCCCTGTCGATCTTCGGCGTGCAGTCGCTGGCCTCGGGGCGCGCGGCCATCGTCGGCTTCACGATGCCGGTGTGGACGGTGCTGATGGGGGTGGCGTTCTTCGGCGAGCGCATGAGCCCGCGGCTGTGGTTCGCCACGCTCAGTACGGCGTCCGCGTTGATGCTGCTGATGTGGCACGAACTCGGACGACTGAGCGGCAATCCGGCCGGTGTGGCGTGGATGCTGGCCGCAGCCGTGAGCTGGGCCATCGGCACGCTGTTGCTCAAGCGGATTCCTGCTGCCGTGCCGACCGAGGTGATGACGGTCTGGATGATCGCCACGACGGTACCGCTGATGTGGGGCCTCGCGCTCGCCTTCGAATCGATGCCCGGGCAATGGCCGAGCACCGCAGGCTGGGTGACGCTGGTCTATGGTGCGCTGATCAACTACGGCGTCGCCCAGATCCTGTGGTTCTCGATCGCGCGGCGGCTGCCGCCGGTCGCGAGCGCACTGTCGATCATGCTGATCCCGATCATCGGCCTGCTGACGGCGATTCCGATCACCGGTGAACTCCCATATTCGGAGGATTTTCTCGCTGCTGGGATGATCATGCTGGCCCTGGCGCTGACGCTGTTGCCGGCAAGATCCGGGTGAAATGCCGTCCGTCGCTTGAGAACGCTTCGCGAATGCATGCCAAATGCCTGAAATAGATGGGTGCGTCCGTGTGACATCTGGCATCCGGCAGGCATTCGTGCAAAAAATGGGTTTGCATCTTGCTTAACTTCTGCCGATCGCCGGCGCAGGGCTGGCCGGCTGCGCCTTGGAGTGACTCGGATGAAATCCACTACCGCAATACGCTGGCTCGGCGCGATTGCCTGCGCTGTCTCTGCGCAGGTGTCCGCACAGACCACCCCCAACGCCGACTGGGCCTGCTGGTACCAGGGTGCCGGCAAGCTCAACTGCCTGATGCTGAAGGCCAGCGACAACTCGAATCAGCCGGTTGCCCGGGGCCAGGGCAACGGTGAGCCGGTGCCGGAGGACGCGATCCTGATCTGGCAGGGGGGCAGCGAACTCTATGACGGTATCGTCGAGATTCCGCTGATGAACGATCCTGAAGACATGACACTGGTCGAGCAACTGGCCCACTTCAGTGTCTGTGGCAGTGCCATCGATTGCAGCATGACCTTCGTGCGCAGTGCGACCGAGCTCGCCCTGCTGCAGGAGAGCTACAGCAGCCTGCGCTGAAGGGATAGGTCTGCTGGCACTCGGATTGCAGACCCTAAGGCGATGTTTAGTCGTGTGTTTTTGGGGCCGATCGAACGTCCTGCGCTAGGCTTGGCAGTCGCATCGGCGTAGAATCGCGCGTCCGGTTTCCGCCCGAGCGTGGGTTGCGCGATGCTTTTTCCTACCCGATTCGATGTCATCGTCGTCGGTGGCGGCCATGCCGGCACCGAGGCGGCGCTTGCCGCGGCCCGCATGGGG
Source organism: Rhodocyclaceae bacterium (assembly GCA_020445765.1). Lineage (GTDB taxonomy): Bacteria > Pseudomonadota > Gammaproteobacteria > Burkholderiales > Rhodocyclaceae > Cognatazoarcus. The sequence continues at coordinate 9,189 of JAGRFY010000014.1, read as the reverse complement.
GCCGAGACGCTGCTGCTGACCCACAGCATCGAGACGCTGGGCCAGATGAGCTGCAATCCGTCGATCGGTGGCATCGGCAAGGGTCATCTGGTGCGCGAAGTCGACGCGCTCGGGGGCGCGATGGCGGCCGCGACCGACGAGGGCGGCATCCAGTTTCGCATCCTCAATGCGTCAAAGGGGCCCGCGGTGCGGGCGACCCGGGCCCAGGCCGACCGGGTGCTGTACAAGGCCGCGATCCGACGCCGGCTCGAGAATCAGCCCCGGCTGACGCTCTTCCAGCAGGCCGCCGACGACCTGACGGTGAGCGGCGATCGGGTCACCGGCGTCGTCACCCAGCTCGGCATCCGTTTCGAGGCGAATACCGTGGTTCTGACTGCGGGCACCTTCCTGAACGGCCTGATCCACGTCGGCATGAGTCACCACAGTGGCGGTCGCGCCGGCGATCCGCCGTCGGTGTCGCTGGGCCAGCGGCTCAAGGAACTGGCGCTGCCGCAAGGTCGGTTGAAGACCGGCACACCGCCCCGCATCGACGGGCGTACGGTCGATCTCGCGCAGATGACGGTGCAGCCCGGCGACGATCCGCCGCCGGTGTTCAGTTTCCTCGGCAGCGTATCGCAGCATCCGCGGCAGTTGCCGTGCTGGATCACCCAGACCAACGAGCGTACCCACGACATCATCCGCGCCAACCTGGATCGCTCGCCGATGTACGCCGGCGTGATCGAGGGTGTCGGTCCGCGCTATTGTCCGTCGATCGAGGACAAGATCCACCGCTTCGCCGACAAGGCGAGCCACAACATCTTCCTCGAGCCCGAGGGACTGGAGACGCACGAACTCTACCCCAACGGGATCTCGACCTCGCTGCCGTTCGACGTCCAGCTGGCGGTGGTGCAATCGATCCGGGGTCTCGAGCACGCGCACATCCTGCGGCCCGGTTACGCGATCGAGTACGACTACTACGATCCGCGCAATCTGAAGGCGAGCCTCGAGACCAAGAGCATCCGCGGCCTCTTCTTCGCCGGACAGATCAACGGCACCACCGGCTACGAGGAGGCTGCCGCCCAGGGGCTGCTGGCAGGGGCCAATGCGGCGCTGCAGGTGCAGGGACGGGAGCCCTGGTGCCCGCGCCGGGACGAGGCCTATCTTGGCGTGCTGGTGGACGACTTGATCACCCGTGGGGTGGCCGAGCCCTACCGCATGTTCACGTCTCGCGCCGAATATCGGCTGAGCCTGCGCGAGGACAATGCCGATCTGCGGCTGACCGAACAGGGGCGGCAGCTCGGACTGGTGGACGACGACCGGTGGCGCCGCTTCTGTGACAAGCGCGAGGCGATCGAACGCGAGTCTGCGCGCCTGAAGGCCGCCTTCGTGCATCCGGGCCGGGTACCCGCCGATGTCGCGGAGCGGGTGCTCGGCAAGGCGATCGAGCGCGAATACCGGTTCTTCGATCTGTTGCGCAGGCCGCAGACCCGCTATGCCGAGCTGATGACCTTGCCGGGGGCACCGGACGATCCACTCAGCGACCCCCTGGTGGTCGAGCAGATCGAGATCGCCGCCAAGTACCAGGGCTACATCGAGCGGCAGCGCGACGAGGTGTCCCGCAGCGCGCAGCAGGAGGGCATGATCCTTCCGGACGACCTCGACTATGCTGCGGTGCGTGGCCTGTCGAAGGAAGTCCAGCAGAAGCTGGCGGACCATCGACCCCAGACCGTGGGCCAGGCGAGCCGTATCCAGGGTGTGACGCCGGCAGCGATCTCGCTGTTGCTGGTGTGGCTCAAGCGTCGCGAGCTGGCGGCGCGCGACCTCGCCGACGGCGATCGCCAGAGCGCATGATCGAGCGCGACGATATCGTGCGCGGCGCGGCCGCGCTCGGGATCGATTTGTCCGCCGTCGTGGCCGAGCGCCTGGCAGCCTATGCCCGCCTGCTACTGAAGTGGAACCGCAGCTACAATCTGACGGCAATCCGCGAGCCGCATCAGATCGTTTCCCATCACTTGCTGGATTCGCTGTCGGTGCTGCCGCATCTTGGCCGCGTCGGTCGATTGGCCGACATCGGATCGGGGGCCGGGCTGCCGGGCATTCCGCTGGCGATCGCCTGTCCCGCGCTCGACGTGGTGTCGATCGAGGCCGCCGGCAAGAAGGCGAGCTTCCAGCAGCAGGCACGGATCGAGTTGGCGCTCGACAACTTCGTCCCGGTCCATGGCAGGATCGAGCAGTGGCGCGATGACCGTGGATGCGATGCCGTCATCTCGCGGGCGTTCTCGGATCTCGCGCATTTCGCCCGGCTGGCTGCACCGATGCTCGCGCCCGGTGGCAGACTGCTGGCAATGAAGGGACGTTTCCCGCGGCAGGAATTGGCCTCGTTGCCACCGGGGATCGCCGTCTCGACGGTGATCGAACTGCACGTACCCGGGTTGAACGCCGAGCGCCACCTGATCGTCATGACCAACGATGGAGCCGCCTGATGGCCCGAATCTTTTGTGTCGCCAACCAGAAGGGTGGCGTCGGTAAGACCACCACCTGCGTCAATCTGGCAGCCGCACTGCAGGCACGTCGCCAGCGCGTGCTGCTGGTCGACCTCGACCCGCAGGGAAACGCGACGATGGGCAGCGGCATCGACAAGCGCGATCTGACCCGTACCGTCTACCAGGTGCTGGTCGGCATCGCCGATTTCGCAGCGTGCCGGATGCGCTCGCCAAACGGCGGTTACGACCTGTTGCCGGCCAACCGCGAGCTGGCCGGGGCCGAGGTCGAGATGGTGTCGCTCGAGCGGCGCGAGCACAGGTTGCGCGATGCCCTGGCCGGGGTCATTGACGAGTACGATTTCGTGCTGGTCGATTGTCCGCCGTCGCTGTCGATGTTGACCCTCAATGGCCTGTGTGCCTCACATGGGGTGATAATCCCGATGCAATGCGAGTACTACGCGCTGGAGGGCTTGTCGGATCTGGTGAACACGATCAAGAAGGTGCACGCCAATCTCAATGCGGAACTGAAGATCATCGGCCTGCTGCGGGTCATGTTCGACGCCCGTATCACGCTGCAGCAACAGGTTTCGGCGCAGCTCGAATCGCACTTCGGCGCCAAGGTCTTCGAGGCCGTGGTACCACGCAACGTGCGACTCGCCGAGGCGCCCAGTCATGGCATGCCGGGCGTGGTGTTCGACCCAAGCGCCAAGGGGGCGAAAGCGTACGTCGCGTTTGCGAAGGAAATGATTCAACGGGTCAAGGCCCTGTGACGGAACGACTGCGATGGCAAGACCGAAGCTGAAAGGGCTGGGGCGTGGACTCGACGCGCTGCTGGGCAATGCCGACGACGATGACGACGACCGCGGCGAACTGCAGACGCTGGCGATCGACGCGCTGCGACCCGGCAAGTATCAGCCGCGTACGCGGATGGACCCGGGCTCCCTCGACGAACTTGCTGCGTCGATCCGCAGCCGCGGCATCATGCAACCGATCATGGTGCGTCCGCTCGACGGTGGCGACTACGAGATCATCGCCGGCGAACGGCGCTGGCGCGCGGCGCAGATCGCCGGTCTCGGCGCGGTGCCATGCCTGGTGCGCGAGATTCCGGACGAAGCCGCGCTGGCGATGTCGCTGATCGAAAACATTCAGCGCGAGAACCTCAATCCGCTCGAGGAGGCGGCCGGCATCCAGCGGCTGATCGACGAATTCGACATGACGCACCAGCAGGCGGCGGATGCGGTCGGCCGTTCGCGGCCGACGGCGAGCAATCTGTTGCGGCTGCTGCAGCTTGCCGAACCGGTGCAGGAGCTGCTGATGGCCGGCGACCTCGACATGGGGCATGCCCGTGCGCTGTTGCCGCTCGACGGTGCGCGCCAGATCCAGTTCGGCAATCGGATCGCCGCACGGCAGTTGTCGGTGCGCGAAGCGGAGAAGCTGGTTCAAAACGAGATCGAGCCGCGGGTGCGGCCGGCGCCGCCCCCGCCGGACCGCGATCTGCTCGCCCTCGAGGAAGAGATCGCCGACGCCGTCGGTGCGACAGTCAAGATTCGCGCCAATCGGCGCGGGGCGGGCAGCATCTCGCTGCACTTCTCTTCACTGGATCAACTCGACGGACTGCTCGAAAGGTTGCGCTGAGGTCGAGCGCAGGGCTATCTCACGCATCGCGGGCGGCGAGAGAGTTCGAGCATCGCCCGGCATTCGTCGCCAACTGTGGACGCGAGGGATCAGCGACGGATCCAGGGCCGGTTACGCAACAGTCCGAGGGCGCCCCAACTCATGCCGAGCAGGTGCAGTTCCCAGGTGCTCCTCACGTCGGCAGGGAGGAGCGGCGACGGCCAGTGGCCGACGGCGTCTGCGACCAACCGACCGACATATAGGACCAGCAGCGCGGTGGCGCCGCCGCGGCGCAGGCCGCCGCCTGCCCACAAGGTCGCCGCCGCCGGCACCAGATAGATCGCCACCAGCGTCGAACTGCCCCGGTAACTGGCAAGATCGGGCAGCAACCAAACTACCGTCGCGGAACAGAGCAGCAGACCGGCCAGCGCCCATGCCGGCGATGGTGCGCGTGGTCCCGCCAGTCGCGCCAGCAGCAACAGGGCACCGGCGTTGCCTGCGAGATGCGCGAAGCGCCAATGCACCAGGTGGGCGCTGAACAGCCGCCACGGTTGTTCCGGCCATGACTGTCGATCCAGCTGGAGCGCTACCACCAGATCCGGGAACGGCTGCAGCAGGGCGGCGACGCCGACCATCGCCAGCGCGAGCAACCAGCCGGCACTGGTGCGGCCTTGTGGCAGTGCATCAATGCTCATCGGGTTGTGCTGGAAACTTGAATGTCATCGAGAGGGCGGGCCGATGAGGACCGAGAGACCACTCCCGGTGGCCGGCCGGGCGGCCCCGAACACCAAAATGTTTCATCGCGTCAATGATGTTGCGATGCACAAAACAATGGCGTAACAGTTTAATTATTAAATGTTTTTTGATGTTTGCATCTGCGTAATCTAAGTCCTTTCGACAATTGACCCGTAACAAAGTTCTTGTTAAACTCCCGCTGTTTTTCGGGGGGGTGTCTTGCATCCGCAGGTTCGCTGGGTGCTCTATCGCCAGGCTTTCGTGGCATTAGGCGTCGCGGTCATTGCTGCGCCTTTTTCCGGGGCCTGGGGCTCGGTTTCGGCCCTTGTTGGGGGCGTGATCGGAATCCTCTCCGGGGCCGCATACGCGTGGCGCGCGTTCAGGCGCGACGCGGTCGACCCAAAGCAAGCATATCAGGCGCAATTGCTGGGCGAGGCCTACAAGTTTCTGGTCACCGTCCTGCTGTTCGCCGCGGTGTTTTTGGGGTGCCCCGATGTGGCGGTGGGACCGCTCTTCGTGGCTTACGCATTGACGTTCGTCGTCTACTGGATGGCGCTACTAAAACAACGCTGACCGACTTGGGGAAACCATGGCTTCTGGGACGCTTACTGCCACCGAATACATCACTCACCACCTGACCAACCTGAAATGGTGCTCCGAAGCGGCCAAGGTCGATGGCCACTGCCACGGCTTCTGGACCCTTCATGTCGACACGCTCCTCGTATCCGGCATCCTCGGCCTCGTGGTCTTCGGCTTCCTGGCCAAGATCGCGTCGCGCGCCTCGGCCGGCGTGCCGACCGGATGGCAGAACTTCTTCGAGATGGTTCTGACATTCGTCGATCAGCAGGTCAAGGACACCTATCACGGCAAGAGCAAGCTGATCACGCCGATGGCGATCACGATCTTCATCTGGGTCTTCGTCATGAACGCGATGGACCTGATACCGGTCGATTTCCTGCCGGTCACGGCCGGCGCGGTCGGGGTTCACTACCTGAAGGTGGTGCCGACGACCGACCCGAACCTGACCTTCGCGATGTCGCTGACCGTGTTCGGCATCATGATCTACATGAACTTCGCCGTAAAAGGCGCAAGCGGGTTCGCCCACGAGGTGTTCACCGCGCCGTTCGGTGCCAAGCTGGCACCGGTCAACCTGCTCTTCCGCATCGTGGAAGACATTGCCAAGCCGATCTCGCTCTCGTTGCGACTTTTCGGAAACATGTACGCAGGCGAGATGGTGTTCATCCTGATCGCTCTGCTTGGCATCTGGCAGTTGCCGCTGGCGCTGCCGTGGGCGCTGTTCCACATCCTGATCATCACCTTGCAGGCGTTCGTGTTCATGATGCTGACGATCGTCTACATGTCGATGGCCAGCGAATCGCACTGATTTACCCAGCCGTTCCAACAACCGCTTCAAACCCTCTCAAGGAGATACGTAATGGAAGCAATGTCCATGCTGCTCGGAAACACCGCCATCGCCGTCGCCATCCTGATTGGTGCCGGTGCGCTCGGTACCGCCATCGGCTTCGGTATTCTCGGTGGCCGCTTCCTCGAAGGTGCCGCCCGCCAGCCGGAAATGATTCCGACGCTGCAGGTCAAGATGTTCATCGTCGCCGGTCTGCTCGACGCCGTGACCATGATCGGTGTGGGTATCGCTCTGTTCCTGCTGTTCGCCAACCCGTTCATCTCCGTCGTCCAGGGCTGATCCTTCAACTCGCATAGGAGGTTAACGTGAGCATTAACGCTACGTTGATCGGCCAGGCGATCTGGTTTGGAGTCTTCATCTGGATCACGATGAAGTACGTCTGGCCGCCGCTGCAAAAGGCGATGGCCGATCGCCAGCAGCAAATCGCCGATGGCCTCGCTGCCGCCGAGCGCGGCAAGCACGACCTCGAGCTGGCGGAGAAGCGGTCGGTCGAAGCCTTGCGCGAAGCCCGCGAAAAGGCTTCCGAGATGGTCGCCGCCGGTGACAAGCGCGGATCGGAGATCGTCGAAGAAGCCAAGGCGGCTGCCCGCGTCGAGGCCGACAAGATCGTCGCCGCTGCCAAGGCCGAGATCGAACAGGAAGTCGAGCGCGCAAGGGCTGCGCTGCGCGAGCGGGTCGCCGAACTCGCCGTGTCGGGCGCCGAGCGCATCCTGAAACGCGAAGTGGACGCCAAGGCCCACGCCGAAATGCTCGCTTCGCTCAAACAGGAACTCTGAATCCATGGCTGAACTCGTCACCATCGCCCGTCCGTACGCCGATGCCGCGTTCGACCTGGCTGCCGGGGCCGATGCGCTGAAGTCCTGGTCCGACGTGCTCGGTCGGCTTGCAGCGATCGTAGCGGCGCCGGAGATGAAGGCGCTCATCAACGATCCGAAGCTGTCCGCCGACGAGCTCGTGAAGCTGGTTCTCGACGTCGCCGGCGACGGATTGGGCGAAGAGCAGCAGAACTTCGTCGGCGTGCTGGTGGCCAACGAGCGCCTTCAGTTGATGCCGGAGATCCACGCGTTGTTCGAGGATCTGAAGAACGGCAAGGAAGGGGTCAAGGATGCGGTCATCACGTCCGCCTTCCCGCTCGAGGGCAAACAGCTCAAGACGCTGACCGGCGAACTCGAAGCCCGTTTCAAGGCCAAGCTCAACGTCACCGTCAATGTCGACCCCGAGCTGCTCGGAGGTGTGCGAATTGCCGTGGGTGACGAAGTCATTGACGCCTCGGTCCGAGCCAAGCTCGCCAGCATGGCCACCGCGCTAAAGAACTAGGAGCATATCTATGCAACTCAATCCCTCTGAAATCAGTGATCTGATTAAGAGCCGGATCCAGAACCTGCAGCTCGCCGCCACTGCGCGGAACGAGGGCACGGTGGTCTCCGTGACCGACGGCATCTGCCGCGTGCATGGCCTGACCGACGTGATGCAGGGCGAAATGCTGGAATTCCCCGGCGACACCTTCGGCCTCGCGCTGAACCTGGAGCGTGACTCGGTTGGTGCGGTGGTGCTGGGTGACTACGAGCACATCACCGAGGGTGACACCGTCAAGGCCACCGGCCGAATTCTGGAAGTGCCGGTCGGCCCCGAGCTGGTGGGACGTGTGGTCAACGCGCTGGGTCAGCCGATCGACGGCAAGGGTCCGATCAACGCTCAGCTGACCGACAAGATCGAGAAGGTCGCGCCCGGCGTGATCGATCGCCAGTCGGTGTCGGAGCCGGTGCAGACCGGTCTCAAGTCGGTGGACTCGATGGTGCCGATCGGCCGTGGCCAGCGTGAGCTGATCATCGGCGACCGCCAGACCGGCAAGACGGCCGTCGCGGTTGATGCGATCATCAACCAGAAAGGCCAGAACATGTTCTGCGTCTACGTGGCCATCGGTCAGAAGGCCTCGACGGTCGCCAACGTCGTGCGCAAGCTCGAAGAGCACGGCGCGATGGCCTTTACCATCGTCGTCGCCGCCACCGCATCCGAGTCGGCTGCGATGCAGTATCTGGCGGCCTACGCCGGCTGCACGATGGGCGAGTACTTCCGCGACCGCGGCCAGGACGCGCTGATCGTCTATGACGATCTGACCAAGCAGGCCTGGGCCTATCGCCAGGTGTCACTGCTGCTGCGCCGCCCGCCGGGCCGCGAAGCCTACCCCGGCGACGTCTTCTACCTGCACTCGCGTCTGCTCGAGCGCGCTGCCCGCGTCAATGCCAACTACGTCGAGAAGTTCACCAACGGCGAAGTCAAGGGCAAGACCGGTTCGCTGACCGCGCTGCCGGTGATCGAGACCCAGGCCGGCGACGTCTCCGCGTTCGTGCCGACCAACGTCATTTCGATTACCGACGGTCAGATCTTCCTCGAGACCGACCTGTTCAACGCCGGTATCCGTCCCGCCATCAACGCCGGTATCTCGGTGTCGCGGGTCGGTGGCGCCGCCCAGACCAAGCTGATCAAGAAGCTCTCCGGCGGCATCCGGACCGACCTGGCGCAGTACCGGGAACTGGCGGCCTTCGCGCAGTTCGCATCCGACCTCGACGACGCCACCCGCAAGCAGCTCGAGCGCGGTCGCCGCGTCACCGAACTGATGAAGCAGCCGCAGTATTCGCCGCTGTCGATCGCCCAGATGGCAGTTTCGCTGCTGGCGGTCAACCGGGGCTACTTCGATGACGTCGATGTCGACCGTGTGCTCGCATTCGAGACCGGCCTGCACCAGTTCATCGCCACCAAGGGCTCTGGCCTCATCGACAAGATGATGGAGAAGCGCGAACTCGACGCCGACGGCGAAAAGCAACTCATTTCGCTGATCGAAGAGTTCAAGAAGAGCTGGGCCTAAGGCGGGGGGCTGACAATGGCAAGCGGAAAGGAAATCCGTACCAAGATCCGCAGTGTCCAGAACACTCGCAAGATCACCAAGGCCATGGA
>JAGRFY010000203.1 GCA_020445765.1 Rhodocyclaceae bacterium | reverse complement strand
AGCTGACCGAACGCGTGGCCTTGTATATCAGGACGAAGGACAGGGCGACCAGCCCATAGACGCATCCGGCCGCGATGCCGCCCACCACCACCTGGGCAAACATGCCGACGGCTAGGCCTGCGCGGCGGTTGCGGTGGGCCGCTTCATGGTGCCGTCGCGCACGCCGGACTCGGCGGCATCGCGCAGGCGGCACGATATTCGCGCGCCAGGCGGGCGGCCAGCTCTGCCGCCGACGGGATGTCGTGGATCGTCGCGACACCGTGTCCGGCGCTCCAGATGTCCCGCCACGCCTTGGCCTCGTCGGCGAGATCCTTGAGCTTGCCCTTGCCCAGGCTGCGGGTCAGCTGCGCGCGGTCGTAGCCCGCCCGCTCGAGGCTCGGCCACAGGAAGTTGGCGTCGGTGCCGGACACCGCGTCGGTATAGACGATGTCCGCAACGCTGCAATCGACGAGCATCTGCTTGTAGGCTTCCGGCGCCATCGATTCGCGGGTCGCGATGAAACGGGTGCCCAGATAGGCGAAGTCGGCGCCCAGCAGTTCGGCGCCACGCACCGTTGCGCCGTCGGAGATGGCACCGCCGAGGACCAGCGCGCCGTCCCAGAATTCGCGGATCTCCCGCACCAGACTGAACGGGCTCTGGGTGCCGGCGTGGCCACCGGCGCCAGCGGCCACCGCAACGATGCCGTCGACGCCGGCGGCGATCGCCTTCTTCGCGTGGTGTGCGTGGATCACGTCTGAGAAGACCAGGCCGCCGTAGCCATGGACCGCTTCGACCACCCGGCCGGGATGTCCCAGGCTGGTGATGACGAAGGGGCAGCGATGCTCGACCAGCAGCGCCAGGTCGGTCTCGACACGGACATTGCTCGGGTGCAGGATCAGATTGACGCCATAGGGTGCGCAGGCGGAATCCGACGCCACGCCGTCGAGAGCGCCCAACCATTCGCCGAGCGTCTCGCTGCTGCGGGCATTCAGCGCCGGGAAGGTGCCGGCGACACCGGCGCGACAACACTCGCGTACCAGCGCCGGGCCCGACACCAGAAACATCGGCGCTGCAATCGCCGGCAGGCTCATCACGCCACGGAAACGCTGTGGAACGGCCATGGGACGTCCTCCCTCTCGGTTGTTTCGCCGCGTGGATCGAAGCTACCACGGTCCGGGCCCGCCCCGGACAACTTCCTCAGTTCCCCGTCGCACGCATCCTCCATGCTAGGCTGCGCGGCGATATGGGCAAGATCGAAACTCTTCTGTACGGTATCGGCCTCGCCGGCGTCGCCGTCAATGCCGCGTCGGGCGTACTCGAGGCCGGCCGCAAGCCATTCGACATGTTCGGCATGGTCGTGGTGGCACTCGCCGCCGCCCTCGGCGGCGGCACGCTGCGGGATCTGCTGCTCGACCGCACGGTATTCTGGATTGCCGATCAAAGCTACCTGGTGTGCGCGATCCTCGCCGGCATGTTGAGTTTCGCGGCGGCCCGCTACTGGCGACTGCCCTCGCGACTGTTCCTGCTGCCCGACGCCCTCGGCTTGGCCTTGTTCACGGTCAGCGGCACCAAGATCGCGCTCGGCCTCGGCGTTCCGTGGCTGGTGGCGAGTGCGATGGGCGTCATCACCGGCGTGGTCGGCGGCATCCTGCGAGATGTGCTGTGCAACGAGGAACCCCTGATCTTCAACGGCCCGCTGTATGCGACGCCGGCCTGGTTCGGCGCCCTGCTGCTGGTCGGCCTCACCGAGATCGGCGTCACCGCCGCCCCCGCCGCGCTGGCAGCCGGCGCCTTCGTGCTGCTTGGACGTCTGCTCGCCCTGCGCTACGACCTCACGCTGCCGACCTACTCTGCGCGACTCTGAGTGTCGGGCCGGTAACGCAGGCGGGCATCCTCGACGATGACGCCCTCGGACTCGAGCAGGGCGATCCGCAGGTCGACACTGAGCGGCCAGTTTGGCAGCAGGTCCGCGCCGGCCGCACGCTGCGCCTTCCCATCGCGGCCGTACGGCAAGGCCACGATCCGGCCCAGGTCGAAGCGTTGAAGTTCACCGACGACCGAGAACGGCGGCGACGAGGAAGCGCGATAGCCGACGCCGAGGGTCGCCGGCGAATCGTCGAGCGTTCCAACGATCCGGGCGGAGACGGTGCCCGCTGCGAGATCGGCCTGCATTGCGCCGCGCCCGCGCAAGCGGAGCCGATCCGACGAATCCGCCGCCACCGCCAGCGTCAGCGCCTCGATCCCCATCGCCAGCGTCGATGACGGCCGACTGAATGCAAGACTTGCCGACGCTTCCAGGTCGAGCGGCACGGCTGCTGCTCGCGCCGCCATCCGCGTCGCCAGCCGCGCGACGCGCAGGCCCGAGGCATCGCCTTCGACGGCCTGCAGGCTCGCCCACATGCCAGCGCCAGGCGCCATCGTCGCCGAGGCCGCCAGCGACAGCAGCGGCGATGTCGCGCGGCCCGCAGCAACGACGAATTCGGGCAGCGACCAGGCGAGGCCGACGATCGTCCCGTCGACGGCTCGGACGATCGCCGACCCGCCCCCTTCACGCCCGACCAGCGAATCGGCCTCACCGCTGCGAAGTTCGCCGAGGCGCAAACGCAGCGCGCTCGCTTCGCCACCGCCGGACAGCGCAAGCCGTCCCCCGACGTCGACCGATCGCACCAGTTCGCGCCGCAGGTCGACCTCGGCAACGACAGTCAGGTCCGCGTCCAGCCCGGTCGGCGCGGCGAGCGACAGATGACCGTCGGCGGTCAGCTTCATCGCACCCGCGCCGGCGGGTGCCAATGACAATTTCGATAGTGTCAGGTGACCGGTGACGCCCGGCACGGCATCGAGCGCCAACCGTGCCTGCTCGACGACGACCTGCGGCAGCCCCTCGCTGCCGGCCTCGGCCTCGCTGCCGCCGGCCGCCGCCGTCCACGTCGGCACCGCTTCGCCGGCGTTCGCGGGTCGCCACGTCACGCCGCTGGCGCGAATGCGATCGATGCGACCGGCCAGCACATCGCCGATGCTCGCAGCCGAAATCTCGACCGAATCGATTGCCAGCAGCGGCGAGCGAGCCGGGCCGACGCGCAGCCGGCCGAGGCGCACGGCCAGCATGCCTTCGCCGAGGCCGACATCGCCGATGGCAACCGGCACGCCGAGACGTCTTTCGATTTCGCGCGCGAGTCGCGCTTCGGGCCAATGCCGGCGACCGGCGATCATCGCGATTGCCACGCCGACGGCCACCGCCACTGCCGCGTAGATCAACCACCTGCGCTTTGCCTTCAACCGCCCCCCGCCCAAGTACAGCTCGCCCGATGTCCAGGGACGCGTTCCCGGGACGGGCGTGCTCAGGCCTGCGCCAGCGGCAGTCGAATGGTGAATGTGCTGCCGACACCCGGCTGGCTGCTGACCTCGACGCTGCCACCGTGACGCTCGACCACGGTCTTGACGATCATCAGCCCGAGGCCGAGTCCGGCGACGCGCCGACCAGTGCTTTTCTCGAGGCGACCGAAGCGCTTGAACAGCAGACGCTGATCCTCCTCGCTGATGCCATCGCCCTGATCGCGGACCTCGAGTCGCCAGCCGCGTGGCTCGCGCCCCAGCGCCACATGGACCTCGCTGCCCTCCGGGCTGTACTTGATCGCGTTGGTCAGCAGATTCAGCAACGCCCGCTTGAGCATGCCCGGTTCGCAGGATACCGGGCAATCCTCGATGCCGCCGTCCTCGCGCACGACCTTGATGCTCTTGGCGCGAGCCAGGGCCCATGCCTCCTCGGCCGCGTCGTCGATCAATTGGTTGAGATCGTAGACCGAAAACTTGCGGACATCGACGCCTTCGGCGCGTACCAGGCGAAACAGGTTCTCGGTCAATTCGAGCGCCGAGCGGGCGAACAGACCGACCCGGCGCAATTCCTCGCGTGGCACGCCGGTGGCGAACTCGTCGTCGTCGAAGCTCTCGACCATCGTCACGATCGACGACAACGGCGAGCGCAGGTCGTGCGACAGGTATTGCATGGCCGATTCGCGCCGTTCCTGCGCCTGCTTGACCTGGGTGATGTCGTCCAGCGTCAGCACCAGCGCATCGCTCGGCCAGCGGCGCCCATGCATCGCCGCGATGGTGACCAGCAGCTTGCACTCGTCGGCCGCGCCGACTTCGGTCGAGACCGGCTCGCGCGGACTCGCCGGCAGACCGCGCTGCGGCTTCAGCTCCGGCGGCCAGTCGATCGCCCGCAGTGCAGCCAGCAGATCGTCCGGGCCGGTACCGCCGAGCAGCGAGCAGGCACGGCGGTTGTAGAGCGCCACCGAGCCGGCCGGATCGACGACGACGACACCGGTTGGCAAGCCGTCGAGCGTGTCCATCATGAAATCGCGCAGCGTGCGCTGCCGGCTGGCGATCTCCCTCAGCACTGCCAGTCGACGATCGATGGGATCGGCCGAAACCCGTTCCGATTCGGTATTACCGGCAATCGGTCGCCAGCGGTCGGCCTCGCGCTGCAAAGCATCGAGTTCCTCGTCCAGGTAGTGCTGCGTGGCTTCCAGCCGACGCCAGCTCCACAGGGGGTAGGCAAGCATGCAGCCGACCAGAGCCCCTGCCGGCGGCAGCCACAACTGCATCTGCTGCAACATCAGCCACGGGACGAACAAGGCCACGGCGGAGACACCGAACGCGGCGATCAAGGCTTCGCGAGGACTGAGGCGTACCATCGCCAGCATCAGCAGCAGCACGGGCGAAGCCGACAGCAGGATCGCCATTGACGGTTGCAGCGCGCCGATGCCACCGCCATTGCGTAGTGCAGAGTAGATATTGGCGTTGACCTCGACGCCGGCCATCGGCCGCGTAAAGGCCGAGGTCGGCGTCGGCACGACATCGCCCATGCCATTGGCGACCGCGCCGATGACCACGGTGCGGCCCGCGATTCTTGTCGCCGCAACCCGCCCCTGCAGGACATCGACGAAGGAAACCCGCTCGATTGCACCCGGCGGGCCAGCGAATGGAATCCTGAACAGGCCGGTACGGCCGGGGTCTTCATCACCCGGCCAATGCTCGGCGTAGCGCGCCGCCAGGACCGGGTCGGTCAGTTGCAGCAGCGCGAGCGCGAGCTGTGGAATCGTGCGATCACCTTCCCGTTCCCAGAGATAGACGCTGCGCACGATGCCATCGGGGTCGAACTCGACGTGGACATGTCCAACCGCGGCGGCGTCACCCGCGAACATGCTGGCACCGTCGACCACGCTCGAGCCCGACGCGGGCGGCAGCGGCAGCACCACGCGGCCATGGGCGCGCAAGGCGTCGACCAGCACCCGGTCGCTGGGGGGATCGGAGAGATCGGGTTCGGCGAAGATCACATCGAGCGCGACCGGGCCCGACCCGGCTTGGCGCAGGCGCTCGATCAGGCGCCCGTGAACAGCACGGCGCCAGGGCCAGCGGCCGAGTTCCGCCAGGCTTTGTTCGTCGATCGCGACGATCAGCAGGTCCTCGTCGGCCTGGCGATCGACCGTCGACATCGCAACATCGTAGAAGACCTGATCAATGCGCCACAACCAGCCGTAATTCACCACCGCAGCGGCGATCAAGGCGCAGCTGACAGTAACGGCGATCCATTCGCAGATGGCCCTGGACGTTCCAGGGAACAGGATCTTCACAATGCGTGTCCCGACACGAACGACTCGCCGGGCAGCATCGTCGGCCCGCGCCAATCGCCCTCTTCCTGAGGTGGCGAACGGATTTTACCCTTCGCCACCAATGGCTCCGGGCCTTTCTGATATAACTCGTGCAAACCGGTTGGCACACGTCACAAAATTTTGATCCCGCACCGGTTCTACTGGAGAAGGAAATGAGTTTTATCTCGGAATTCAAGGAGTTCGCAGTCAAGGGCAACGTCGTCGACATGGCCGTCGGTATCATCATCGGCGCCGCCTTCGGCAAGATCGTGGACTCGCTCGTCAAGGACCTTGTCATGCCGGTGATGGGCAAGCTGATCGGCGGTGTGGACTTCAGGAACCTCTACATCAATCTCGGGGACAAGGCCTACGAATCGATGGAAGCGGCCGAGAAGGCTGGCGCCCCGCTGATCAAGTACGGCATGTTCATCAACACGGTGATCGATTTCCTGATCATTGCGATGGCGATCTTCATCGCAATCAAGGTCATCAACAAACTGAAGCGTCAGGAAGAAGCACCGGCCGAAGCTGCACCGGAACCGGACCCGGAAGACGTCGTGCTGTTGCGCGAGATCCGCGATCTGCTGAAGAAGTGACACACCACGTCTAGCGCGGCCCCGGTCAGACCGGCCGCGCTGGACGCAAGTGCTGGGCTGCCAGGCCTGGCACGGAAGTCGCCGGCGACCGAAGTCGGTTCGACGGCACCCACGACAAGGCCTACGGCGGGCCTGTCGAATTGGCCTGCAGCCACACCGTGTGGCGGCAGGAAGCCAATCTCGCGAACGGCGTAAATCGACGATTGCCTTCGCAGCGGGGGGCGACCGGCCGACGACTCAGGCCGGCTCGTGCTCGGCCTGCTCGTCCGTAAGTTGTTCCAGGCGATAGCCGTAATTGTAGGTCGGCACCAGCCGGAAGCCGTTGTCGGGTCGCAGGTTGAGCTTGCTGCGTACGCGACTGACATGGGTATCCACGGTGCGTGTCGCCAGATTGGCAGTCTGTCCCCAGACGGCTTCGAGCATGTGGCCCCGCGACAGCAGGCGTCCGAGATTGCGGAACAGGAACACCGCCAGTTCGAATTCCTTGTCGGTCAGATCGACCGGCTCACCCGACACCGTGACGCGCTTGCTCTGCAGTTCGAAGCAGTACTGGGCGATCTCGATCTTCTGGCTGCGGGCGTGCGGTCTGGCCCGTCGCATCACCGCCTCGATGCGCGACATCAGTTCGAGCTTGCGCACCGGCTTGACCAGATAGTCGTCGGCACCTGCATTCAATGCTTCGACGATGTCCTCTTCCGCGTCGCGGGCAGTGATGAAGATCACCGGCATGTCGTTGCCGCGATCCTCTCTCAGCCAGCGCAGGACCTCGTGTCCGGTCATTTCGGGCAGCATCCAATCGACCAGCGCCAGATCGAAACTCTCGCGACCCGCCATGCGTACGAAGTCGCGGGAGCCGCGAAACAGGTGCACGTCCGACCCCTGGTCGGTGAACCATTGTTCCAGGGTGTCACCCTGAACCACGTCGTCTTCGACAATTGCTACTCGCACCTTGGCCAACCCTCACTCTTATTTCTTTATCGTCTCGCAGACCCCGCCGACCACCGTTCCGTAAATTTACGAACGGATTGGATCGCTTTTCCTCGCCGATCGTGGACATCGGCCCATGGCCAGGGATGAACGCCACATCGTCACCCAACGGCCAAAGTTTGTTGCGAATCGAGTCGAGCAGGGTCTTCATGTCGCCTCGCGGAAAATCAGTGCGCCCGATCGAGCCGGCGAACAACACGTCGCCGACGATCGCGAGCCGCGTCGAGCGGCTGAAGAACACGACGTGCCCCGGCGTGTGGCCCGGACAATGGAGCACGTCGAGCACCTCGCCGCCGCAGGTGACCTGATCGCCGTCCTCGAGCCAGCGAGTCGGCTCGAAGGGTTCCCCGTTCGGAAACCCGAACATCCGCCCCTGCTGCTCCATTGCGTCGATCCAGAATCGCTCCTCCTGCTGCGGCCCCTCGATCGGCAGATCCAGTTCGCGACTGAGCGCCGCGGTCGCGCCGGCGTGATCGATATGGCCGTGGGTCAGCAGGATCTTCTCGGGCGTCACGCCCGCGTCGGCTACCGCCGCCCGGATTCGTCCGAGATCACCGCCGGGGTCCACGATGGCCGCCTTGCGCGTCTCACTGCACCATATCAATGAGCAGTTCTGCTGGAACGGGGTGACCGGGACGATGCGATATTCGAGCAAGGCTGGCAGGCGGCACGAGCCGCGCGGAAAAGTGGCCAATATACATGCAATACCAGTGCCAGTTCCAGCTTCGGAAAACCCGTATGGCGTCTGTCACGGACGTGACCCGGCATACGTCACGAAAGCCCGGCGAATCCGCCGGGTACGTGCATCAGGTCACGCCGCCACCATCGGTGCGGCAGCCTCGACGCCGCTGCCGAGCTGGAAACGCTGGCTCGCCTCGTCCAGGCCCTGGACCTGATCCCTGAGACTTTCCGCAGCAGCGGCGGCTTCTTCGACGAGGGCGGCGTTCTGCTGCGTGACCTCTTCCATGTGAGTCATCGCGACGGCGACCTGGTCGATGCCGGCGGCCTGCTCGCCGCTGGCCTGTGCGATGTCCACGACAAGCCCGTTGAGACCTTCGAAGGCCTCGACCACCTGGTCGATGACGGTGCCCACGTTGCGCACCTCCGAGACACCCAAATTCACACTGTTCTGCGAATTGTCGATCAGATCCTTGATCTCCTTCGCCGCCCCGGCAGACTTCTGGGCCAGGTTGCGGACCTCGGTGGCGACCACCGCAAAGCCGCGGCCCTGTTCGCCGGCCCGCGCCGCCTCGACGGCGGCATTCAAGGCCAGGATGTTGGTCTGGAACGCGATCGATTCGATCAGGTTGACGATGTCGGCGATCCGGCCCGAGCTCTTTTCTATTTCGCTCATCGTGCTCACCAGCCGAGACATCACCTGGCCGCCCTCCAGCACCCGCTTGCGCGATTCGTCGGCCATGGCGCGAGCCTTGGCAGCACCTTCGGCGTTTCGCTTGACCGTGGCGTTCAGTTCCGCCATCGACGCGGCGGTCTGCTCCAGGCTCGACGCCTGCGATTCGGTCCGGCGCGACAGATCCGCATTGCCGGCTGAGATCTCCTCGGCCGCCACGCGGATCGAGCCGGCCGCCGCCTGAATGCCGTCCAGCGTCTGGTGCAGCGCGCTGACGGTCTGGTTGGTGTCGTCCTTGAGCTGGCCGAACACGCCCTGATAATCCGCTTCGATATGCTGCGTCAGATCGCCCTCGGCCAGGGCCCGGAGCACCCGCGCGACGTCGTCCAGCCCGCTTTCGGTGGTACCCGACAAGGTGTTCAGATCGTCGGCGAGCTGCCGGAAGAAACCTTCCTTGCCGGCCACTTCGATACGGCGACCGAAATCCCCGCGCGCAGCCGCGCTGATCAGTTCGGCGATCTCCTGCTGGGCCTGACGCTCGACCTTCAGGTGTTCCGCCTTGACGCGCTCGTTTTCCTCCAGCGCGTCGATCGACTGCTGCGTGCTTTCCAACGACTGCCGGAAGACCCCGTGCAGGCCCGCAGTCTGGACCTTGCGAAAGTAGCGGCCTTCGCCGGCCATCCGCAGCACCGTCTCCTGCTCGCGGAAACAGCTTTCGAGCTGGTCAAGCATGTTGTTCACATGCCAGCACAGCTCGCCGACGGTGTCCTTGCGTCCGATGTTGGTGATGCGCCCGGTCACCTGGCCTTCGGCGACCTCGGTCACGACCTGCTGCAGCCGGCTCATGCGGTCGTCGGCAGTGGGGCGGGCCGTGGTCGGCCGTGGACGCGCGAGCACGGCGACGGCGGCCGCCAGCAGCAATGCCAGCAGGGGCCAGTCCGCGCCATGGCGCATCGTCAACCAGCCGGCGGCCACTGCGATCACCACCACCGGCGCGAGGCCGAGCCAGTCAGAGCGCGAGTACGAGTTCTTCATAGCTCATCCCTTTTTGCTTCAGAACGTCGCCGAGCAGTGCCAGCGATGCATCGCATGCGTCCTTCGCGCCGGCCGCCCGTTCGGCTTCCAGCATCTGGCGGTAAAGGCCGTCGACCACCTCGACCGCGGCACGCTTCGGCGCACGCCGCACCGACAGGTATCCGATGATGTTGCGCTGGCCATCGTAGTCCGGCGTGACGTTGGCCATGACCCAGTAGTAGCTGCCGTCCTTCGCCATGTTCTTGACATAGGCAAAGACCTCGCGTCCCTCCGCGATGTTGCTCCAGAGGAAGCGGAAGACGCCTCGCGGCATGTCGGGATGGCGAATGATGTTGTGCTGGGCACCGAGCAATTCCTGCTCCGAATAGCCCGAGAACTCGATGAATATCTCGTTGCCGTAGGTGATGCGACCTTTCAGATCGGTCTTCGACACGATGAAGTCGTGCTCGCGCATTCGCTTCTCGACACTGGTCGGCTCGATCCTGTTCTTCATTCCGTCTCCGTCCTGCGGTGGCCCCGCGACCTCGCGTCGCCGCGCATCCGGCGACCGGACAGACGGCGATCGGGGAGCCAGGCCCGCTGCGCACACGACGTGCGCCGATAGAGCTGGATATCGGACACACTTTGCAGGAACTTGAGGGAGCCCAGCGCGCCGGCGAACGCGGCGTCCGGGCGGCGATGCGTCAGCGGGCGAGCCAGCGTCCCGAGAGCGACCGGGCGGGCGCCGCGATCGACTGCCAGCGCAGCAGCCGGGCGGCGTTGCGATTGCGATAACTGAGCAGCGGCATCACGCCGCGGGCGAGGATGGCCGAGCCCGCCGCCTCGCCCATCGCCACTTCGGCGCACGGTTGCTGAAGCACTTCGCCGTCCTCCCGGTAGACGTGGCTCGGCAGGTCCTCCAGATCGCACTCGTCGTCCGGCGCCATCTGCCAGCCGGCGGCCTCGAAGGCGCGGCCGCACAGCGTCGCCAGGGCCAGCGCCGGCGGCCCCCACAGATAGCGCTGATGGCTGCGGCCGCCAGCCATTTCCTCGAACGCGAAGGCGCTCACCGGATCGGTCGCCGCGCCGTAGGGCAGCCGCTGCAGCACGCCGGGCAGCACGAGCCCGACGAAACCCGCCACACCGCTCGAACGCAGCGCGTTCCACGCACTGAACGCGACATCGTCGGCCTCGGGCCACTGGCTCGGGACAAGCAGCTGGGCGACCGAATCGCAACCGAGCAACTGCGGCCGTGCGGCTGCCAGCAGCGGCGCGCCGGCCTTGGTGGCGATCGCGCCGAGCAAGGTCAGCAGGGCCATCTCGTCGGCTTCCGGGCCGAAACTCTGGTCGCTCGCCAGCAAGGACCAGCGCCGACCTTCGGCGCCGAGGTCGTCGCCGCCGCAGACCACTTGCTGGATCAGCGAGCGCGACATGTCGTCGGCGTGGGCGGCGATGTCCTCGAGCAGCGCATCGCGGGAGTAGTCCATCAGATGGATCTCGAGCGTGCCGTCGCCCGCCACTTCACGCACCATCGTCTCGACACTGCGCCACAGCGCTTCGAGGGCCTGGAACTGCGGATGATGCAGCACGCCCCGCATATGTTCGGCGATCGCCTCGTCGGCTGCCGCAAGGTATTGCTGCTGTTGCGGATTGTCATGGACGACGTGCGGCGCGACGATCCGCCGCACCAGTTCGTCGATGCCGCCTGCCGCGGCCGGTCGAGGCTCCGGCGGCGCGCTCGGCTTTCGTCCGAGCAGGCGCTCGATGTCGGCCGCGCCTTCGTCGGCGGACGCTTCAGCCGGCGCCTCGACCACCGGCGTGGTGCCGAGCGCCGCCGCGGCACGCTCGAACAGCGCCGGATCACGCAGTTCCTGGCGCAGACCACGCAGGCCGGCGAACAACTCGACGCGGGCGTAGAGGTCATCCGGATGGAAATCGTCCAGGCACGAGAAGCCGAGGGCGACGGAGGCGCCGCCGACGTCGATCGTCAACCGCGGCGCGAGGCGCGCGAGCACGCCATCGAAGTTGTCGATGTCGATCCTGATCGGCTTGCGCTGGGCCAACGGCAGGCCGCCCTGGCCACTGAAGCCACCGAGCACGAGTATCCGGAACGGCTCGTCGCCCTCCGGCCGTGCAGCGCCGGAATTGCCGAACGAAAAATCGAAATCCATGGCCGCTCCCCGCGTTCGCCCGAGCGCGCAGTGTCGGCGCCGCACGGCGCCAGGTCAACAACCGTGGCCGGTCAGCCGTCAGCCGGGCCGACGAACAGCGTCAACACGCCGGTATAGCCATAGAGGCGATCGCGAGCGATCTCGCCGCCCGCGAAATAGCCGGTCAGCGGCACGTCGCCGATGACCTCGCGAACCGCGAGCAGTTCGGCGCTGGGTGCGCCGAAATGGCCGCCCCCACGCCCCGAACAGCTGACGTACAGGGCACCGCGGATCGAACGCTCGCCGACCTCGCGGCGCAATTCCTCCGCCGCGCGCACCAGATCCGCGCGCGCGGCGCCGGGATTGCGGGCACAGAAGGCGAGCGCCATGCCGTTTTCGAGTTCGTCGCCGACCGCCAGCACCTGCGCCTGCGGGTCGACGCCGAGAATGTGCCGGACCAGTGTCTCGGTGCCGAACTGCCCCGGACGCCCGAGGCTGTCGTCGTGCCCGCGCCGAAGGCCGATCAGGGTGGATGCGAGCGCTTGTGCGAGGGTGTCTTCGTCGCTGTCCTCGGGCAGCGCCAGGTCCTCGAGCACGCATTGCAGCGCGGGGCGATCGTCGAGTCGGATCAGGTAGTGACCCTGGGATTCGGTGATGCGCCGCACCGGTCCGATTGGCTGGCTGCCCTGCGTAACCCTCGACAGGATCTCTACCTGCGGACCGAAGGCAACTCCCGACAGTCCGCCGCTCAGCACTTCGCCGGCAATCTGAAGTGCCCGATGTCGCGACGCGGCAAGCCCGCCGAAGAGATAGCCGGTCCGGGTGCGGTCGGCCATTTCGACCAGCAATTCCTGCAGATCCGGCGTGCTGCCCTCGGAATGCACCAGCGCGGTGTGGGCGTCGAAGTCGCTGTCGCGGCCCATCGGCCTCCGGCCGGAGAAGATCCGGAAGTCCTCGCGTGCGATATCGGTCAGCAGCAGTGAGATGGCGGGCTCGTCGAAGTGCTCGACGCCGCTGGCCGAGACGCCGATGCCGACAGTACCGACCCACTCGACGTCGGGCAGCCGCTCGCGCAACTCGTCTACGATGTCTTCGGCGGCCGCCGAGAAGTAATCCGTCAGGTAGCAGAAGCCGAGGCTGAAATCGCGCGGCGCCGCCTGCGCTGCGATCTGGCCCTGCAGATGCGCGATGCACTGATCCAGCGCAGCCTTCCAGTGCGGGTGGCCGGCATGGGCAGACAGGAATTTCTGGGCAGGCATGGGATCGGCTGGCCTCAAGTGCTTTGTGCATTCGACCGTGAACCTCGGCGCCAGTTTAACCCGCTAGCGAGCGTCCTCCGCAGTCCGAGCTGCGCCGGCGGCAATGTTCATTGCCCGCGTCCCGTCGAATGCCTCGAGATCCGCAGCAAGATCCACATCCTGCAGCACGCCGGGATCCTCCACTTCGCAACGTGCCAGCACCCGGTCGTCGAGCAGGTCGCGAGCCCCGCGATCACCGGCCAGCGCGACCAGCCGCGCCTGCCAGATCGACGAGAAGCCGACCGGATGCCCCGGCCGGTCCCGGTAGCAGGCACGCGCCTGCGAGGCGCCGGCGCGTAGCGCAGCGACGACGGCGAGATGGCTGTCGGGTCGGATCCAGGGCATGTCGGCGAGCGCCACCAGCCAGCCGTCTGCGCGCGCGGTCGCGACGACGCCGGCAGCCAGGCTGTGACCCATGCCGCTCACCGCCTCCGCACAGAACACCGGCCGGCATCCGAATCTGCGCATCCGTTCGGCCAGTTCCCGATCTTCCGGCCGCAGCACGACGACCACTTCGGCGACGGCCACCGCCAGCGAGCACGCCGCCGCGACCGCCATCGGCGTACCGTCGGCCAGTGGCTGCCAGCGCTTGTCGGCGCCGAAACGCAGGCCGCGGCCGGCAGCCAGCAGGATGCCGGCCGGCGAAGTGCGCTCAGGCACCGCAGCTTGCCGCGTCCGCGTTGGCCGGATGGCTCCGATGTCCGCGCAGGGCGGCGCGCGCCGCGACCAGTTCGGCCACCACCGCGACCGCGATCTCGGCCGGGGTACGGCTGCCGATCGCCAGGCCGACAGGGCCGTGCAGACGACCCACCTCCTCGGCCGACAGGTCGAAATGGGTCAGCAGGCGCTCGCGACGACGGTCGCTGTTGGCGCGCGATCCCAGTGCGCCGACGTAGAAGGCCGGCGACTTCAGGGCTTCCAGCAGGGCCATGTCGTCGAGCTTGGGATCGTGGGTCAGGGCCACCACGGCACTGTGCGGATCGAGCGCCAGCTCAAGCACGACATCGTCCGGCATGCCCGCCACCAGACGTGCGCCGGGTTCGTCCCATTCGGCGCTGTACTCGATCCGCGGGTCGCACACCAGCACGTCGAAATCGAGCGCGCGGGCGATCGGCGCGAGGATGCGTGAAATCTGCCCGGCGCCGATCAACAGCAGGCGCCAGCCCGGCCCGTGCTGGGTGAACAGCCGCACGCCGTCCCACTGCAGCGGCGCGCCGGCCCGGCCGCTGCCCAGCCGGACGGCGCCGTCGGCAACCGTCAGCTGCCGTTCGACCAGCTCGCCGGCCGCGATGCGCCGGGCCATCTCGTCGAGCAACGCGGTCGCGGGGGCGGGTTCGAGCAACAGTTCGACGGTGCCGCCACACGGCAGACCGAAGCGGAACGCCTCGTCGCGGGTGACGCCGTAGCGCAAGACCTGCGGCGCGCCACCGGCAAATGCCCCGTCCGCCATGCGCCGGATCAGGTCGTCCTCGATGCAACCGCCCGACACCGAGCCCTGGACCCGGCCGTCGTCCCGCAGCAGCATCCATGCGCCCGGAGGCCGCGGCGCCGAGCCCCAGGTGCGAACCACCGTGATCAACGCGAAGCGATGCCCTTCCCCGGCCCAGCGGCGGGCCGCGGCGAGCACCTGGATATCCTGGCTGTCCATGCCGGGCCTCCGCTTACGCCACGAGGGCGGCGGTGTCGATCGGCAGCCGATAGATGCGCTTGCCGGTAGCCGCCGCGATCGCGTTCATCACCGCCGGTGCGAGCGGCGGCACCCCGGGCTCGCCGATGCCGGTCGGCGCTGTCGACGACGGGACGATATGCACCTCGACCTGCGGCATCTCGTTGATCCTGAGCACCGGGTAGCCGTCGAAGTTGTCCTGCTGGACGACGCCGTCGACGAGGGTGATTTCGCCGTGCAGGAGCGCGGCCAGCGCGAAGCCGATGCCACCCTCGACCTGGGCGCGGATGTTGTCCGGATTGATCGCCGTGCCGCAATCGACGGCGCATACCACCCGGTCGACGCGAAGCGCTCCGTTCGCCGCGACGCTGACCTCGGCGACCTGGGCGACATAGCTGTTGAACGACTCGTGCACCGCGATGCCGCGGCCTCGGCGCAGACCGGCGCGGGGCGCCAGCGGCGTGCCCCAGCCGCCCTTGTCGGCCGCCAGCCTGAGCACCGCGGCGTGCCGTGGATGGGCGTCGAGCAGCGACAGCCGCAGTTCGACCGGGTCGCGACCAGCCGCCGCCGCAAGCTCGTCGAAGAAGGTCTCGGTAGACACCGCGGTGTGGGTCGAGCCCACCGAGCGCCACCACAACACCGGCACCGGGTTGTCGGTCGGGGTGTGCAGTTCGACCCGCAGATTCGGAATCGCGTAGGGCAGGTTGGCGGCGCCTTCGACCGACACCTGGTCGATGCCGTCCTTGACCAGCATCTTCTCGAACGGCGAGCCCATCAGGATCGACTGGCCCACCAGCCGGTGGCGCCAGCCGACGATGTTGCCGTCGGCATCGAGGCCGCCGCGCAGCGCGTGGTGGAACATCGGCCGGTAATACCCTGCCTTCATGTCGTCCTCGCGCAGCCATACCAGCTTGACCGGTGCCCGCCCGCCGATCGCCTTGACGATCTGGGCACATTCCAGCACGTAGTCCGAATCCTTGCAGGCGCGACGCCCGAAGCTGCCGCCGGCGTAGAGCATGTGGATGGTCACCTTTTCGGGCGGCAGGCCGAACGTTGCAGCCAGCGCGAACTGGTCGCCGGTGTGCATTTGCTCGCCGTTCCACACCTCGCAACCGTCCGCACCGAGGCGAACGACGCAGTTCATCGGCTCCATCGCCGCGTGGGCCAGGTAGGGGAAGTCGTAGCTGGCCTCGAGCACCCGGGCGGCACTGCCCAGGGCCGCTTCGGCGTCGCCGTCGGATCGGGCCGCGAGGCCCGGCGTCGCCGCCTTCGCCCGATAGTCCGCGAGGATCTGGTCCGAGCCCTTGCGGTAGGCCTTGCTGTCGTCCCACGTCACTGCGAGCGCATCGCGCCCCTTCTTCGCGGTCCAGGTGTCCCGCGCCAGCACCGCCACCCCCTGCGGGATCGCGACGACGTCGTCGACACCGGCGATCGCCTTGGCCGCTGTCGCGTCGAACGACGCCACCGTCGCGCCGAAGCGCGGCGGGTGGGCGACCACGGCGACCAGCATGCCGGGCAGGTGTACATCCTGGGTGAACGTCGCGCGGCCGGTGGACTTTTCGGCCGTATCCTTGCGCGAAATGCGCTTGCCGATCAGCTTGAATTCGTCCGGCTGCTTCAGTCGGACCTCGTCCGGCACCGGCTGCCGTGCGGCCGCTTCGGCCAGTTCACCGAAGCGCGCCGAACGCTGTGACGACGCATGGCGGACGATGCCGTCGGCGACGGTGACTTCCGCCGCCGGCACCTGCCAGGCTTCGGCCGCCGCTGCCACCAGCATCGCCCGTCCGGCGGCGCCGGCCTTGCGCATCTGCTCCCAGGAATTGGCCATCGCGGTACTGCCGCCGGTGCCCTGCGCCTTGCCCCAGAACAGGTTGTTGTAGCG
>JAGRFY010000068.1 GCA_020445765.1 Rhodocyclaceae bacterium | reverse complement strand
CCGCCGACGCGGCCCAGGATCCCACCGGCGGCCTGCTCCAGCTGCTGCCGATGATCCTGATGTTCGTCGTCATCTGGTTCCTGATGATCCGGCCGCAGATGAAACGCGCCAAGGAACACAAGGCCATGGTCGAGGCACTGGCGAAGGGCGACGAAGTGATCACCCAGGGCGGTGTCGCCGGCCGCATCGCGGATGTCGGCGAGCAGTTCATCCATGTCGAGATCGCCGACAAGGTCGAGATCATCGTGCAGCGGCAGGCAGTCGCCACCGTTCTGCCCAAGGGCACGCTGAAGTCGGCCTGAATCTCAGGGCCGCCCCTGCCGCGGGGCCGGCCGCCCCGCTTCCGCCAACGTAGCCGAGCACCGTCCGCGCCATGAACCGCTATCCCCTCTGGAAGAACCTGATGATCGGCATCGTGCTGGTCGTCGGGCTGCTCTATACGCTGCCGAACTTCTATGGCGAGGTGCCGGCCGTGCAGGTCTCGAGCGGCAAGGCCACGCTCAAGCTCGACGCCAGCAGCACCACCGCCCGCATCGAACAGGCACTGGCCGCTGCCGGCATTCGCCAGACCGGCATCTTCGCCGACCAGAACAGCGTGCGCGCACGCTTCGACACGACCGAGCTGCAACTGCAGGCCAAGGACGTGATCGAGCACACCTTCAATCCGGATCCCGAGGATCCGGACTACGTCGTGGCCCTGAACCTGCTGTCGGCCTCACCCAGCTGGCTGACCAGCATCAACGCCTTGCCGATGTACCTCGGCCTCGATCTTCGAGGCGGCGTGCATTTCCTGCTGCAGGTGGACATGCCCGGCGCGATCACCAAGCGCCTCGACTCGACAGCGGCCGACCTGCGCACGCTGCTGCGGGACCAGGGCGTGCGACATTCGGGCATCGAACGGGAGGGTCGCAGCATCGCGGTGCGCTTCCGTGACGCGGACCTGCGCGACAGCGCGCGGCGGGCAATCGAGCGCTTCACCGCAGACCTCAAGTTGGCTGACCGCGACGGCCCCGACGCCATGCCCGAACTGGTCGCCACGCTGACCCAGCAGGCCGAGAAGACGATCCAGGATTTCGCGCTGAAGCAGAACATCACCACGCTGCACAATCGAATCAATGAACTCGGGGTCGCCGAACCGGTGATCCAGCAACAGGGTGCCGACCGCATCGTGGTGCAGTTGCCAGGCGTCCAGGATGTCGCCAAGGCCAAGGACATTCTCGGCCGCACCGCGACCCTCGAAGTACGCATGGTGGACGAAACCCCGGGCGCGCTCGAAGCGGCCTTGAACGGGCAGGTACCGTTCGGTTCCGAGTTGTACACCGAGCGCGGCGGCCGCGAACTGCTGGTGAAGAAACAGGTGGTGCTGACCGGCGACCGGCTGACCGACGCACAGCCCGGCTTCGACGGCCAGACCCAGGAACCTGCCGTGCACCTGACCCTCGATGCCGCCGGATCCAGGATCTTCCGTGACGTCACGCGCGAGAACGTCGGCAAGCGGATGGCGATCCTGCTGATCGAGAAGGGCAAGGGCGAGGTCATCACGGCGCCGGTGATTCGCACCGAGATCGGCGGCGGCCGGGTCCAGATCTCCGGTCAGATGACGACCCAGGAGGCGACCGACGTCGCGCTGCTGCTGCGCGCCGGCTCGCTGGCCGCGCCGATGGAGATCATCGAGGAGCGCACGGTCGGCCCCAGCCTCGGTGCAGAAAACATCGAAAAGGGATTCGACTCGACCCTGTGGGGCTTTGCCGCGATCGCCGCCTTCATGATCGCCTATTACCTGCTCTTCGGCCTGGTCTCGGTGATCGCGCTGGCTTCCAACCTGTTGTTGCTGGTGGCCCTGTTGTCGATGCTGCAGGCGACGCTGACCCTGCCCGGCATCGCTGCGATCGCGCTGACCCTGGGCATGGCGATCGACGCGAACGTGCTGATCAACGAGCGCATCCGTGAAGAATTGCGCAACGGCTCCAGTCCGCAGGCAGCGATCACGGCCGGTTACGAGCGGGCGTTCGACACCATTCTGGACTCCAACATCACGACGCTGATCGCCGGCATCGCGCTGCTGGTGTTCGGCTCGGGTCCGGTGCGCGGCTTCGCGGTGGTGCACTGCCTCGGCATCATGACCTCGATGTTCAGCGCGATCCTGGTGTCGCGGATGCTCGTCAACCTGATCTACGGCCGCAAGCGCAAGCTCGAGAAACTGTCGATCGGACAGGTCTGGAAACCTTCGAACTGACCAGCTGGCATCGCGGCCCACGGCGCCGCGGGCCCGGGAACGGAACATGGAATTCTTCCGCATCAAGAACGACATCCCCTTCATGCGCCACGCGCTGGTGTTCAACGTCATTTCGTTGCTCACCTTCGTGCTCGCCGTGTTGTTCCTCGCCACCCGTGGCCTCAACCTGTCGGTCGAGTTCACCGGTGGCACGCTGGTCGAGGTCCATTACAGCGAAGCGCCGCAGCTCGAGCCGATCCGCCAGGCGCTGTCCGACGACGGCTACCCGGATGCCCAGGTCCAGAACTTCGGCAGTGCACGGGACGTGCTGATCCGCTTGCCCAATCGGGACGGCCTGGAATCGTCCCGGGTCAGCGAGAAGGTGATGACCACCCTGTCGGCAGTCGACGGCGGCAGTCCGGAGCTGCGCCGGGTGGAATTCGTCGGCCCGCAGGTCGGCAAGGAACTCGCCGCCGACGGCGCGATGGCACTGCTGCTGGTGGTGGTCGGCATCATGGTCTACCTGGCGCTGCGCTTCGAGTGGCGCTTCTCGGTAGCGGCGATCATCGCCAACCTGCACGACGTGATCATCATTCTCGGCTTCTTCGCGTTCTTCCAATGGGAATTCTCGCTGGCGGTGCTGGCCGCCGTGCTGGCCGTGCTGGGCTATTCGGTGAACGAATCGGTGGTGGTGTTCGACCGGGTGCGCGAGACCTTCAAGAAGAAGCGCGGCATGGACACGCCCGAGGTGCTGAACCACGCAATCACCCGCACGATCTCGCGCACCGTGATCACCCACGGCAGCACCCAGATGATGGTGTTGTCGATGCTGCTGTTCGGCGGCGAGACCCTCTACTACTTTTCGCTGGCGCTGACCATCGGCATCCTGTTCGGCATCTACTCGTCGGTGCTGGTGGCGAGCCCGCTGGTGATGTGGCTCGGCGTCTCGCGCGAGCAGTTCATCAAGCCCAAGCAGGAAAAGCAGGAAGCCGTAGTCTGACGCAAGCGCGCTCCGGTACACGACAAAGGGCCGCCGATGGCGGCCCTTTGTCGTGTACCGGTCCCCCCGCTCAGACCGCGAAGACGTGCTTGATGCGAAGGGTCTCGCCGCGTTCGGCAAGACCGATCAGACGGTCGATGTTCGCGTGCCGGCCCGGATTCTGCCGCGCATCCTCGACATGTTCGGCATACAGTTCGAGCCCCTTGCGCGCGGCATCCGGCGTGACCGCCCCATAGAGTTGTGCGAGGTGGTTGTACACCGCCAGCGAACCGGCCTGGCCCGGCTTGTTTTCGATGCGCCCGACGACCTCGCCATCACGGTCGATCAGTTCGATCGCCGCCAGGTGCGAGATGCCGGGCAATTGCTTGAGCGTGCTGGCGAAGCTCATCGTCATCGCGCCCCGGTCAGATCCGGTCGGCCAGTTCGGCCGCCTTGCCGAGATAGCTCGACGGCGTCATCGCCAGCAGTCGGGCACGGTCGGCCTCGGGAATGTCGAGCCCCGCGATGAAGGTGTGCAGCGCCTCGCGGGTGATGCCCTTGCCGCGGGTCAGCGCCTTCAACTGCTCGTAGGGGTTGGCGATGCCATGGCGGCGCATCACCGTCTGCACCGGCTCCGCGAGCACCTCCCAGGCGGCATCGAGATCCGCCGCCAGACGCGCCGGATCCGTCTCGAGCTTGCCAAGTCCCTTGAGGCAGGAATCCAGCCCGAGCACGGTATGCCCGAATGCGACGCCCATGTTGCGCAATACCGTCGAGTCGGTCAGGTCGCGCTGCATGCGGGATATCGGCAGCTTCTCACTGAAATGGCGCAGCATCGCGTTGGCGATGCCGAAATTGCCTTCCGCGTTCTCGAAGTCGATCGGATTGACCTTGTGCGGCATCGTCGATGAGCCGACCTCGCCTTCCTTGAGCTTCTGACGAAAGTAGCCGAGCGAGACATAGCTCCAGATATCGCGACAAGCGTCGATCAGCACAGTGTTGCAGCGCGCCGTGGCATCGAACAGTTCGGCCATCGCGTCGTGCGGTTCGATCTGGATCGTATAGGGATTGAATTCGAGCCCGAGCGATTCGATGAAACGCCGGTTGAATGATTCCCAATCGACCTCGGGGTAGGCCGACAGGTGGGCATTGTAATTGCCCACCGCGCCATTGAACTTGGCGCTCATCGCGACCGCTGCGATCTGGCCGCGCGCGCGACCGAGGCGATGGGCGATGTTCGCCATCTCCTTGCCGAGCGTGGTCGGGCTGGCAGTCTGGCCATGGGTCCGGGACAGCATCGGCAGCCGTGCGTGCTGGTGGGCGAGCTCGGCGAAGCGGGCGACCACCCGGTCGAGCGCGGGCAGCACGGCATCGCGCCGAGCATCTTCCAGCATCAACGCATGGGAGGTGTTGTTGATGTCCTCCGACGTGCACGCGAAGTGGAAGAATTCGCCGGCGGCGGCGACTTCCGACACCGCCGCAAAGCGCTTCTTGAGCCAGTATTCGACAGCCTTGACGTCGTGGTTGGTGACCGCCTCGATGCCCTTGACCTCGAGCGCCTCGTCCGCTGTGAACCCATCGCTGACCGCGTCCAGTTCGGCCACGGTCGCGGCGGAGAACGGTTGCACTTCCGGAATCCGATCGGAAGCCGCCAGCGCCTTCAACCATTCGATCTCGACCCGAATCCGGTTTCGGATCAGGCCGAATTCCGAGAAATGCCGACGCAAGGGCTCCGTCTTGGACTGGTAGCGGCCGTCGAGGGGCGAGAGGGCAAGGAGGGCAGCATCGGACATGGGCGCAATCCGCGAAAAAGCTGAAATTCTACCCCAGAATCGCCGCCAAGCCCTCACGAAAACAGGATAAGAGCATGAATCCGCTTGGATTTTTCACTCTTCAGGTGGGCACAGTCGGTGCCGGCCCGCGCTCGGTCAACGCACGCAGACGCGACTGACCTGGTGCATGTCGGTGACGCCCGCGAGCACTTTCTCGATGCCGTCCTGGCGCAGCGTGCGCATCCCTTCCTCGAGCGCCTGCGACAGCAGCTGGGCCACCCGCGCCCGCTCCTGGATCAGCCGCTTGGCCTCGTCGCTGCCGATCATCAGCTCGTGCAGGCCGACCCGACCGCGATAGCCGGAGTCGGCGCACTGATCGCAGCCTTTCGGCCGGTAGAGCCGGAGATCGCCCTTGGCGTCGCCGAATCGGGCACGCCAGTCGGCCAGGATCGCGGCGCGGGCGGCATCACCGTCCTCGATGAAGGCAGTGGTATGGCGCATGTCCTCGCAGTACTCGTGCAGCAATGCCGACACCTCGGCATCATCCGGGGTGTAGGCCTCCTTGCAATCCTTGCACAGCCGCTTGGCCAGTCGCTGCGCCAGCACGCCGATCAGCGCATCGGCGAAGTTGAACGGATCCATCCCCATATCGAGCAGACGAACGATCGATTCCGGCGCGCTGTTGGTGTGCAGGGTCGAGAACACCAGGTGGCCGGTGAGCGAGGCTTCGAGGCCGATGGTGACGGTCTCCTTGTCACGCATCTCACCGACCATGATGACGTCCGGGTCGGCCCGCAGGAAGGCGCGCATGACCGTTGCGAAATCGAGGCCGGCCTTGCGATTGACCTGGACCTGGCGCAAGCCCTTCTGGGTGATCTCGACCGGGTCTTCGGCCGTCCAGATCTTGGTGTCGGGCGTATTGATGTGCCCGAGGATCGAATGCAGCGTCGTGGTCTTGCCCGAGCCGGTCGGTCCGCAGACGAAGAAGATGCCGTAGGGCTTGGCGATGGCACCCCGCAGGCGCTCCAGATTGGCGTCGCTCAAGCCCAGCTGGTCGAGCTTGATCGGCTCGCCGTTGGCCAGGATCCGCATCACCACGTCCTCGACACCACCGGCGGTGGGCACGGTGGCGACCCGCAGCTCGATATCGAGCGGCGCGTACTTGCGGAACTTGATCTTGCCGTCCTGGGGCTTGCGTCGCTCCGAGATGTCGAGGTCGCACATGATCTTCAGGCGTGTGACCAGCGGGTTGCGATAGCTCGAAGGAATCTCGATGTACGGCACCAGCGAGCCGTCCTTGCGCAGGCGGATGCGAGTCTTTTCCTTGCCGGGTCGCGGCTCGATGTGGATGTCCGATGCGCCCATCCGATGGGCATCGATGATGACCTTGTTGACCAGCTTGACGAGTTCATTGTCGGCGGCGGCGGACAGTTCCTCGGCGACCGAGTTCTCGCCGTCCTCCTCCGTCAGGTCCGACAACAGGTCGTCCACGGAACCCAGCTCGAGCGACTGCTGAAAATACTGGCCAACGGTCTGTTCAAACTCGCGGTAGGTCATCACCCGGTAGTTGAGCTTGGACTTCGGGAATACGTTGTTGGCCACCTTGGCCGCCTGTACCTGATCCGGATCGACGGTGCCGATGACGATGCCCTTGTCGCTTTCGTCGAGGGGAATCCACTGGCTCTGCTCGACGAACTCGCGCTTCAGGTTGCGCAACAGGTCGAGCGGCTTGACCCGCTCCGGGCGAAACGGCTCGTACGGAATGCGATAGAACTTGGTCAGCGCCTCGCCGATCTGCGCGAGCGACAGCCCGAATTCGTCAACCAGCACCTCCTCGGTGCGAACCCCGGCGGCGCGCGCCTTGCGGGAGGCCTCGGACAGGTCCTCGTCGGATATGACATTGCCGGAGACCAGGCCCTCGTAGCGCGAGCGCAAGCCGACGGTCGACTGCACGCGTTGCGCAAATGCCGTACCGAGGGTCTGTGCCAACCCCATCAAGCCTTCCTGGGCGAGCGTTGGAAAGGGCCCGCCGTGGGTCGTGTTGATCAGTTGCACGACCCCCTGCAACTGGCCCTTGTGGGCGTCGACGATCGGCGCCACCAGCATCTGGTGGCTCTGGAACCCCGAGCGTTCGTCGACATCCTTGCGAAAATGCAGGTCGGGGTGGATTCGGCTCAACTCCTCGTCGTCGTATGCGTCGGCGATGTTCAACAGCTGGCGGCTCATCGCGACGTAGCCCGAAATGCTGCCGGCATTGATCGGCAGCCGTATCGCGTTGAATTCGTGCAGACCCGACTTGATCTTGGAGACGATCGCGCTGCGGGAGTCGTCGAGCGTATAGATACTGATCCGCTCGGCCCGGAACAGGCTGCACAGATCCGGCGACAGCTCGAAGATGATCTCGTCGATGTTCTTGGTCGCGTGGATCCGGGTGGTGATGCTCTGCAAGCCCTTGAAGAACGCCAGACGGGCACTGACGTCGGATGGACTGCTCGCAACTCGCACGCTCGGGGAATTCATTCTCGCGCTCTCCGTCTCCTGATGCCGGAAGTACATTCCTTGCCGGTCTCTCCGATGAATTCTAACTGCGCATAATGAATTGGCCTAAGTGCGCCATGCCATCGCCACCCCTACGGCCGGACACGTCCACACGCCGGACGGCGCGTGCCGGCCCGTCGATGAACCCCGTCGGATGATCCAGGCAAGGCCCTTGGCCTAGAACTCGAGTTCCATGCCCGGCTCGAGGCGCCGCGGCGACAGGCGTCCTTCGTATGACAGGATCTCGGTCATGATGCGCTCGCCCTTGCCCGGCTTGAGATGGGTCACCAGCACCTGCGGGTCGCCCTCCACCTGGTCCAGCAGCCGCGACAACAGGCTCGGGCACATGTGGCGCGATGCCAGTGCGAGGCCCTGCTGCGCATCCGGAAAGGCCGACTCGACGATCAGATATCGAAGATCGCGGATGCGGTTGATGTGCTCGATCAGCTCGTCCGAATAGGTGGTGTCTCCGGTATAGACGAGCTTGCCGCGTCCGCTGTCCAGGCAGTATCCGAGCGCCGGGACGGTGTGCAGAGCGGGCAGCGGGCGGATCGTCCGATCGCCGAGGCGGATCGCCTCGCCGACGCGCACCTCCTGATAGCGCAGAAACGGCGCGCTGCGATCGGGGATGGTCGAGAAGTCCGGCCAGATCAGCCAATTGAACAGATGCGAACGCAGGATTCGCAGCGTTTCGGCGTTGCCATAGACGGTGATCGGCCGCCGCCGCTCCTCGCCGACGGTGTCGACCAGGAACGGAATGAAGGCGACGTGATCCAGATGGGCATGCGATACGAAGACATGGTCGATGCGCAGCAGATCTTCGTAGTCGAGATCACCGACGCCACTGCCGCCGTCGAGCAGGATGTCGTCATCGACCAGATAGGCTGTCGTCCGCCGATGGGCACCGCCGATTCCGCCGCTGCAGCCGAGAACCGTCAGCTTCATTTCAGGCGGCCACCTTCCGCATCGGTTCCGACCGGCAAACGAATGGCAAGCTTATACGCATCTTCGAACGATAGCGTGCGTCTGCGGATTCGGGCGCGCATTAAGTCACACGCCGCCTCGATGACAAGACGGTAACTCGACCGCGGGCGGGTTTCGCGGAGGAGTCGGCGCCTCCGAGGGCTGCGCCGCCACCGGCTGCCGAGCAGAGAACACCGCGCCTAGCGCAGAAAGAACGACATCTTGACGCCCGCAATCTGGATCACGTCCTGATCCTCGAGGCGATGGGCCTGGGCATCCAGCGTCTTGCCATTCACCGACGGGAAGGTCGCGCCTTCGACGTGCGTGATGAAGTAGCCGTGCGGCCGCCGTGTGATGACCGCCACCTGCACGCCGGGCTTTCCGATCGTCGTCAGGCTCTTGGTCAATGCCAACTCCTTGCCGGCATTGCCGCCATTGAGGACCTGCAGCACACCTTCGCTGAGTTCGCCGGCGGCGGGTCGCGGGGCGAGTGCAGCCGCGCCCGGCCGCTCGCCGGCAACCGGCGAGGCGTCCGCCGCAGGTTCGCGCGTGCCGGGCACCTGACGACTGTCGATGATCTGTGTCTCCGAACCACTGGTCGGCGTCGCGACCGGCTGATCCATTACGTGGGTCTCGATCAACTCGCCATTGGCGTCCAGCGCCAGCGGCTTGATCGCAGCCGTTTCGATGAATTCGGACGGGTTGATGGTGCGCTCGGAACTGTTCTTGATGAACTTCAACCGGTACTTGCCCAGTTCGATCAGATCGTTGTTCTGCAGCACGTGCTTCTTGACCGGCTGACCATTGACATAGGTGCCGTTGGTGCTGTTCTGATCTTCGAGAAAGGCGTCGTCGAGGATCGTCGTGATCACCGCGTGCTCGCCACTGATCGCGAGATTGTCGATCTGGATGTCGTTGTGCGGCTTGCGCCCGATCGAGAGTCGCTCCTTGTTGAGCTCAATCTCCTTCAGCACGAGTCCGTCCATACTCAGGATCAGCTTAGGCATCTTCGAAACCCAGTAACACGTCCACTCCGAAGCCATCCGCCATCGCGCTGATGATGTCGGATGGCCCCGTCCCCAGCGAGTATCCGCCGCTGCCTGTGCCCGATCCGTGCACATCCGCGACCTGATCCATCGTCTCGCGGCTAGAACGCCACCAGTACGACGCTGACATTATCCCGCCCCCCGTTTCGGTTTGCACATGCGATCAGCCGAGCGGTCAATTCGGGCAGATCGTCGCCGGCGCGCGAAAGCTCGTCGCGAAGCTCCGAATCCGGAACCATCTCGGTCAGGCCATCGGAACACAGCAGCAGCAGATCACCGGGCTCCACCGGAAAGCTGGAGACGGCTGCTTCGACCTTCGGATCGACCCCGAGCGATCGGGTCAGCACACCGCGGCCTGGCGCTCTTCTGGCCTCGGCCGCGCTAATCATGCCCCCGTCAACGAGCTCCTGCAACAGGGAATGATCGACCGTCATGCGATGCAGCTCACCATAACGAAAGAGATAGGCTCGCGAATCGCCGACATGACCGACCGTCAGCACCGATTTCGAAAAGCAGGCCAGCACGACGGTGGAGCCCATTCCGTGCAGGCGGAGGTCATCGCTCGACGCCTTGATGATGGCACGGTTGGCCTCGCCGACGGCCGCTGCGATCGCCGCTGCTCGATCGTCGTCAGACAGCGTGGCGCAGTTCGCCTGATGCAACCTGCGCCTCACCTCGCGCACGACGATGGCCGACGCGACGTCACCACCCCGGTGTCCGCCCATGCCGTCCGCGACCACCGCCCAGCCGGTCGCTGCGTCGCCATCGACGCTGTCCTCGTTGCGCGCGCGTACACGGCCGATGTCGGAGGCCATCGCCATCCGTCGTACTGGGGCCTCAGTCATTTCGCTCCCGGCCGGGTTCCACGACTATCGCAGCCGGACTGTGCGACGGGGCACCCTCGATCTGGCGAACCTTCATCGTCCTCTCTTCGCGCATCGCTGTACGGACACGACAAGGTACACGAAAAAAGGCGCCGCTCACACGGCGCCTTGTCACACTTGCAGTGCTGCCGGGTCAGAGCAGCTTCTTGAGCAGACGGCCCATTTCGGACGGGTCACGGGTGACCGTGAAGCCGCATTCTTCCATGATCGCGAGCTTGGCGTTGGCGGTGTCCTCACCGCCGGAGATCAACGCACCGGCGTGGCCCATGCGCTTGCCCGCCGGCGCCGTGACGCCCGCGATGAATCCCACGATCGGCTTCTGCATGTTGTCCTTGCACCAGCGCGCGGCTTCGGCTTCGTCGGGCCCCCCGATCTCGCCGATCATGATGACGGCGTCGGTATCGGGATCGTCATTGAAGGCCTTCATGATATCGATGTGCTTGAGGCCATTGATCGGGTCCCCGCCGATACCGACTGCCGACGACTGGCCGAGTCCGAGTTCGGTGAGCTGGGCAACCGCCTCGTAGGTCAGGGTGCCCGAGCGCGACACCACGCCGATGCGGCCCTTCTTGTGGATGTGGCCCGGCATGATGCCGATCTTGATTTCGTCCGGCGTGATCAGGCCCGGGCAGTTGGGGCCCAGCAGCAAGGTCTTCTTGCCACCCTTGGCCTCCTTCTGCAGCATCTTGTTGCGGACTTCGAGCATGTCGCGAACGGGAATGCCCTCGGTGATGCAGATCGCCAGGTCGAGGTCGGCTTCGCAAGCCTCCCAGATAGCCGCCGCAGCGCCCGCGGGCGGAACGTAGATCACCGAAACGGTGGCACCGGTGGACTCCCTGGCCTCCTTGACGCTGGCGAAGATGGGCACGTCGAAGATGCTCTCGCCGGCCTTCTTGGGATTGACGCCGGCCACGAAGCAGTTCTTGCCGTTGGCGTACTCGATGCACTTCTCGGTGTGGAACTGGCCGGTCTTGCCGGTAATCCCCTGGGTAATGACCTTGGTGTCTTTGTTGATGAGGATGGACATTCGTACTCTCCTTACTTGACCGCGCCGACGATCTTGGTCGCGGCTTCGGCCATGCTGTCGGCGGAAATGATGGGCAGACCGGAATCGGCGAGAATCTTCTTGCCGATGTCCTCGTTGGTGCCCTTCATCCGAACCACCAGCGGAACGGAGAGATTGACTTCCCTGGCGGCAGCGACGACGCCCGTGGCAATCGTGTCGCAACGCATGATGCCGCCGAAGATATTGACCAGGATGCCCTTCACCTTGGGGTTCTTGAGCATGATCTTGAAGGCCTCGGTGACCTTCTCGGTGGTCGCGCCGCCACCGACGTCGAGGAAGTTCGCCGGCGAGGCGCCGAACAGCTTGATCGTGTCCATCGTCGCCATTGCGAGGCCGGCGCCGTTGACCAGGCAGCCGATGTTGCCGTCGAGGCTGATGTAGGCGAGGTCGTACTTGGAAGCCTCGAGCTCGTCCGGATCCTCCTCGTCGAGGTCGCGCATCTCGACGATCTCGGGGTGCCGATAGAGGGCGTTGGAGTCGAAGTTGAACTTGGCGTCGAGCGCCTTGATGTTGCCGTTGCCCTCGAGGATCAGCGGGTTGATCTCGGCCAGCGAGGCATCGGTTTCCATGTAGCAGGCATAGAGCTTCTTGAAGGTGTCGACCGCCTTGTCCATCGACGCATCGGGCACGCCGATGCCGCTCGCCAGCTGCCTGGCCTGGTCGTCGGACAGGCCGATCAGCGGATCGACGAACACCTTGATGATCTTCTCGGGCGTCTTGGCGGCGACTTCCTCGATATCCATCCCGCCTTCCGACGAGGCCATCATCGCGATCTTCTGGCTGGCGCGATCGGTGAGTGCGGCGACGTAGTATTCCTTCTTGATGTCGGCCCCCTCTTCGACCAGCAGGCGACGGACCTTCTGGCCCTCGGGACCGGTCTGGTGGGTCACCAGTTGCATGCCGAGAATCTGATCGGCATTCGAGCGCACTTCGTCGAGCGAGCGCGCGAGCTTGACGCCACCGCCCTTGCCGCGACCACCCGCATGGATCTGGGCCTTGACCACCCAGATCGAACCGCCGAGACCCTCCGCCGCCTTCACCGCCTCATCGACGGAAAAGCACGGAACACCACGCGGCGTGACGACGCCATACTTCCTCAGTACTTCCTTTGCCTGAT